>CAWKEZ010000077.1:0-30814 GCA_963848545.1 uncultured Thermoleophilia bacterium
CCGCCGCGACGCGAAAGGGGATCTGTACTAGCTCCCCGGCTCACATCATCCCTGGAGGCATGCCGCCCGCATGCCGCCGCCACCGGCCGCGGAAGGCTCGGGCTTGTCGGCCACAATGCACTCGGTGGTGAGGATGTTCTTGGCGATCGAGGCAGCGTTCTGCAACGCCGAGCGGGTAACCATGGCGGGGTCGATGATGCCGGCCTTGACCAGGTCCTCGTACACGCCGGTCTCGGCGTTCAGGCCCTCGCCCTTCTTGAGGCCCTTGACGTGGTTCACCACGACAGAGCCCTCCATGCCGGCGTTCTCGGCGATCTGACGCAGCGGCTCCTCGAAGAGCGCGGGCGATGATCTGCTTGCCGGCGCGGAAGTCGACGTCGTCGGACTTCTTGTCGACCTTGATAGCGTCGATAGCGGCGATGAGCACCACGCCGCCGCCCGGTACGATGCCCTCTTCGAGAGCGGCGCGGGTGGCGTTAAGGGCGTCCTCGACGCGATGCTTGGTCTCTTTCATCTCGACCTCGGTGGCCGCGCCGACCTTGACGACGGCCACGCCGCCGGCCAGCTTGGCGAGACGCTCCTGGAGCTTCTCGCGGTCGAAATCGGAGTCGGTGTTCTCGATCTCGCTCTTGATCTGCTTGATGCGGCCCTTGATGGCCTCGCTGTCGCCGGCGCCGTCGATGATCGTGGTGTTGTCTTTGGTCACCACGATCTTGCGGGCGCTACCGAGCTGCCCGAGCTGCGTGTTCTCGAGCTTGAGACCCAGCTCCTCGGTGATGACCTCGCCGCCACTGAGGATGGCGATGTCTTCGAGCATGCGCTTGCGGCGGTCGCCGAAGCCCGGGGCCTTCACGGCGATGCCCGTGAACGTGCCGCGCAGCTTGTTGACGATGAGGGTGGCGAGCGCCTCGCCCTCGACGTCCTCGGCGACGATCAGCAGCTGCTTGCCCGACTGGGCGATCTTCTCGATCACCGGCAGCAGATCCTGGATGGCGCCGATCTTCTGGTTGGCGATCAGGATGTAGGGGTTCTCGAGCACGGCTTCCATGCGCTCGGGATCGGTGATCATGTAGGGGCTCAGGTAGCCCTTGTCGAACTGCATGCCCTCGGTGAACTCGAGGTCGAGACCGAAGGTCTGCGACTCCTCGACGTTCACGACGCCGTCTTTGCCGACCTTCTCGATGGCATCGGCGATGACGTCGCCCACCGCCCGGTCGCGAGCGGAGATGGTGGCCACGCGGGCGATCTCTTCCTTACCGGAGATCTCCTTGGACTCCTTCTTGATGGCCGCGACGACCTCGTCGACCGCGGCCTCGATGCCGCGCTTGATGGCCATCGGGTTGGCGCCCGCGGCTACGTTGTGCAGGCCCTCGCGCACGATCGCCTGGGCCAGCAGAGTGGCGGTGGTGGTGCCGTCGCCGGCGATGTCGTTGGTCTTGGTGGCGACCTCTTTGACGAGCTGGGCGCCCTGGTTTTCGAAGGCGTCCTCGAGCTCGATCTCACGGGCGATGGTCACACCGTCGTTGGTGATCGTCGGGGCGCCGTACTTCTTGTCGAGCACCACATAGCGGCCCTTGGGGCCCAGGGTGATCTTCACGGCGTCGGCGAGCGCGTTCACGCCGCGCTCGAGAGCGCGCCGGGCATTCTCGTCGTACCTTAGTTCCTTAGCCACGGTCAGCCAGCCTTCCTACTTCGTCATTACGGCCAGGATCTCGCTGGCACGCAGAATCAGGAGCTCGTCGCCATCCTTGGTCTTGTACTCGGTGCCCGAGTACTTGCCGTAGATGACCTTGTCGCCCGCCTTGACGTCCACGGGAATGCGCTTCTTGCCTTCTTCGTCCCACTTGCCGTCGCCGACGGCCACGACCTCGCCCATCATCGGCTTCTCCTTCGCCGTGTCGGGCAGCACGATACCGCTGGCCGTCTTCTCCTCTTCCTTGACGGCCTTGATGATGACGCGGTCTTCGAGCGGCTTGAGCTTCATGCAGCAACCCTCCTCTTCTTTGGTGGGAATCTGGCACTCTCGGGGCGAGAGTGCTAACGCTTTGCGGTGGCTATGGTATGGCCCCCGCCAGAGGCTTGCAAACGATGGCCTCCGCGCCAGCAGCGCGCGAGCGGCCTGTTGCCCTCCTTTGAGGCCAACACGCGAAGGGGCAGCCGGGGCGACCTGTAACCAGGCTGGTGTCGGCATCTCGTCGGCGCCGAGGCCCTGTGCAGGCGTTCCGGGACCGCCAGGTGTGACAGTCATGGGCCGCAGCGACTCTGTATAGTGAAGGCCTGATGACGTCTCCTGCTGCAAGCCCCGTCTCGGCGCTCTCGCTCTCGGGCGTAATCGTGGGTTCAGGATCGTGAGCGACGGCACACTGCGCGTCGGAGGCATGGCCTTCGGCAACGGCGTGTTCATGCGCAGCCCGCGATTCTGGGCTCTGGCGCGCGCCGACGGGACAGTCATCGACGGGCCCGTCAGCTCGCTGCTCGCCCGTCACCGCTGGCTGCGCCTGCCGCTCCTGCGTTCGGCGATGGCCCTCATCGAGATGGTCGTCCTGACGATCCCGCTGCACCGCCGCACCGGTCTGCGCCCGGCCGCCTCCCTGCTCGCCTGGCTCGGGCTGGCCATGCTCATCAGCCTCTGCCTGGGCGTGATCCTGCCCGCCCTGGTCCACAGTGTGCTGCTTGCTGGCACCCTGCTCGAGGTCCTCAGCTTCGCCTTTGCCCTGCTGGCCCTGCGCCAAGGTCTCGGCGCGAGCGTCTGGCGCTACCACGGCGCCGAGCACAAGGCGGTCAACGCCTACGAAGCCGGGACCGACCTGAGCGACCCTGAGGCCGTCATGGCCCACAGCCGCATTCACGACCGCTGCGGCACGAACCTCGTCGTGCTCATCGTCGCCTTGCTCATCGCCGGCAACCTGCCGCTCGGCGGCCGCCCCGTGGCCGACCAGCTGGGCGGCCTCTACTCACTGGTCGTGCTCATCGTCGCCCTTGAGCTCTTCCGCCTGATCGGACGCTGGCCGCGCTCGCCGCTCAGCAGGGTGGCGCTGGCCGGCGGCAGGGCGCTGCAGCGCGGCCTGACGACGCGCGAGCCGGCGCCGGAACATCTCGAGCCCGCTTGTCTCGCCCTGCGCCGCGTGCTCGAGCTCGAGCGCGTGACACCGTCGCGGCCGCCGGCAGCGGTGACCCTGCCTTCCCATGAGGGTGAGCGTGCCTCTCTCGCAGGGGGTGGAGGAGGGCAATGAGCCGCGCCCTCCTGCTCATCGACATGGACGCCTTCTACGCCGCCGTGGAGCAGGCGCGCCGCCCCGAGCTCGCCGGTCGCCCCGTGGTTGTCGGCGGCGCTGCCGAGTCCCGTGGCGTCGTCTCCACCGCCTCCTACGAGGCGCGCGCCTGCGGCGTGCGCACGGCGATGCCCACCGCCCAGGCGCTGCGCCTCTGCCCGCAGGGGGTCTTCCTGCCCGTCGACATGGCCGCCTACAAGGCGGCGCAGGGCAAGCTGCTCGCGCTCTTCTCGCGTTTCAGCGACCTCGTCGAGCCGGTCTCGATCGACGAGGCCTTCCTCGACGTGAGCGGCTCGGGCCGCCTCTTCGGCGCGCCGCAGGAGATCGCGCGCCAGATCCAGTCCCTCACCCGCGCTGAGCTCGGCCTCTCCTGCTCGATCGGCGTCGGCCCCACGCGCCTGCTGGCCAAGCTCCCCTGTGAGCTCGAGAAGCCAGGCGGGCTTACGACCCTCACCATCGCCGACGTGCCGGGGCGCCTGCGCGCCCTGCCCGTGGGCGCCCTCTCCGGCATCGGCCCGGTGAGCCAGCAGCGCCTCGCCGCCCTGGGCATCGCCACCATCGGCGAGCTCCAGGACGCGCCCCAGCAGCTGCTCGCGGTCTCGTTCACTGCGGCTGGCACCGCCGCCCTCAAGGAGATGGCGGTCGGGGGCACTGACGATGTCGTGCACGCCGCCCACGCGGCGCCCAAGTCGCTGAGCCATGAGCTGACCTTCGCAGCTGACACCGCCGATCCCGAGCTGCTCGCCTCGACGCTGCTCGACCTTGCCGACCGCACGGCGGCTGAGCTGCGCCGCCAGGGCTACGCCTGCCGCACGCTCACCCTGAAGCTGCGCGACGCGGGCTTCCGCACGCGCAGCCGCCAGTGCACCCTGCCCGCTGAAACGAGCAGAACCAAGGTCATCTACGAGGCCGCCCTGGCGCTGCTCAGGGCGGCGCACCCTCCCGGCGAGAAGCTGCGCCTCCTCGGCCTCAGCCTGAGCGGCCTCGCCGGCGCGGAGCGCCAGCTCGGGTTCGAGGAGGCGGCCTCGTCTGACCTCGCCTGCGACGCCGCCGTCGATGCCGTGCGCGCCAAGTATGGCCCAGGAGCGCTGCGCCGCGCCGGCGTCGATCTGGTGCCTTGCGCCGAACGAGCGCAGCCCGCCCGGGGCGCGCAGCGACCCGGCAGAGCGTCTCCAGACGACCGCTGACGTCGGGGTCTAGCGCAGGTGCGACACCATCGTACCGGGGGCCGGTGGGGGCGGGCGCCTCAGGGCTCCTCGGCGCTACGCTGGCCACAGCCCTCACGAAGCAGGGCTCGACCGACGCCGCCGTGGCGCTCTACCATGACATCGTCCGGCGCGGCATCGAGGGTGACGCCGAGTTGAGTGCGATCGAGGAGCATCGACATGAAGTTCATCGAGCTGAGCGAAGAAGGGGCTACGGGAGCCAGCGACATCATCGTGAACCTTGAGGAGATCGCCTTCTTCAAAGCCGCTACGCGCCGTGGGCCTGAGGGCGACGTCAACTGCGGCGTCCTCACCATGCGCCACGGCGGGGTCCTGCGGGTCCGGGAAGATCTCACCATCTTCCGGCAACGCCTCGCGATGGCGACGACAGAACGACCGTGAGAAAGCCTCCGGGCGGCCACAGCGCCTGAGCGCTGCGCCCACCGCTGATTCACGCTGCTGTTCGGTGACACACATGAAGGGCCCACCGCGTCGATCGACGCGCACGACCATACCGTCACACCTCTGGCGCGGCTGGTAGCGAGGCTCGACTAGAGGCTCAGCTCGGCCGCCGGCCTGCGGAATAGGAGGCTCTCCTTGGGCTCGCCTGCCAGCAAGCTCTGCGCAGGGGAGCGCCATCTGCCCGGCACGATCTCGGGCACGCACTGATCGACCACGGGGAAGAAGACGAGGTGGCGATCGGTGATCGCCTCGAGGCCGTAGGGGACGCGCGTGAGGCTCCCTTCAGGGCGACCCTGCAGGCGGTCACCGAGCTCACGGAAGCGCCACAGCCAGAGCAGCTGCCGCCACTCCCGGACCGGCACCGGCGATGCTCCGGCCGCTGCGGCCATCGTGAGCCCGGCCTCTGCGGCCGCCCAGAGCCCGCGATCGTAGGCCCGCCAGCACACCGTGTCGCTGCGACCGGCGGCCTCGATCTCGGCCACCGCGAGCTCGGAAAGGCCGGGCCGGTCGGGAGCCCGGCTGCGGCGCGCCCAGGATCCAGGGATAGAGCGTGGCCAGCAAGGCCTGGGCGGGGTGAGGGTGAGCGGCGACGATGGCGCCCTCCTCGTAGCTGCAGTGGGTTGCGCCGGCGGCGGTCAGGACGAAGCCCCGTCCGTCGCCCCGCACGAGTCTGCCGTCGCGGCGCTCGCCGAGCTGGTCGAGAGTGTAGAACTGGGCGGAGAGGCAGCGGATGCCCTCCTGCACGCTTCCTCCTTGGCCGTTGTCCTGAGTCTAGCCAATCTGCAAGAGGCGGGTTGGCGCCAAGGCTGCGGCCACTCTATCTTCTGGGGCGTCTGGCAACCCGACGAACAGTCTGGCTTCGTACTCCGTTTGTACTCCACGCGCGAGCCGGCGCCCTCCGAGAGGAGCCAGAGGAGCCGACGAGAGCCAACGGGCGGGCTAATGAAAGTCCTGCAAACGGCCTAGAACTGCCAACTAGGGCCGACCGTGCTGGATGGTCCTTAGCGACCCGAAGGATAACTAGTGAGTCTCCGATGTCCTCCGTGACGCGCGCCGGTGAGAATTGCCGAGCAGGTCTTCGCGTGTGCGCCGAACGGCAACGACACCTTTGGCCCGCGATAGAGTGTTGCTGGGGAACTGTCATGCGGGCAAAGCTAAAGGAGGTGACCACCCGTGGCGGCTCAGAAGAAGGGCGGCGACAAGAAGGGCGGGAACGCCAAGAAGGGCGCTCGCAAGAAAGGCGCTCGCAAGAAAGGCGCTGCCAAGCAGGCGGGCACCGGGTAGTGAACCCGTGTCTGGGTGGTCGGCGAAGCTGTCATCGCCCCCAAGGGCTCGTGACTGAAGCGTCGGCGGGAGGGCGTCATCGGGGTGAACGTCCGCTACTCGGGCGCGCAGACGTTTGTCGTGTGGTACTGCTCGCAAGACGGTAGCGACCTGCTGGTGAATGAGATCGGCCGCTGCAGCCAGTCGGCGATTAACACTGGACTCGCTTTGGCAGTCAATCAGCCTCGAAGTTGAGGCCGCGCATCATCTGTTGTGATGCGCCGTGGTCGTTCGCGACTGCCACTCCGGACCATGAAGCGCGGCGATGCGCTCGGCTGGTTGCTCCCCATCCGCGAGGCACGATGACGACCCTCGCGTCGCCACCAAATCTGTAGGTACTCTTGGGCACCAGGAGATCCGCCTACCGTACGCACGCTAGGCAAGGCGGCGCTGGGGCGACCGCCCGTGCAGACCGCCGTTGCCCCAGGCCTCCCGCTACGTGCGGAACATGGTCAGCAGGAAGACGAGCTCCCCGTCCGCCTGCACCGCGTGGGTGAGGTTGGCCGGCATGTAGTAGAGCTTGCCGGGGCCAGCCTCGTGTTCTACACCGGCGAGTACCACGCGCCCCTCGCCGCGCAGCACATTGATCACGGCGGGAACGCTCGCGGTGTGTTCGCTCAGCTCCTGGCCCGGCGCCAGTGTGAAGTGGATGATCTTGTGGTGCTCGTTCTCGACGATCGACTTGCTCACGATGCCCTGCTCGACGACCTGCCCCATCTGTTCGAGATCGGCGACAATCGGCTGCAACGCCTCCATCTGATCCTCCTCGGTGCCACAACGCCCAGACTGACGCTGAGCCTACTTCACGCGGGAGTTTGACAGACAAAGTCAGGTGCCCGCCCAGACCGGTGAACGGCTACCTAGCAGGCTCAGAGCGGCGCCGACGCATCATAGGGTGTTCCGCACGCCCGTGGGCAGGCCGACTAGCTACGGGCCCCGTAGAGGAGACGAGTCCGCGGCGGCTGGTCGTCTTCAACCGTGCTCTTGGCGCGCAGAGGCAAGAACGCCTCGATGAGGTAGCGGTTTGCCAGCACGAATTCCTTGTGGATGATGACGAGGTGCATCTTCTTGAGCTCGTTCAAGTCCCTTGATAGCGTCTTGGGCCCCTTGGTCGCATAGTCGGCGGCGGTGCGAGGGCTGATCTCGAGGATCTCCGAGCGATTCACCCAGTCATCGGGTAGCGCGAGTGCGAGCCTGCGTCGCCTGCTCTTGGCAGGAGTCTCCTTACCTTTGAACAGGTCGTGAACGTAGTTCTGCCACGTGACCTCTAGCTGCTGCTGCCGGATGCGGTCAATCTGCTGAGCCAGTCCGTCGACGAAGCCCTGAAGTGCGTACATGAGGAGGTGCCCAAGCTTCCCTCCCGACCGGCCGGCACGGTCGAGTTCCCGATAGTACTTGTCGCGAGTGAGATTGTAGTGGTCGCTGAGCACATGAGCAGCTGGTACGGAGATGAGGCCCGAGGAGACCAAGATCTGGAATTCAAGGAGGCGAGCCGTCCTGCCGTTCCCATCGCCGAAGGGGTGGATCCAGGCAAGGTAGAGGTGGGCAAGCACAGCAATGAGAACAGTATGTACGAACCGAGTGGAGAGATCGTTCTTCGGTTCGATGCCCTCAAGTAGCTCTTCGAGCCACGAACACATGCGCTCCAGGAGGTACTCGCAATCCTCCGCCGGGGCCGCGCGGTAGCCGAGGACACCCACAGCATGAGCGCGGCAAGCCCCTGGTGTCACGCCATCTTCGACTTCGAGGCCATCGAGAACCATGGCATTGAACGTCTTCACGCGCTCGGGAGTGACGGACATCGGGCGGCTCTCAAGGATATCGTCCACAATTACCCCATAGGCCTGCACGATGTTCTCGACCTCTTTGGCCTGATACTCTCGCGACTTTGGAAGCTTCAGTTGACCATCCACAATTTGGCGAACCTGCTCCTCGGAAAGCGTATTGCCCTCGATGCTGGTAGTGCCATGAGCGCCCTTGGTCAAGTAGACCTGATTCACCTCCCGAGCGGTGTCGGGATGCAGTGGGGCACCGTTGATGTGCTCACACTTCGACTTCGCCTCGCCAAACAGCATCCATAGCTGGCGATCGTCACAGTCGCTCAGGTCGACCTTGAACGCGATGAAAGGGTGCGTCCTCTCATATTCCCTCTCTAATGACGCCATCACTGTCCGTTTCAGTCGACGGTTTTATGCTGCAAATGCCGCACGATATTCTAATATTGGTGGTTACCTGTCCCTTTCTCTGATACCATATTTGACCATTCCGCCGACCGATGGTCAAGTGGTGAGCGTGAACGCGAGGGGCCCAGCCGAAGCCGGGCCCCGCGCGTCGTGCAGTGTCTGAGGCGCTACAGCGCCAGCGGCCGCTCCCGCGGTGTGGTGGTCTGCATAGACGCTCTCTTGCTGCCAAAGTCTGCCAAAATGGCCCCGTCGCGAAGCGTGACGAGACGTGGCGAACAGGCGTGACACGGGGTACAGAAAACCCCTGCAAACAGGGCAGAACATCATCACCACTGAGGCGTACGACTGGCAGGCCACCAGCCCGCGCTGCAACCAGATCCGCATCAACGACTCGTTCAACGAGGCCGACTACTACTCAGACGGCGGCCAGACCTACGGCCATCAGTGGTATCCGCGTGGCCAAGTGGCGGACGGGGTGCTCAAGGCCACGACGCCCGCCGACCGTCGCTTCCTGATCTACTGAGGCCACGGCCGCGGAGTAATGGATCATGCCCGAGTCGCCACCAACGCTCCGACGCACGTATCTGGTTGCCGGTGTGGTAGTCGCGGCGGTCTTGCTCGGCTGGGGCTGCGGGTCGAGGGCTGCTCACCGCCCGCGACCCGCTGCCCCTCAACCGTGCCGGTCGGGCTTGCTCGCGTCGGTCGCCGTGGCCGCTCCGGCCCCACCCGCTGTGGTCCAGACCTCTCCGGTCCCGACCTCTCCGGCGCTACCGGCGCCGGGCACCACCGCGACGTACCCGTATCGGCAGCGCGATCAGAAGATCCCCGCAGCCCATGCGGTGCTCGCCTGCCGCCAGTACCGGCTGCCGAGCGACCTCGCCGTGTACGACTACAGCGATCGCCTGGCGGCGCTCATCCACCAGTCGCAGTCCTATCCCTACTACTGCATCTACCTCTTCAACCTCGACCGTGGCACGCTGCGCCTGGCCCTGCCGGGACCGGTGAGCGCCGTGCGCGGCTGCCTGGTCATGGAGGTGCGGCTCTCCGACACCTGGATGGTATGGGAGGAGGTCGGCGGCGGCGACGACACCGTGCGTCCCGTGCACTGGTACCTGTACGCCGCGCCGGTCCGGGCCGACGACCTGACGATCGGCGAACCGTTCCTCGTCGACAAGGGGTTTACGTCGACGCGCTCTCGGCCACTCTGGGAGCTCGCGGGCGGCGTTCTGGCCTGGAGCGTCAACGAGGGCGCCCAGAGGAACCCGCGCGGCTTCCTCGGTGTGACCGATCTGGCTTGTCATCGCCGGCTCTTTGTGCGGCGCTCACCGAGTCGGCTGCCGTTTCCCAGCGTCGGCATCGCCGACGGCAGGGTGTGGGTCAGCGAGTTGTGTCGCCGCGGCCAGTATCCGCTGCGGGTCCGTGTGTACGCACAGACCGACGGTCGTCTGCTCGCGGTGATCAAGCTGCACAACCGTCGCGCGCTCGAGAAGCTCGTCGCCATGCACGGCCGCTGGCTCGCCTGGGCGGTGGCCTGGGATGGCGATATGGCGGGCAGCGATCTGTTCGCGCTCGAGCTGCCCGGGCGTCCTCGGCTCCTGGCGCGTAGCGCCATCGAGCCTTGCTTCGTGGGCCACTACCTCTTCTTCCAGATCTCGGGGCCGGTCACCAGCGGTGTCGACGGCTACGACCTGGACTCGCGGACACGCTTTCGAGTGGCCCGCACCGTCAATGACACGCAGGGTGCCTGGTTCACCGGCATGCATGCCACCGCCACGAGATGCACCCTCGTCGTCGACAACCCTTTCTTCCAAGACATCGAGGGCGACTCGGCCGCTAAGTACTCCCCCGTGCGGGTGTACAAGATTCAGCCGCAGAAGGAGGGCACGTGAAGATCCGGCGAAGCATCACTCTGTCGGTCATGGCGGCCATCGTGGCCGTCATGGTGTGCGGCACCGCCGGATGCAGGGCACAGCCGTCGCCGCGCGCAACCTCGCCGCAGTCGCGGCCGCAGATCCTCGCGGCCTCCGCGGCGTTTCACGTGGCCACGCTGCCGCTCAATGCCCAGGTCGTGGCGGCGGGCGACAACGTCTTCTGGCGCCTGCCAAGTGAGCCGCCGCGCTCGGGCCATGTGGTCGCCGGCGCTGTGTCTCGCATCAACCTGTGCACCGGCCGAACCACCGTGGACGCGTGGCTCACGGCCCTGTTTGCGCGTCGCCGCATCGATCAATGGGCGCTTGCGGGGCGTCGCGTGGCCTGGATCGACACGAGTGTGCGGCGAGCCGTCGCCGGCGGCACCACGCTGATCGGCACGCGCATCTGCGTGGCCAATCGCGGCTTGCTCACGCCGCGACGGCTTACCCGGCTCGAGTGGGGTGCCGCTAGCGATACAGGGG
This sequence comes from uncultured Thermoleophilia bacterium, assembly GCA_963848545.1. GTDB lineage: Bacteria > Actinomycetota > Thermoleophilia > UBA2241 > UBA2241 > CAIXSE01. The sequence goes on from CAWKEZ010000077.1 coordinate 10,839, forward strand.
ACTATGGCCCGGCGATGAGTGGGCTCGTCTTCGACGGGCGGCAAGCGGCCTGGCACGACGCCCGCAGCGTGCTGGCCGGGCAGGGGTTGCCGCTGCGAGGACGCGATGCGGGCATCTTCTCCTGCGGCGTCGGCGGCGGATCGCCCCAGCGTGTCGGCTCAGGGTCGGGGCCCGACGATGGCATGCTCGCCGTGTCGGGGGCGCGGGTCTTCTCTGTGGAGCCGTGCGGAGTCGGCGGAGCGGATCAGGCACTGGCTTGGTGGGACGCCGTCTCGCGGCTACGATCGGTAGCCGCGGCTGCGCCGGCCATCGACGGTTTTGCGGCAGGGGCTCGCGTGGTGGTGTGGAAACAGCGCGCCGCCGGCGCTCCGGAGCTGACACCAGATTCGGTATGCGCCAGTTACCTCGGCGCGCACCGCGTCGTCAAGCTCTCAGGCTTCGCCGCCGGCGAGGTCCCACCGGTGGTGTCCGGCGACCTGGCCATATGGGTAGAGCGCCGTCCTGAAAGGGCCGGCGCCATCGACGTGGTTGGCGGCCGTCTCGCGCACAACCAGAGGCAGTTCGTCATCGCGCTGACCGCCACCCGCGGCCAGGCTCCCGATCTTCTGGTCGCCGGCGACCGCTGGCTGGTGTGGACGATCAGAGACAAGCGCACCGAGCTGTACGCGGCGCGGCTGGTTCGCGACGCAGAGGGGGTCAGGGTGAAGCCTCCTGGAGGTGGATGAGTTGAGCGTCCTCCGCGCGCCGAGCCGAGAGCCGTCGGGCGGTCCATACCTCAGAGCTCGTCGAGTACTTCCGCCAAGCGCTCCTTCACGGCGGTCTGAATCTTTATGAGTGGCAGCTCGCCGAGAAGCCGGACTTCCGCCACCGGGTCGGCTGAGGCCACGACGCTACGACCGTCCCCGGTGGGCATCACGGCCATCGGCAGCATCACCGCGGCCGGGGCGAGGGGGTCGAGCTCGAGCACCTTGACGGCAGCGACGGGCACCACGACCTGCAGCAGGATGTAGTCGCCAGGGAGACGATTGCTGATCTTGGTGCCTTTGATCTGGGCGACGATCTTGAACCCCTTGTCGTCCAGGAGCTCCTTGAGCCGCGCCAGCGCGGCCTGCGGCGGCAGAGAGATCATTCCGGCCGCGCGCCAAGCGCCCTGGGCGGCGTGCTGTTCGGCGTCGGGCGGCGCGGGGTAGGTCGCGCGCAGGTACTCGATGATCTCGTCAGAGTCGCTGAGGACCCGGTCGCCGTCCTGCAACGTGGGTATGCCCGGCTGATCGGAGATGGCCACAAGCTCGGCCCTCTCTTCGCGCTCGGCCGGTACGTTCACGGTGGTGTAGGTGAGGCCCAGCTCCGTCATCACCTGCCGCACGCGGTGGCAGTAGGCGCACCATTCGGCCTGATAGAGCGTGAGCATCTTGCCTCCGAACTCCTCAGCAGTTTCGTCCCGGTTATTCCACGGCGCAGCCGAATCGCACTCCTATCTGAGACTGGGCGGCTGACGCGCCGCCGTCACCACCACGGCCGGCACGATGGCGAATGCCGACCCTCATATCCTTGTCGGCAATGGTCGGCAGGTCGCCAGGGAGGACGCATCACCGTGGACGAGCGCCTCAGGCGAGAAGTAAAACTTCTTGCACGCCAGCATCTGCCAGGCGGTGGCAGACCCAAGCGCATCCTCATTTTCTACGCCCTCCATGCGGGCGGTGCTGCTCGGCGTGCTGTCGCAGCAGGGCGAGCCCGTCAAGGGTCTCAGCCGGCCGTCACACTCCCACGCCAAAACGGGCCAGCCCGGCGAACCACAGCGCCAGGATGAGGCCGGCCGAGGCCGCCACCGTGCAGCCCATGAAGAGCCAGTCGGCGGCGCGAACCTGCATGGTGCGGCGATAGGTTCTCTCGGGGAAGGCGCCGAAAGCTCTCGCATCCATGGCGAGGGCGACGCGGTTGGCGCGCCTCACCGCACCGGCGAGGAGTGGTACCGCGTAGCGTCTCACCCTGCTCCACAAGCCCAGTGGGCCCTTGCCCTCGCGTACGCCCCGCACGCGATGCGCGGCGCGGATGGTCTCGTACTCACCCTGCAGGAGCGGCAAGGTCCGGCAGCCGACCATGATCCCGTAGGCCAGTCGGTAGTGCAGCCGGCATTGATGGACGAGGCTGAGGATCAAATCCGAGGCCTCGGTAGTCTTCACGAACACCACGCTGAAGGCCGCGAACGAGAGGATGCGCAAGCTCAACGAGGCAGCCGTGCGCAGGGCGGGGAGCGTCACCCGCACGGCGCCGACGGAGAAGAGCGCCGCCGCCCCCGCGTTGGCCCTGCCGAACAGGATGTCGGCTGAGGAAGATCCCGATGGTCCCGCGAGGAACGGGCACGCGCAGGATCAGCCGCAGAGACGCCTCCCAGGCCCCTCCCGGCGGCGAACGCGAGGGCGAGAAACACGGCCGGGGTCACTGGATCGAACACCAGGGTGAGGCCGACGAAGACGATGAGCAGGGTAAGCAGCTTGATGGCAGGGTTGCGCCGCTCGAGGTAGGTCATCGCGCGCGGCCGCGGTCATCGCGCCGGCCGCTGGCGAGGAAGTCGGCGCTCGTCAGCAAGCCGGGTTGGGTGTGAAAAGCGCGCTGCATCTCGGCGCCAAGATCGGCCAACGCCGGCCGTCCCAGCTGCGCCGCGGCCACCAGGCCGTCGTCGGCGAAGAAGTCGCGTGGGCCACCTTCGAAAGCGGAGCCGCCCGTGGCGCAGCACCAGCACCTCCTGGGCGTACTCCGCGACGAGCTCCATGTCGTGGGTAAGCACCACCACGGTGTGCCCCTCGCGCCACAGCTCTCGCAGCATCTCCAGGAGCCGCGTCGCCTGTATGCGGTCCTGGCCGAAGGCGGGCTCGTCGAGGAAGAGGACGGACTGTCCGCGCACCAGCATGGCGGCCACGCTCAGGCGCCGTTTCTGGCCTTGGCTCAGCGTGAACGGGTCGGCAGCGCACAGCCTCTCGAGGCCGAAGCGGCACAGCGTCGCCTCAACGAGAGCCTCTTGCTGCGGGCTCAACGCGCGCCGTCTGGATTGCGCCAGACTGTAGGCGACCTCCCGGCGTACCGTGTCGGCGACGAACTGGTGCTCCGGGTTCTGAAAGACGTGGCCCACCGCGGCACTCAAGGTGCGGGCGGGGAGCGCCGTTACGTCGACCCCCCGGAGGTACACCGTCCCGCACGGCGGCCTTATCACGCCGGAGAGGAGCGCGGCCAAGGTGCTCTTGCCCGCGCCGTTCTCGCCGACCAGCGCGGCGAACTCACCGCTGCGCAGGCCAAACGACAGGTCGTGGAGCACCACGTCCCCGGCGGGGTAGGCGAAGCTGAGTCCCCGCACGGCCAGGATCTCCTCGGGGCCGGCCAGAGCCTCTTCACGCCCGGCGCCGGCCACCAGCCGGCCCTTCTCGCCGAGGCCGGCCGCGGCCGCCGCAGCCGCTCCACCAGCCCGGGCGTGTCGGCCAGCGCCGAGACCGCCTCCCGCACGGTCAGGGGCTCTCCCGCAACCTCCCAGCCCATCTGCCGCAGTTGGCGGGCAAGCACGGCCGGCTGGGGACGCCAGATGCCGATCTGCTCCACGCCCTCCCCCGCCTCGTAGAACGCTTCGCGAGGGCTGCCGCGGAACAGCACCTCGCCGCCGGGGCCCAGCACCAGCACGCTGTCGATCCAGTCGACGATCTCGGTGAGCTTGTGCTCGATCACCACGATGGTGCGCCGGCGCGTGGCGGCCAGACGTTTGAGCAGGCTGAACAGCTCACGCGTACCCACCGGGTCCAGATTGGCTCGAGGGCTCGTCGAGCACCACCACGTCGGGATTCAGAGCCAGCACGGAGGCCAGGGCCACGCGCTGCTTCTGCCGCCGGAGAGCGTGTCGAGGCGCCGCTCGCGGAGGTCGCGGAGGCCCACGGCGGCGAGCGCCGCGGCGACCCTGCCGTCTATGGCTGCCGCGGGCGTGCGCAGGTTCTCGAGGCCGAAGGCGACCTCGTCTTGCACCGTAAGAGTGCAGAACTGCGCCTCAGGATCTTGGAACACGAGCCCGACGTGCCGAGCCATGGCGTGCACGGGATGCTCGCTCGTGGCGAGGCCCGCCACCGTCAGCGTGCCGTCGAACTCGCCGGCCACCAGATGGGGGATGATCCCATCGAGGCAGAGGGTGAGCGTGCTCTTGCCCGAGCCGCTGGGCCCGAGCACGAGCAGCGACTCGCCGGCGGCCACCCTGAAACTGGCGTCGTTCAGCGCCGGTTTCAAGCGCTCCGGGTAGCGGAAGCTGATGTGTCGGGCGTCGATCACCGTTGCGCCGTCATTCGTGGCACCGCCGTTCTACGGACCGTCACCCTATGCGTCGCGCGGCGCCCTTGCTGATCGCGAGCCCCGACAACACCCCGGTTCTGGCCAACAGGTCGGCGATGATCTTGGAGAGCGCGCCGCCGAGCACAGCCCCGCTCACGGCCACCAGGACCACGCCGGTCAGGATCGAGCCCACCGTGTAGATGTGCCAGTAGCTGTAGAAGAAGCTGTCGTTGAGGATGCTGAAGACGCCGGCCACCGCTCCCGCCGCCAACATCACGGGTAGCGAGTAGGTGCGCCAACGCCCGGAGGCGAACACCAGCTCGGCGCCCACCCCTTGCACAAGGCCGCTCACCATCACTAGCACGCCCCACTGGTTGACCATGATCATGCTCACGAACGCCGCCACCAACTCTCCTACGAGCGCGGCGCCGGGTCGCCTGATGACGTAGGGAACGAGGATGCCGCCGACCATCCAGAGACCGACAAGCAGGTAGCTGAAGGGAAACGGGATCGCCCCAAAGGCCACCGCCCAGAGCAGGTCCCACACCCAGAAGATCACGCCCACCGCTACGGCCAGCACCGCGGCCACGACGATGTCTCGCGTACTCCACGACGACAACCACCCGAGACCCGACCTCGCGCCCACTTCGGCATGGTCTTCGTGGGTGCTCATGGGCCCACTTCGCTCTGAATCTCGGCCACCGTCTCAGGGCTGGGGATACGCGAGGTGAAGGTGGGCGATCATGACGGTGGGGCCAGACGACGCGGCGGCGTCGAAGGCAGCCCGCGCGGCCGCGAACACGGCGTCCTCGGCGCCCTCCGCCAACGTGCTCAATCTGCCCACTGTCACCTCTACGCCCGCCTGCGCGGCGGCGTTGATCGCCGCCCTGATAGGCGTGTCGATATCGGTCTGTCGCAGCGGATAGATCGAGAACTGAAGTCCAGTGTCTTCGTCTTTGCGGTTGTCGCTAGTCATGGCCTGCATCCTCCTCATTCGTAGCGCGGGTCGGCCACCGGCCGCCGCGACGATCGCTCGCCGCCGTGAGCGCTCGCCGTACCGCGATCGCCGGGCCAGGCGCGTCGCCGGCCGCACACGAGTGCGGTCCGTCGGAGCGGAGGGATGCGCCATGCGCCATGAGTTCGTCTCCCTTCGCTGGCACTATCCAGCAGCGCCGATTCGACGCCGCCGCCCGGCACGGGCGGTCAGGTGGTATGCGTCGGCGCTACGGAAGCGCCCTCTCAGCCCCTCGAACAGGGACTCCGCAGTCGCCGTGGTTCGAGTGTGCCAACCACGTCTGCCTATCATCCTAGGGACTTTGCCCTGCGCGGGCAACTGCCAGCGTGGCAGGTGTGCCGACCACCGGGCGGGGCGCAGGTGTGCAAGCCAGGGGCCAGGCACGACGTCGCGCTTGGATGCGCAACGCGGCCGCGACTATGCTGTGGCAGCCAGCCGACGAGAAAGGGGTCTCCAATGGAATGTCCCACGTGTCACCTGCACTCTCAGTCGCATGACGGCGGGGGGTGTAGACTCGACGTGTGCCGCGACGGATGTGGCGGCATCTGGTTCGACGCGTTCGAGCTCAGGAAGTTGGATGAACCCAACGAGTACACCGGCGACGAGCTGCTCGACCTGTCCCGGGCGGCCGACGTTACCCTTGATCAGACGGTTCGCTACAAGTGCCCGCACTGCCCCGATCACGTGGTGATGATGCGCCACTTCTTCAGTGCCAAGCGTGGCGTGACGGTTGACGAATGTCCCGAGTGCGGAGGCCACTGGCTGGACGCCGGTGAGCTGCGCCGAAATCCGCGACGAGTACCCCGACGAGGCAACTCGGCGCCAGGCCGCCGAGCAGTACTTCAACGAGGTCTTCGGCGGCCAGCTCGCCGCCGAGAAGGCGGCGAGCGACGCGGAGCTCGCGCGGGCGCACAAGTTCGCCAACATCTTCGCTTCATCTGCCCGAGCTACTACATCCCGGGCAACCAAGAGTGGGGAGCCTTCGAGGAGCAACCGGCGCCGCCGTTGCGCGAGGTGTATAAGGGTGTGTCGTAGAAGTCGTACGACGTACCATCTCGCACACTGGAGGCTGCCATGGCGTCAAGTGACACGAGCAGCGCCGACTCGAGTCTCGGCGCTATCGGCGACGACGTTACAAACGACAGCGTGACGAGCGACGGCGTCAACCCTGGGCCCCAGGCCGCGGACCGGCTGGCCGAGGAGGTTGCGGCGGCGGCCAAGCTCAAGGCCGACGCTGCGAAAGCCGCGGCGGACGCCGAGCAGGCCGCGGCCGCGGCCGCCAAGGCCCAGGTAGACGCGCAGGCGACGGCCTGGAAGATGCCATCGCCGCCGTCCCGGAAGGCCCCTACTCAGGTGCGGTGCAGCTCAAGGAGGGCGCCGCAGACGGAGTCGGCCTCCTCGCCGCCGTCGCCCTGGCCACCGTGGTGGAGAAGCTGGCCGCGATGGTTCACGCGACAAGCCTGGAGAGCCCGGTGGCCGTGTTCCCAGCCGCCCACCCGCCCACCTTCGACGACCTTGCCTCTTAACATCCAGAAAGAGACGGTCATGAACAGGCTAGCCGAGGCGCTCGGCGCGGCCGACCGTCTGTCTGCTCCCGAGCCTATTTCCGAACGCATGCGGCATCGCCGGCGAGGAGATCGCCGCCGCCGTGTGGGTCGCCGGCGGCGCGGTGGACGCAGTTACCAAGCTCCTCGGGTTCTCGCGGGCACCCGACTTCACGCCGTCCGGGGTCACGCTGCCGGTGCCCGAAAGACAGCTGCTCTTCGCCGTGGCGGGGGCGATCCAGAGCAAGGGCATGGCGACGACGCTGCCTTCGGTGTATCGCGGCGGGGCGACTGCGAGGGTTGCCGCGAGTGGCTCTGACGGCTCCGTCGGCGACACACTCGAGAGAGGTGTGGTTCACGACGTGCTCACTCTGGCCGACCGTCAGGCAGAGGTCTTGGCGAGGGCCCGGCAGCTCGCCGCTGGGTCGTCAGCCGATCAAAGGGCGTCGGTGGTCAACCAGCTGCGCGCCGCCGCCGCGCTTGCCGATGGTCTGCTGGCCGCCCTTGGCGGCTCGGCTGGGGCCATCAACGAACCTTTCGTGGCGCGCATCCTGGGCGAAGAAGCGGTGCAGCGCGCGCTCGATGAAGGGACGGTTGTGCTCCTCGTGGAGCTCGTCCTGGCGGGTGGCGCCTCCTACGTGCGCAAGAACTTCTTCTCCGGATCAGCCGGCACATCCCGCTGAAGTTCATGGGGGGCGTCGTGGTGTCGTATGCACTGCTCGACGGCGCACGAGGGCGCGTGCTCTCGGCGGGGAGCCTTCCTGTGCATGGCGGTCTCGTGGCCGCCGACGACCTGGGCAGCTGCGTCAAGTCAGCCGGCTAGTGAGTGGTGCACCTGCGGCGCCCCACTCGTTAGACCGCCTGCGGTGACTAGCGCCGGTAGCGCGCCGCCAGCTGGGTCGACCTGGCCGCCGCCAGGGCTTGCTGCTGCACGTCGCGGAGCCTTTCGAACACACCGGCGTCTTCGAGGCTGGGGGCGCAGACCGTCTCTGCCAGCTCCAGGCCGGCTACGATTGCCTGCGCCACGTCGTCGGCCGCCATGAGAGGCATGCCGGCGAGCGTGTTGGCGCTGCCGACGCCGTGGAACTCACTCTCCACCATGCCGGGCAGGCAGACCATGGCTTGCACACCTGTGCCCGCGAGCTCCTGGGCAAGCAGCTGCGTGTAGGCGAGCAGGAATGCCTTGCCGGCGGCGTAGGTGGCGCGACCGCGCATCGGCATCTGCAGCGGTCCGCTGAGGGCCAGCAGCGAGGCAACGTTGACGACCGCCCCGGCGCCGCGCCGCATCATCCCCGGAAGCGCCGCCCGGCAAAGGCGCACCGGCGCCTCGACGTGCACGGAGACGAGGCGGGCGGCCACAGCCGGATCGATCTCCACGAAAGGACCGTAGCCTGCGAACCCGGCGTTGTTGACCAGCAGGTCGAGCCGCTCTTCGCTCGCTGCGCGCTGCGCGACGCGCTCAAGGTCCTCAGCGTCGGTGAGATCGGCCGCCAGAATGTCGATGGTCGCGCCCGTCTCCTCGGCGAGGCGCTCGGCAAGCTCAGCGAGCCGCTCCCGGCGCCGCGCTACTACAACCAGGTCGCGGCCGTCGCGCGCCAGGCGGGCGGCCACGGCCGCGCCGATGCCGGACGAGGCCCCGGTGACGAGCGCGACGTTACGAGCGTGTTCCATTGCGGCCTCCTCAAGGCAGGGTTCACGCGGCCCGCCGCGGGCCGCCGGGCTAGTGTACCCGCTGCGTCCTGGGCGGGCGCGGGCGAGAGCATGGCCACCGGCACATGGCAATATGTTTAGTGACCACTAACTTATGGTATACTGCCCTCCATGAGTGGCACGGCACGCATCAGCAAAGAGGAGCGCCGCCGCGAGATCGTCGAGGCGGCCATGCGCGAGTTCGCCAGCGGCGGCCTCTACGGCACGCCGGTCGAGGCCATCGCCAAGCGGGTCGGCGTCTCGCAGCCGTATCTGTTTCAGCTCTTCGGCACCAAGAAGGAGCTCTTCATCGCGGCCAGTGCGGCGCGGCTTCGAGCGCACCGTGGCGTGTCTTCGCGCCGGCGGCGGCCGAGGCCGGCGCCGACGCCAGCCCAGGGGAGGTGCTCATGTCCATGGGCGTCGCGTACGCAAACCTGCTCGGAGGATCGCGAGATGCTGCTCATGCAGATGCAGGCCTACGCAGCCTGCGAGCGACCGGAGGTCGCGCGAGGTGGTGCGGGAGGAGTTCCTGCGCCTGGTGCGCTTCGTGCAGTCGGCCTCGGGCGCGCTACCGACGACGTCCATCCGACTGGCTCGCGCGAGGGCATGCTGATGAACGTCGCGGCGGCCATGGACCTGGAAGTCGAAGTCGACTGGGCCGATTGGGCACGGGTCGCTGTGCCCCATAAGGGGCTGGCGCTGAACCATACGCCATGGCGAAGGGGGGCAGTCGTCTGAAGCGAAGCGCCGGGTCGCGCCGCCGCAGGCAGCTGGCCCGCGGGGAGCGTCTCGTTTTTTCGCCGCGTAAGTAAGTGATTACTGACTCAGTTAGCTGATTCGGCAAGATCAGCTGATAACACACGAGAACGACAAAGGAGACAGAGCAATGAGCAAACGGGCCATGACGATCTGGACGTTCATCGTGACCTCGGTCGGCGTCTTCATGGTCTCGCTAGACAACCTCGTGGTGACCACGGCGTTGCCGGTGATCAAGCGCGACCTGGGGGCGTCGCTCTCGGGTCTCGAGTGGACGGTCAACGCTTACACCCTCACCTTCGCCGTGCTTCTGCTGACCGGCGCCGCGCTCGGCGACCGCTTCGGCCGCAAGCGCATGTTCCTGGTCGGCCTCGCGATCTTCACGCTGGGCTCGGCTTTCGCTGCCGTGGCGCCGAGCATCGATGCGCTGATCGCGGCCCGCGCCCTGCAGGGCATGGGAGGAGCGATCGTCACGCCGCTCACCCTGACGATCCTGTCGGCCGCCGTGCCGCCCGCCCGCCGCGGCCTCGCGCTGGGCATCTGGAGCGGCACGTCGGGCCTCGCGGTGGCGCTCGGCCCGGTGATCGGCGGCGCCGTCGTCGAGGGCTTCTCATGGCAGATGATCTTCTGGGTGAACGTGCCGATAGGCCTCGCCCTGCTGCCGGTCGCCTTCCTTCGCCTCAGCGAGACGCGCGGACCAAGCCGCTCGCTCGACCTGCCCGGCCTGGCACTGGCCAGCACCGGCCTGTTCGGCATCGTCTGGGGACTGGTGCGCGGCAACGCCCACGGCTGGACCAGCTTTGGCGTGCTCGTCCCCATGATCGTTGGCGCCATCTTGGTGGTGGCCTTCGTCGCCTGGGAGCTGCGCGCCGCTGAACCCATGGTTCCCATGCGCTTCTTCCGCCGCCGCGCGTTCTCGGCCGCCAACCTGACCTCGGTGTTCATGAGCTTCGGCATGTTCGGCTCGATCTTCCTGCTGGCCCAGTTCTTCCAGCTCGTGCAGGGTTACACGCCGCTGCAGGCGGGGCTGCGCACGCTGCCGTGGACGGCCATGCCGATGCTTGGTGGCGCCCATCGCCGGCTTGCTCTCAGACCGCATCGGCAGCCGGCCGCTGCTGATCGCCGGCATGGCCCTGATGGCGACGGCGCTCGGCTGGTTGGCGGTGGTCTCCTCACCGATCGTGCCGTACGGCGAGCTGGTGCCGGCGTTCGTGATGGCCGGTGTAGGCATGTCGCTCTACTTCGCCCCGGTCGCCAACCTGGTGCTGTCGAGCGTGCGGCGCAGCGAAGAGGGCAAGGCAGCGGCGTCGAGCAATACCGTGCGCGAGGTCGGCGGCGTGTTCGGCGTGGCGGTGCTGGCGTCGGTGTTCTCGGCGGCCGGCAGCTACCTCACGCCGACCTCGTTCGTGAACGGCCTGACGGCGGCCCTGTGGGTCGGCGCCGCCGCCGTCGGTGTGGCCACGTTGGCGGCGATCGCCATTCCGTCGCGCCAGGACGTGGTGCGCGACTCGGTGTCGCTGCTGGAGCGGCCAGACCGTGAAGGTGAAGCTTGCGATGCGGAGATGGCGGGCTAGGCGTTCGCCCAGCCACCCGCAACGGCCCGGGCGGGCGGCCAGGAGGCCGTCCGCCCTGAGGGCCTCGAGAATGATATCTCGTCGCTGCGACTGCGAGACGTTGCAGGATACAACGAGATCGAGTCACCTCGCGGTCTTGTGATGCGTCGCGCGGGCGGGCCACTCGTTTAGCCCGCGCGCCGCCGAGGAATCAGGACAAAAAGCATCCTGCTATTTCCGGGGCGCTCGCACGACTGGCAGACTCTCGCGAGCGCCTCTTGACTTTGAGAGAGGTCCAAGATGTCCACTGAAATCCAGGCGGGCCGGGCGCAACAGACACCAGCCGCCGGCGCGCACGTCCCCCGGTATCTGGGCCTGGCCCTCGTCGTGATCGCTACGGCGCAGCTCATGATCGTCCTCGACGCCACCATCGTGAACGTTGCCCTGCCGCACATTCAGCGGGCCCTGGGATTCAGCGGCAGCGGTCTCGAATGGGTCGTCACCGCCTATGCGCTGTCGTTTGGCAGCCTGCTGTTGCTCGGTGGCCGTTTAGGAGACATCTTCGGCCGCCGCCGGATCTTCATGATCGGTATTCTGGTCTTCACCGTCGGATCGCTCCTCGGGGGATTCGCGACCAGCCAGGCTTGGCTGCTCTCCGCCCGCGTGCTCCAGGGTTCAGGCGGCGCGCTCGCCGCGCCCACTGCGCTGGCGCTGATCGCTACCACGTTTCCGATGGGTCCATCGCGCAACCGTGCGCTCGGCGTGTACGCGGGCATGAGCGGTGGCGGAGGGGCCGTTGGGCTGTTGCTCGGCGGCATCCTCACGACCTATGTCTCGTGGCGCTGGGTACTCTTCGTGAACGTGCCGATCGGGGCCGCGGTGATCGCTCTGGCGCCCATGGCTTTGGCGACCACCGCGAAGGCTGCGCCGGCGCCTCGACATCCCCGGGGTGATCACGAGCTCCGGAGGTTTGGCTTTGCTGGTGTACGGCCTGACGCATGCGGCGGCTGGCCAGAACGGCGTTTCACATTGGGGCGATGGAGTCACTATCGCCTCGCTGGCGAGCGCCGCGATCCTGCTCACGGCGTTCGTTCTGCTCGAGCGCCGTAGCTCGCACGCGGAGCTCCCTCTGCACCTTCTGACGCGGCGCCGTTCGGGCGCGTACATCATGATGCTGCTGGTGGGTACCTCGCTGTTCTCGGTGTTCTTCTTCCTGACCCTCTACGTGCAGACGGTCTGGGGCTACAGCGCGATCAGGGCCGGGTTGGCCTGGCTGCCGTTCCCCGTGGTGCTTATCGCGGTGAACGTGATCGTCGCCCGCGTGCTGGTGACACGGATTGGCGTGCGGCCGATGCTGCTCATCGGTCCGTTGCTGAGTGGCATCGGGTTCGTGTGGCTGTCGCGGCTCAGCGAGACCGGCAACTACTGGGCTAACATGCTGGCGCCTTCGCTGGTGGTGAGCGCGGGGATGGGCATGCTGTTCGTGCCGTTGACACTCATGGTGGTCTCGCACGTGGACAATCATGAACAGGGGGCGGCCAGCGGACTACTGAACACGACCCAGCAGATCGGCGGCGCTATCGGCCTGGCGGCGATCGGCACGATTGCCTGGACGTCGGTGGCGAGTAGCGTCACCAGTCAGCTCAGCGCGGCGGCCAGGGCCGCGGGTGGGTCGGCCGCCGCGGTGGGCGCGACGGGAGGTGCGACGACAGGTGCGCCGGCAGTGCCCACCGGTATCCTGTATCACGCCATCACCGCAGGCTTCTCTACCGGCTTGCTGGTGGCCAGCGGTGTGGCCTTGGCCGGCTTCGCGGTGGCTCTGGTTACCACCTGGACCCCGGGACCCTGGCGTCTGGGCTCCGCCGTCCACGACCTCGACAAGCCGTCGTGCGACGTTACCTTGGACACCTGCGAACTGACGTAGGCTGAGGCCTGGGCAGACGTGGGAGGACACGCGCGGCCGGCCGTTCGCGGTAGCGAACGGCCGGCCGCGACGTCTACCCCGAGTGAACCTGGAGTGTGTGTCGCACCGCCCTCGCCGCGCCGCCGACCTCGATGGCGGGCGACTTGTCCGCGGTGACCGTACAATAGGAGCCCGGCGCCAAACGAGGAGGCGGACCTGATGCGTATCGCAGTTCTGGCCGGTGGCGATAGCCCCGAGAGAGACGTGTCGCTCACCTCCGGCGGGGCGGTGGCCCAGGCCCTGGCCGCACGCGGGCACACGGTCGTCATCACCGATCTGGGAGAGCGTGGCGGGCCGCTCGGCGCATTCGCCCCGGTGGCTGCCGACGGCGCGGTGGTTCCGGTTCCCAAGGATCCTCCGTCGCCGGCGGAGCTCGCGGAGCGACGGCAGATCACTCGTGAGCGCCTGCTCAGCGCGGATCTTCATGGCGAGCTGTGGGCCTGCGACGTGGTGTTCCTGGCCTTTCACGGAGGCCACGGTGAAGATGGGCACATGCAGGCATTTCTCGACCTCCTCGGGTGCCCCTACACCGGTCCCGCGAGCCTCGCTTGCTCCCTCGCCTGGGACAAACATGTGGCTAAGCAGCTCATGGCGATGGCCGGGGTGCCCGTGACGGCGGGCGTGCTGGTAGACGGCGACGAGGCGTCCGACGCGGCGCTGCTCGAGGATAGCGAGGGGCTCGACCCAGGGTTCGTTGTCAAGCCCAACGGCGGCGGGTCGTCGATAGGCGTGCAGCAGGCCGTCGACCTCCCCGCGGCTCTGTCCCTGGCGCGAAGCATGGGAGAGGCCGCCCTCGTGGAGCCGTTCCTCGGCGGTCGCGAGTTCACCGTGGGGGTCGTGGGACGCCGAGTGCTGCCGGTCATAGAGATCGTCGCCGGCGAGGCGCTGTGGGGGTATGCGAGCAAGTACCAGCCGGGCGCCACCAGCGAGCTCTGCCCCGCGCCGATCGCGGCCAGCGAGGCGGAGCGACTGCGGCATCTGGCGGCGCTCGCTCACTCAGCTCTGGGCATGGGCGCCGACGCCTACTCGCGCGTCGATTTTCGCAGCGACAGCCGGGGCGCCGTCTACTGCCTCGAGGTCAACGCTCTCCCCGGCCTCACGCCGCAGAGCCTGCTGCCTCTGGCCGCCAAGACCGACGGTCTCCCGTTTCCGGCGCTGTGCGACGAGATCGTGCGCCTGGCGCTCGAGAGCCGAGGGCGCCGTTCCTAGCGGGGATCGCGCACTAGCCCCATGAACAGCGGCGCGCCGGTGGCCTTCGCGGTGAGCACGAAGAGGAAGGGACGGTCGGCGCGGATCGCGAACTGGCCGAGCGGCAAGGCGGTCACACCCGCCGCCGCACCCGACCCCGCGGCCGCCTGCACGCCCTTCTCACTGAAGTCGACGAACGTCTTCTGCGCCACCTTCTGGATGTAGATACGGCCGGCGGGCACGTTGGCGATTCCGGAGAGGTCGGCCTCGTTTGGCGAGAAGGCACGCGGCATGCCCATGGCGCCGAGATCGTTCGCGAGGTGCTGGGCGGTGTACGTGGTGGTGAAGCGTGGCAGGGCCAGGGTCCCGCTGGCCACGCGGGCGCGGCTGTACAAGGCTTCCAGCTGCGGCGCGTTCAGGCCGTCCAGCAATGCTGCGGCTGTCTGCCGGCCTCTGGGCACCATGAGCCAGGCGTCCACGGGCCCGCTGGTGCTCAGGTCGACGGCGTCGTAGGTGGCCGCCAGCACGACGGGGGCATGCAGGTTGGTGGCCTGCATCATGGGCACGCTCACCTGCTGTCCGTCGCTCAACGTGAACGGCTCCGCGCGCGTGGCAGCCACGGCGAAGTGGCTCCAACGCACTGTGAGAGACACCGTGTTGAAGAGCGCCAGGATGCTCTGTGCGTCGAACGAGTCGGGCGTCACGATGCCGGTGATGCGACCCGCCGTGTGCTGCGCCACCCATTCGTTGACGGCCGCCGCGGCCGCGCTTGGGTCGGTGGGCAAGGCGTGGGTCTCGGCCGCGAAGTAGTCGCGATCCCCGGCGAGAAAGGCCTGGCGAAAAGGCACTCCGGCGCGCAGCCAGAGCGAGTCGGCGAGGCTCGCCCCGGGCCGCCGCCCGCTTTGCGACAGCCAGATGAGGTCGGCCCAGCCCTGGTTCACCCCGGCCTCCGGCAGGGAGTCCACGCCGAGGGTGCGCCGCATCTGCGCGGCGGTTTGGCCGTGGGCGCCGTTGAGCACCATGCTGAGCACGGCGTGCAGAGACGCCGGCGAGATCACCACATTGCCGGTTGTCGTGGTGCGCGCCTGGCGCTGTAGGAGCGCAAGGCCGAAACGCTCGAGCGGGAGGGTGAGCGCCTTGGCGGCGGAGCTCGCCTGAGCGTGCCCCTTCGCCGGCAACGCCTCCGACACGGCGGTTGTGGCGGAGCGGGCGAGGTAGACGGCCGTGCCGGCCGCTGCGCCGAGAACGGCGACGGCGACGGCGATCACGAGCGATCTGCGGAGCACTGCCACCTCCCCTAGTGTGCCGCGTGGGGCGGCTGCCCGATGCGGTCTGGGCTGGAGACGGTTGGCCGGGTCAAAAAGTTGGCGCGGCCGCCGTCGGCGATATACTTCGGCCGTGGCGGGCGAAACGGCAACAGCGCAAGCGCGACCACGCATCCTCGTGGTGTGCGCCACGCGTCACGGCTCCACTCCCGAGGTGGCTGCCGTGGTCGCCGAAGAACTGCGGGCGGCCGGTGCGGAGGTAGACGTGCGACTGGCCGGCGGGGGTGCCGACCCGGCCGGCTACACGGCCGTCATCGTCGGCGGACCGATGATCATGGGCTGGCACGGCGATGCCCTGCGGTACGTGCGCAGGCATCGCCGCCGGCTGGCGGCGATGCCCACCGCGTACTTCATCACGGCCATGTCGCTCACCGAGACCGGCACGAGCGAGGTTGAGACCGTGCCGGTCTTCAAGGACCCCTGGCTGGCCAAATCGCCTGGAGACGTCCTCAAGCTGCGCCGCAAAGAGAGCTACGCTCGGCCCGAGCACTACCTGGGCGTCATCCTCCGCAAGACGCGCCCGGCGCTCCCCAGGGAGGTGGCGTTCTTCGGCGGCGCGCTGGACTTCTCCAAGATGAACCTTCTTCGAGCAGTTGTTCGTGATGCTCGTCGTGGGCGCAACGCCCGGCGACGGCCGCAACTGGAAGGTCATTCGCGAGTGGGCGGGCGGGCTGCTGCCGCGCCTCTTGGACTAATCCACGTAGGCGACGTGGTCGCCGTAGCATTGCTGAAGCACGCCTGAATGCGCGGCGGGCGCCGCGGCGCCGCCCGCGCGAGGTCTTGGAGTCGGCACGGCTCGCCAAGGGAACTGTGTGCTATCAGGTGATGTACGCGTGACGACAGCTCCATTGACAACGGACGGGCTCCGGCTCAAGACGGCGGCCGGGCGCTGGGTGATTATCGCGACGGTGCTGGGCACCGGCATCGTCTTCCTCGACAGCACGGTGGTGAACATCGCGCTGCCCAGCATCGGGCGCACCTTTCACAGCGGCATCGCCACGCTACAGTGGACGGTCACCGCCTACACGCTCACGCTTGCCGCGCTCATCCTGATCGGTGGCTCTCTGGGTGACCGTTACGGACGCCGCCGGGTGTTCGTGATCGGCGTCGTCTGGTTCGCCGTCGCCTCGCTGCTCTGCGGCCTGGCGCCGTCGGCCAGGGTGCTCATCGGGGCGCGCGCCCTGCAAGGCATCGGCGGCGCCCTGCTTACGCCGGGAAGTCTCGCGATCCTGCAAGCGTCGTTTCACAAGGACGACCGCGCCCAAGCCATCGGCCTGTGGTCGGGGCTCGCCGGGGTGGCGACCGCTGTGGGCCCGTTCGTCGGCGGCTACCTCATCCAGGCGGTGTCGTGGCGTTTGATCTTCCTCATCAACCTGCCGCTGGTGGTGGCCGTCGTGTGGATCGCCGTGCGCCAGGTCCCGGAGACGCGCGATCCCACTGTGCACGGCAGGCTCGACATACCCGGCGCGGTGCTCGCCTCGGTGGGGCTGGGCGGCCTCATCTACGGTCTCATCGAAGGACCCACCAGCGGATGGACGTCGGCGGCCGTGCTCGCCGCGCTGGCGGGTGGCCTCGCCGCCCTCGCCGCCTGCCTGCTCGTGGAGGCTCGCGAGCGCGATCCGATGCTGCCGCTGGGTATCTTCCGCGTACGCCAGTTCAGCGGCACCAACGCTGTAACGTTCCTGGTGTACGGCGCCCTCGGCGGGGCCCTCTTCCTGGTGCCCATACAACTCCAGGTAGTGCTCGGCTACACACCGCTCGAATCGGGCGTCGCTCTGCTGCCCATCACGCTCCTCATGCTCGGGCTCTCCGCCAGGGCCGGCAAGCTCGCGCAGCGCATCGGCCCGCGGCTGCCGATGACCCTGGGCCCCATCGTCGCCGGCGTCGGTCTTGCGCTGCTGGCTCGCGTGCACGCCGGCACGCCGTACGCCTCTACCTTCTTGCCCGGGATTGCCGTCTTTGGCCTGGGGCTGTCGCTCACGGTGGCGCCGCTCACCGCGACGGTCCTCGCGGCGGCCCCGGTGGAACACGCCGGTGTAGCCTCGGCGGTCAACAATGCCGTGGCACGTGCCGCCGGCCTCATCGCCGTGGCCGCCTTGCCGGCATTGGCCGGCATCACGAGCGCCAGCTACCGGCACGCCGGCGCGCTCTCCGCCGGCTTTCACAACGCGATGCTCATGGCCGGCGTAACCTGCATGCTGGGCGGACTGCTGGCCCTCGCCACGATCCGTAATCAGGGCGTGACCACGCCCCTGTCGGTGCCTGAGGGGTACAGCTGCTCGCTGGACGCGCCGCCGCCGCTGCCCGAGTCTTGCCCGTAGCTTCACAGCCACCCTGATAGGCCTCGTATGGTGGCCGGTGGCTCCGTTTGACTCCAGGTGGGTAGAAGGGGGTCGATGCGGATTCTTATCGTTGAGGACGCCAAGAAGCTCGCCCTGGCGATCGAGCACGGGCTCGAGAACGAGGGCTACGCCGTGGACGTCGTGTACGACGGCCTCACGGCGCGCAAGCGCATCCTGGCACGCGAGGGCCAGTACGACCTGGTCGTCCTCGACGTGATGCTGCCCGGGATGGACGGCATCAGCCTGTGTCGCGACCTGCGGGCCCGCGGCGAGCTTCTCCCGGTGCTCATGTTGACGGCGCGCGACACCACGGCCGACAAGGTCCGCGGCCTCGACAGCGGGGCCGACGACTACCTGGTGAAGCCGTTCGCCTTCGCCGAGCTCCTGGCTCGCATGCGCACCCTGCTGCGGCGTCCGCCCCAGAGTCTGCCCATAGAGCTGCGCATCGGCGACCTGGTGCTCGACCCGGCGGCGCGCAGCGTGCGTCGCGCCGAGCAGCCGATCACACTGACGACCAAGGAGTTCGCCCTGCTCGAGCTCTTCATGCGCAGCCCCGGCACGGTACTCACTCGCGACCAGATCCTCGACCACGTGTGGGACGATGCCTACGACTCCTTCAGCAACGTCATCGACGTCTATGTGAGACGGCTGCGCAAGAAGGTGGATCGCACGGGTGAGCCGAGCCTCTTTCAGACCGTGCGCGGCGTTGGCTACGGGATGCGGAACGCATGACCAGGCGCACGCCGGCGGGCGACGTCTTCGCGCGCGCCACTCTGGAGCTGGCCGCGCTGTTCGCCGTCATCGTCGTGCTGCTGGTGGTCGCCTCGGGCGTGATCTTGTACCAGAGTGTCTCTACCGACCTGCACAGCGTGATCGGCGCGGGCGGCGAGCCCACCGAGACCGAGCAAGGCCGGGTCAATCAGTCGGTAGGCCGGCTGCGTCTGCAGCTGATCGGGGTCGACGGCGCGATCATCGCCGCCGTGGGGGCTGTAGGCCTGTGGTATGCGCGCCGCACGCTGCGTCCGATCCGCGACAACATGGCCGCGCAGCGCCGCTTCGTGAGCGACGCTTCGCACGAGTTGCGCACGCCGCTAACGATCATGAAGGCCGATATCGAGGTAGCCCTTCGCGGCCGTCAGGGCGGCGAGGCCGCTCGGCCGGTGCTGGAGAGCGGTCTCGAGGAGGTCGACCGCATGAGCGTGATCGTCGACGAACTGCTTACGCTCTCCCGCATCGACGCCCATCAGGAAGAGCTTCGCTTTGTGGTCGTCGACCCGGCGGAGCTGGCGCGCGACGCGGTGGAGGAGTTGCAGGCGGTAGCCCAGAAGGGCGGTGTGCGGCTCACGCTCGCGACGCCCGCTGCGGCGGCTCAGGTGCGCGGCGACGTCGCTCACCTTGAGCGGGCCCTGCGTAACGTGATCAGGAACGCCATTGAGGCCTCGCCGCCGAACACCGCGGTGCGCGTGAGCCTCGCGCGCCAAGGCTCGACGGTGCAGATCGCGGTGAGTGACGAGGGCGTCGGCATTGCCCCGCGCGACCTCGAGCACATCTTCGAGCGCTTCTACCGCACCGAAGACTCGCGGGCGCGCGGCGGTGGCGGCAGCGGTCTGGGGCTCTCGATCGTGCAATGGACGCTGCGCCGTCACGGCGGCGAGATTCACACGGTCAGCGTGCTGGGCGAGGGCACCACCATGACCATCTCGCTGCCGGCGACCGGGTAAAGCCCGGGGCACGGTTCATCCTAAGACGTGGGGCACGGTTCATCCCCCGTTCATCGACGCCGGCAATGATCGCTGCGGGTCGGCCAACAGAGCCGGCCGTCGAGGCGAAGGACTTTTCTTCGCGTAAAGGAGGCGAGAACCATGAATCGCAAACTGATGGCCTGGGTGGCGGCCGGCGCGCTCGCCCTAGGCATCGGCGCCGTAGGCGTAAGCAGCGTGGCTGCCGGAGCGCAACCCGCGAAAAAGGGCGTTCAGGCGAGCGGCAAGGTGATGACGTCGCCGAGCGTGAGCCCGAGCAAGAGCGCCGCTGGGCTGGGCACCGGCAGCCAGGTCAAGAGCGGCACCGCAGTGAAGCACGGCGTGCAAGCACGTGAAGCAGAGCGGCAAGCGCATCACCCATCCGACGAAGTCGGCCAAGACGGCGAAGTCCACCAAGTCGGCTAAGTCCACAAGGCCGGTCAAGTCGCCCAAGAAGGTCACTCGCGGCACCGCCAACACCATGAAGCAGCGTGTGCCGACCAGAGTGAAGAGCGCCCCGCGCAGCACACTGAGGGGTCAATAGCTCAGAACGGTTCCAT
>CAWKEZ010000078.1:0-14807 GCA_963848545.1 uncultured Thermoleophilia bacterium
GTAGAGGACGTCGAAGGTGACGCTGAGGAAGGCGCGGAACCGCGGGCCGTCGATGGTGACCGGTGGCGGCTGCGTGCTGCCGGTCACGCCCGGTGGTGAGGCCGGCAGTTCTGGACTGCCGGCCTGGGCGCCGCAGGAGATGGACTGCGAGACAGGCTTTGCCGACACGGCGCCCCCGTCGTCCCGGAGGCCAATGCCAGGTGAAACCTGTCATTGGCCTGTCAGTCTACAGGTCTTGTTCACCCGTAGTATGGGCGTAGGTTGATGGTGGGTCAATGGGCGAAAGGGGGTGGCCCGGGACACAGCGCTGATCGTATCGGGTTCTCCGCAGACCGAAAGGGGGAGGGACGTGGCAGAAGAACCTCATCACCGCCACCTGTTCCACGATGCTGCCGACGCGCAGCACAAGATCGACTCCGAGGCTCTGGCGAAGTTCGGCTACAAGCAGGAGCTCAGCCGCTCGCTCGGTGTCTTCTCCACCTTCGCCATCGCCTTCAGCTTCATCTCGGCTACCAACGGCTTCTACGCCCTGTTCTACTTTGGCCTCGATACCGGGGGGCCGGCCGCACTGATCTGGAGCTGGCCCCTCGTCGTCTTCGGCCAGTTCATGGTCGCCCTGGTGTTCGCGGAGGCGGCCTCGCACTACCCGCTCGCCGGCGGCGTCTACCAGTGGGCCAAGCGCTTCATGGGCGGCACCTTCGGCTGGTTCACCGCCTGGATGTTCGCCGCCGCGCTGGTGGTCACGGTGGCCGCCATCGCCTTCGGTGTGGCGCCCATCGTCTGCGCGATCGCCGGCTGGAACGCGAACAACACCACGACGCTCTTCTGGATCGCGGTCGTGTTCACGGTCGCCCCGATGCTTGTCAACATCTACAGCGTCAAGGTGACCGCGTTCTTCAACAACATCGGCACGGTCACCGAGATGGTCGGCCTCGTCGTCATCGCGATCGCCCTCTACGTGGTGGTCGCGGTGGGACACGGCCCGCACCAGGGCATCGGCGTGCTGCTCAACCAGGGCGGCACGGCCGTGGGGCACGCCTGGGGCTACGGCGGGGCGTTCCTGGCCTCCATGCTCACCTCGGCCTGGGTGCTTTATGGATTCGACGCCGCGGGGGGTCTCGCCGAAGAGACGATCAATCCCACCAGGGCGGTGCCTCGCGCCATGCTGACGGCCGTCGGCATCACCGCCGTGATCAGCATGTTCTGGCTGATCGCCATGGTGCTCGCCATCCCCGACGTCGCCAAGACGCAGAAGCAGGGCACCAACGCCATCGCCTACATCTTCGCGGCCCACTTCCCGAACTGGGTGACCAAAGCCTTCCTTGTCTCCGTCTGCATCGCGATCTTCGTGTGCTGCCTGGCGGTACAGGCCGCGACCACCCGGCTCCTGTTCGCCTTCGGCCGGGACAAGATGATCCCGGCCTCCAGGTTCTTCGGCTTCGTCCACCCCAAGACCAAGACGCCGATGCTTTCGGCGCTGTTCATCGCCGTGGCCACCATCGGCATCCTCGTCTACGTGAACACGTCGACCAATCCGGGGCTGTCGATCGCCCGGGTCACCGCGTGGGCGACCGCGGGCACGTACATCGCCTACCAGATGGTCGTCTTCGGCGGTCTCGTCTCGCGGGCCAAGGGCTGGCCCCGGGCGCGGGCGTACTTCAACCTGGGACGTCTTGGCTGGCCGATCAACATACTGGCCCTGGTGTACGGCGTCTTCATGATCATCAACCTGTCCTGGCCCCGCAGTCCGGGGGCGGCGTGGTACGACAACTACATCGTGCCCTTCTCCGCGGGCATCGTGCTGCGCTGGGCATCCTGGTGTACTTCATCCAGCGTGCCAGGGGCATCGATGTGGGCGCCACCATCCACGAGATCGAGCTGGGTGAGATTCCGGCGGCGATCGCCGCGCAGGCCGAGGCCGAGGCGGCGGCGGAGGCAGCGGCGGCAGGGGCGTCCGGGCAGCTGGCCAGTTCCGAGACCCGGGACTGAGACGGGCGGCGAGGGAGTGGAGGCCACATGAACATGCACGTCGTGCCGGCCGACGCCATCGTCACCGAGCCGCTCGACGTGGGTCCCGACAGCAAGCTCCACCTCACCGACGTCATCGCGCAGGCGCAGGGCGCACCGTTCACGGCTGGCATCTGTGAGGTCTTCCGCGGTGCGCCCGTCGATTTCGACTACGACAACGACGCCGCCGTCTGCTACATGCTGGAAGGCGAGATCACTCTCACGGAGAACGGCGATCCGCGCCCCTTCAAGCCGGGCGACGTGGTCTACATCCCAAGGAAGGAAGGACTGCTCGTCTACTGGAGCACGCAGAGCTACGGCCGGTTCTTCTACGTGACGTATCCGCACTGGCGGTAGGCCGGAGCTCAGGGAGGGACGGACGGGCGGGGGCGCCGCCGCAGGCGCCCCCGCCCGTCATTCGTCTTCGGGGGGCGCGGCGCGGTCGCGCTTCTGCGCCGCGCGCCGCGCCTTCTCCGCCAGGCGCCGCTCCCGCGCCGCCGCGCTCACCCGGGTGGGTACGCGCGGCGTGACCGGGCGGTCGAGCTCCTCCAGCCGGCGGCGAAGGCGGCCCATACACTCCTGCTTGTTCACGTACTGGCTGCGGTCGCGCCGACAGGTCACGGAGATCCCGCTCGGCCGATGCCGCAGCCGCACGCCGCTGTCGGTCATGTTCTGGTGCTGGCCGCCGGGGCCGCCGGAGCGGAACGTCTGCACGTCGCACTGAGCGAGCAGCTCTGCGTCGCTCAGTGCGTATGCGGGTCGCTCTGACCCGCTCTGTCCTTCCGTCGGCATTGTGCTCCCTCCGCCGCTATGGTACGCGAGTCCGCGGTTGAGGGGGCAGG
Organism: uncultured Thermoleophilia bacterium; assembly: GCA_963848545.1. Taxonomy (GTDB): domain Bacteria; phylum Actinomycetota; class Thermoleophilia; order UBA2241; family UBA2241; genus CAIXSE01. The sequence continues at coordinate 2,850 of CAWKEZ010000078.1, forward strand.
CTCGACCAGACGACCGTCTGGGCATGCCTCAGCGCAGGCGGTCGCGAGCCGCGTGGCGTGCTCATCGGCGTGCGTTTGGTCCCGTCGTACGGGGGCGCTAGAGTGGGTGCCGCGCCTCGTGCGCGGCACCCACATGAACACTCGCAGCACAGCCAGATCAGAAGGCCGCGGCCGGTTGCGCCGTCCGCGGCCGGCCCGCGTCCTCGGCCTTGCCGTGATCCTTGCCGTGGCCGCAGGTGCACTTGTGGCGGTCGCGACACACGATGCCGGCGCGGCCTCCCCCCGCGATGCGTCCCCAAGCCCTACCGGTCCCACCTACTCCTGGCGAGAGAACGGCGCGACCCAGACGGCGACGCTGGACGCCGACCAGGTGCAGGTCTTCCTGAAGCCGGGCGTGCCGGCCGCTGTGGCCGGCACGCGTCTTGCTAACACGGCAGCGGACCGGACGGTCGTGACACCGGCGCCCGGATCTGCCGGCCAGGGCAGCCTGCTGATGGATGTGACGTCAGCGACTGCGGCGCCGCAGGCCCGTTTCCAGCGAACCCGGCTCGCCTTGCTGGCCGACCCGTCGGTGGCCGATGTGGGCGCCGTGTTCTACGACGGGCCGGTGGACGCCGCTCACCGCCTGGTGGAGACGGGCGAGCTGATCGCGCGTTTCCGCCCCTTGGCGACGGCCCGGCAGCGGGACGCGCTCTGCGGTCAGCTCGGGTTGCAGCGGCTGCGCGATTTCCCCTTCGCGCCCGGCGCCTGGCTGCTCAAGGCGTCGGCGCCGCTGGACGTGTTCGCGGACGCCGCTGCCCTGGCACGTTCCCCGCTCGTTCAGTGGGCGGTGCCGTCGTGGTATCGCCTGGTAGCCGAGCGCGCCATACCGGACGATCCGCTCTTCCCAGAGCAGTGGGCATTGCTCAACACCGGTCAGTTCGGAGGGGTGCGCGGCGTCGACGCAGATATCACACCGGTGTGGGACCAGTATCGAGGCCAGGGCAGCGTGATCGCGATCGCCGACGACGGGGTGCAGATCGCCCATCCGGACCTGGCACCCAACATCTTCGTCAACGGCACCAACCCCGACGGCTCGTGGACCGGCTCCTACAACTGGGTGGGCCACGACCGCAACCCCAGCCCGGCCGCGTTGCCCGGGGTGCCCGCGGACGAGGTGGGCCATGGGACCCTCTGCGCCGGGGTGGCCGCCGCCCGTGGGTTCAACGGGCTCGGCGTCTGCGGCGCGGCCCCCGATGCGTCGCTCATCGGCTATCGGTTCAACGACGACGCGCCGATCGACGATGCCTGTGTGGCGGAGATGCTGGGGAACGTCGTCGGGGGTTCGAGCGGCCCGCCCCTCCTTGACAACAGGGCGATCGTCGATGTCTCCAGCAACAGCTGGGGTCCGACCGACGATCGCCACCTTGAGGGCCCCGGTCCACTCACGTTGGCGGCCTTGCAGGACAGCGACATCGGCGACCCTGCCGCCGGTCTGCCGGCTGCTCGCAATGGCTTGGGCACGGTCTACGTGTGGGCCGGGGGCAACGGCCGGCAGGCCAACGACAACGTGGACTTCGACGGCTACGCGAACTCGCGCTTCACGATCGCGGTGGGCGGCGTCGACAACACCGGAAGGGTCGCCTGGTACTCGGAGGACGGTGCGCCACTCATGGTGTGCGCGCCCTCCGGCAACGACCTCGTCGGCGTCGTGACGACGGACAGGACGGGCCGGGCCGGCTTCAACGATGCGCCCAGCCCGAAGGGAGACTACTGGTCGGGCTTCGAGGGCACGTCGGCCGCGGCGCCGCTGGTGAGCGGCATCGTCGCCCTGATGTTGCAGGCGAATCCCGCGCTCTCCTGGCTCGACGTGCAGCAGATCCTCATGACGACGGCGCGCAAGAACGATCCCACGAACCCCGGCTGGACGGTCAATGCGGCCGGCTATCACATCAACTACTCGTACGGCTTTGGCCTCGTCGACGCCAAGGCCGCGGTGGCGGCCGCCAAGAGCTGGCCGACGCCAGACCAGCCGCAGACGTACGTGGAAGGAAGCGCGACGCCGGCGACGGTCATCCCGGACGACGACCCGACCGGCGTCTCCAGCACCATCACGTTCACGGCGGATCAGCCCGCCGTGCGCATCTCGTACGTCGAGGTCAACTTCACCGCGCCCCACCCACGGTGGAGCGACCTCCAGGTCACCCTCACGGCCCCTTCCGGCACGCAGAGCATCCTGGCGACCAGCTCGACGACCTTCGGCAGCGGCACGCTCAGCGGGTACGACAACTGGTGCTTCGGCACGGCGCGAGATCTGGACGAGTCCTCCAGAGGCACCTGGACGCTGCGCGTCCGCGACCTGGTCCCAGGTGACATAGGCATCTTCCAGAGCTGGCGCCTGCGGGTGTACGGCACCGCCCTGGGGCCGGACACGACGCCACCGGTGACTGTAGTTGCCACCCCGCGGACGTGGTGGAACACGGCCCCCCACCTGCATCTGCGGGCGGTGGATCTGGGCTCGAACGTCCTGCGCACCGAGTATCACGTCGGTGCCTCTTCAGCCGGCGCCTACGTGCGGGGGACGACCGTGACCCTGGCAGCGCCGAGGAGCACACACTCCGCCGACGGGCGGCACGTGGTGTGGTTCTGGTCGGTCGACAACGCGCTGCCGCCGAACGTGGAGGCGCCGAAGAGCTTCGTGGTCGACATAGACACGAGGCCGCCGCGGACATATGCGCCGCGGCCGGCGCAGGTGCGCCGCGGCGCGTTCGTCTCGCTTGCCTTCCGCGTCACCGATGTCGGCTTCAGCTCTCACCGGGCGGACGTGCTCATCGCGATCAGGGACGCGCAGGGGGTCGTACGTGCGACGATCACGCTCCCGGACCAGCCCGACGGCCTGCGTTCGGCCCGCTACCACTGCAGCCTGCCCAAGGGCGTCTACCACTTCAGTGTGTACGCGACCGACACCGCCGGCAACGAACAGGCGCGTGTCGGCACGAACACCGTCACCGTGACCTGACATCGCTCCGGCTCGGGCTGCCGGCCGCCAACGGCGAGGGGACGCCCGTGGCGTAGAATAGCCGCCGCGGACCGGAGCCCGGGGCTCATGACGGTCCCCAAGCCATCCCGGAAGGAGCTCGTCATGCAGAAGTGGCGCTGCACGGTCTGTGACTACATCTACGACCCCGAAGAAGGCGACCCCGACGGCGGCGTTGAGCCCGGCACCTCGTTCGATGACCTGCCGGACGACTGGGTCTGCCCGGACTGTGGCGTCGACGAGGATTCCTTCGAGCCGTACGAAGACTGACCGGCCGCGCGTGTAGAGCGACCGAAGCCACGTCGAGCCGCCGCGCGCCGAGAGAACGACGCAAAAGGGCGGGAGCGACGGGCTGACGCGAGGACGGGCGGCGCGGTCGAACAGGCCGCGCCGCCCGTCCTCGCAGCTTCGCTCTCAGAACCTCAGGCCGGCGGTTCTCCACCCTCCGCCTTCTCCGGCGGCTTCTCGCCTACTCGCTCCACCTCGATCGTGCAGTGGGTCACCAGAGCCGCGATGGCCCCGATGGCCGCTGCGACGGGCGCGAGCAGCACTCCGACCGCGCCGACGGTCAGCGGGATCTCGATGAGGATCTTCTCTTCTTCGTTGCGGATGACGAGCCGCCGCACGTTCCCCTCGTGGATCACCTCCTTCACCTTGCCCATCAGCGTCTCGCCGGTGAGCTTGAACCGCTCGGTGTACGTCTTCTCCTCGCCCATCTCCCACGCTCCCTCGCTCCTGCGGGACGGGAACCTGCGCCCCAGCGTGCCGTACCCAGTGAAAGTGCCCGCAAGAAGTGGCGGGAAAACGGGCGCGGCCCCGCCGCGGGCCGATCCCATCCGTCCGGGTCCACCACGGAGCACGTGCCCCGGCGGACCGGCCGAAGGATCGAGCGACACCTACGGCACCAGCACCAGCTTGCCGAGCACGTGGCCCTCGGCGATGTCGTGGTGGGCCTGCGCGGCCTCCTCCAGCGGGTACTCGCGGGCGATCACCGGCCGCATCTCGCGGCGCGCGAAGCCGCGCGCCAGCGCGTCGTGCAGCGCGGCCACCTCGTCGTCATCGGCCTCCGGAAGCATCACGCCGAGCACGTCGCCCTCGCGGCGCAGCAGGTCGCGGGCGTTCACCGCCACCGTGCCCTGGTTGCCGGCTCCGCGGTTGCCGACGCAGACGACGCGGCCGCGCGGGGCCAGCAGCGGTAGGTCGTCGCCCAGGTTCTGGTCGCTCCGCATCTCGAGGATGAGGTCGACGCCGCGGCCGGCGGTGATCTCCAGCACGTCGCCGCCGTGCGCCGGCGGCGAGTGGTCGACGGCGTGGGCGGCGCCCTGGGCGAGGATCAGGCGCCGCCCCTCTTCCGTGCTCGCGCTGCCGATGACGGTCATGCCGGCCGCCACTGCCAGCTGCACGGCGGCCAGCCCCACACCGCCAGCGCCGCCGTGCACGAGCACGGTCTCGCCGGCCGCGCCGCGACCACGCTGGAACAGGGCGCGGCAGGCCGTGCCGTATGGCACGCCGATGGCCGCGCCCTGCGCCCAACCCAGCGACGCCGGCAGCGGGAACACCTGGTCCCGGCGGCAGATGGTCAGCTCGGCGTAGGCGCCCGACAGGGTGCCGTACGTGTAGACCCGCTGGCCGAGCGCGCTGGCGGCCACCCCGGCGCCCGTCGCTTCAATGACGCCGGCGGCGTCGGAACCAGGAGTGTACGGGAGCGCGGGGCGGGCGCCGATGCCCGAGCGCACGTAGCCCTCCACCGGGTTTACGCCGGCGGCGCGCACCCGGACGAGCAGCTGCCCGTCTCCCGGGACGGGGTCCTGCGCCTGCTCGAGGCGCAGGACCTCCGGGGGTCCGAACTCACGTACACGGATCGTTCGCATGGTGCCTCCTTCGCCGCGCGGCGCCCTCGATCATCGGGCGTCGGCTGCTCTCTCCTTCCGGTCGACCTGCAAGGCGCGGATGAGGGCCACGTCCCGGCGAGCGATCGTCCTGCGCACGTCCTCTTCCGTCCAGGTGTGAAAACCCTGAAGGCTCCTGACGCCGGTCTTGCCCTCTTTGACGAGCCGGGCCAACAACGGCGACGGCTCCGGCGAGCGGTCAAGGTCGCGCAACAGGTAACCGTCCACAGCGAGGATGAGGTCGAAGGCCCGCCAGGTCGCAGACGGCCAGGGGCCCGAGCACCCCACAGCGACGGCCGAAGCCCTCGGTGACCACGAGATCCACATCGGCCGCACTCGCCACCCCAGAAGCGACGAGGGCCATCGCCTCCTTCTGGAGTGCGTGCAGAAGGCGGTTGCCGATGAAGCCCGGCACATCCTTGCGCACGTACACCGGCGTCTTGCCAACGGATTGCAGAAGGGCGACCAGGGCCTCGGCCGTCTGGTCCGCCGTGCGCTCGCCGGAGACGACCTCGAACGAGAGGGATGAGGTGCGGCGGGTTCCAGAAGTGCGCCCCGCAGAAGCGTTGCGGGTGGCGCAGCCCGGCTGCGATGGCGGTGATGGACAGGCCGGACGTCACCGAGCACATGATATCGGCCGGCCCGACGTGCTGCTCGGCCTCCGCCAGGACACGCTGTTTGAGCGCGAGGTCCTCGTAGACCGCCTCCACCACGAGGACCGGTGCGCGGCCTTCGTATGGCGCCACGGCCCATCGCAAAGACGGGGCGACGCTCACGCGCGGCCCGGCCGCCGCGGCCTCCTTCGTGTCGACCAGGCCGTGGTCGGCCATGAACCGCAGCAGCGAGGCGACCCGCTCGGACACGGACGCGCGTCGCCCTTCATCCACGTCCATCAGCCGCACGGTGTAGCCGGCCAGGGCGAAGACCAGGCCGGCCGGCACGCCGACCAGGCCGGCGCCGATGACAGCGACAGCGCCGGCCTCGGCCGGGGAGTGGGAACGCCGGCGTGCTGCTCTGCGCCCCGGCTGGCGCACCTTGCTCCTGCATCAGTCCCTCCGCGTCCGATGGCGGCGTCTGCCGCCGCGTGATTCAGGCACGGCGACCGCCCGCGACCGCGTGACCTGGCGGAGCAGATGATGACACGAGACGGGCGCGTCGCCTGCGTATCGTCAGAGGCCAGCCGATACACTATGCGCCGGCGGTGTTCAGCTTCCACTAAGCTGGCGGCCGACGCTTCAGCCTCGGACCTGGAGGAGCTCGTGAAGACTGACAGATCGGCACACCTCTTCCGGAGGGCGCTCGAGCACATTCCCGGGGGCGTGAACTCGCCGGTGCGGGCGATGAAGAGCGTAGGCATGGCGTATCCGCTCTTCATCGCCCGCGGCCAGGGCAGTCACCTTTGGGACGCGGACGGCAACGAGTTCATCGACATGGTCTCCTCCTGGGGGCCCATGATCCTCGGGTGGGGCCACCCGGCGGTGCGCCAGCAGCTTCAGGCGATCACGGAGAGCGGCACCAGTTTCGGAGCCCCGACGGAGCTTGAGGTGCGTCTGGCCGAGCTCATCTCTGGGCGATGCCGGCCGTCGAGATGGTGCGCATGACGAGCTCCGGCACGGAGGCAACCATGAGCGCCGTGCGCCTTGCGCGAGCGTTCACCGGTCGCGACAAGATCGTGAAGTTCGTCGGCTGCTACCACGGTCATGCCGACGCCTTCCTGGTGCAGGCAGGCAGCGGCGTGCTCACCCTCGGCCTGCCCGACAGTCCGGGGGTGACCGCCGGCACGACTGCGGGGACACACTCCTCGTCGACTACAACGACCCTGCGGGACTCGACGAGCTCTTCGCGACGCTCGGCGAGCAGATCGCCTGCGTGATCGTCGAGCCCGTCGCCGGCAACATGGGCGTGGTGCCGCCGGAGCCGGGCTTTCTGCAGCGCGCGCGCGATCTGTGCACCCGTCACGGCGCGCTGCTCGTCTTTGACGAAGTCATCACGGGGTTTCGCGTGGCATGGGGCGGCGCCCAGCGCGCGTTATGCGGTCTCGCCCGACTTGACCACGCTCGGGAAGATCATCGGCGGCGGCCTGCCGGTGGGAGCGTTCGGCGGTCGCCGCGACATCATGCAGAAGCTGGCGCCGGCGGGGTCGGTCTATCAGGCCGGGACCCTCTCCGGCAACCCGCTGGCGATGGCGGCCGGACTCGCCACCCTGCAGGTGCTGGGGGAGCCCGGGACCTACGAGCATCTCGAGGAGGTCGGCGATCGCCTGGAGCGAGCCCTGCGGTGTGGCCGCCGGCCGGGACGACGTCGCGCTCAACCGCGTCGGCAGCATGCTGACGCTCTTCTTCTGCTCCGGGCCGGTGCGGCGTTTCTCGGACACGCAGCGGGCCGACGTCGGGCTGTTCGCCCGCTACTGGCACCACATGCTCGAGCACGGCGTGTACCTTGCACCATCGCAGTTCGGGGCAACGATGGTCTCGCTGGCACTGACCGACGCAGATGTGGCACGCATCGAGGAGGCGAGCGGCGCGTTCTTCTCGGCGACCCGGGACTGAGGAGCTCGAGCACGGAGGGAGGACAGAGGCGCGCGCTCTGCGCGCCTGTCAGCTACCCTCGTCTTCCTCGCGTCTCGCGAGCGGCTGAGCGTCCGGTGCGAAGATCAGCCTGAGGGCCTCGACGTAGAGATAGCCATCTGGGCGGCTCGCCAGCTCCTTCATGCGGGTCAGCGGCAAATGCAGCACCTTGTTCGCCAGACGCTTGCTGAGCATCTCCGCCTCGCTCAGCGTCTTCTCGTCGGCGCCATGCAGGCGGCGTTGCGTTCTCGCCAGCTCGGCCACCCTCGTTCGCTCCAGCTCGTCGCGCAGGTGGACGATCACCGGCACGACGTTCAGGCCCGCCAGCCACGCCTCAGCCTTCCGCGTCTCTTCTGAGACGATACGGGCGGCGGCTTCGGCCTCCAGCTCGCGCTCGTCCCTGTTGTTGTCGACCACGCCTTGCAGTGGTACCGGCGGTAACGCCCCGCGACCGCTTCCTCATTTATACCGATGGTCTGATCGAACCCGAGAACACTCGCGGCGAATCATTCGGAGATCGTCGCCTGGAACAAGTGGTCCGCGACAACCGATCCCTACCGGCCTCCGAGTTGACCCAGCAATTGCTTTCCGAACTCCCCAAGTGGCAACCGCCGACCACCAGCCAGCAGGACGACATCACGCTGATCGTGGTGGATGTTCTTTAGCGGAATTCTACCGTCCGACCTTCTCGTCGAAGAACTTCGCCATCAGTTCCAGCGCCTCTTTGGTTTCCGGCAACTGGAAGTGATACCAGAAGGCGTGGGGCAGCGCCTCGAAGACGACCAGGCGTGCATCCACGCCCGCCCGGAGCAGCGCCCGATGCAACGTGGTCGTGTCGCTCAACAGAATATCGCGCGTGCTGGTGACCAGCAGGCTGGGGGGTATGCCTTGCAGATCGGCGAAAAGCGGCGACAGCACTGGATCTTTGCGATCCGTCTTGCCGACATATTGATCGTCGGGGAGATGATTGGGATCAATCGGCTGCATCTCGCCAGGAAGGCCATTCAGCGTGAACAGCTGCCGGGAATCGCCGACGTGGCTGAAATCGCCGAGGCCGGAAAAAATTCCCAGCGCAGCCGGAAGCGGCAGGCCTAATTGTTTCAGACGGGCCGCTACTTCAGCCGTCAGGATCGCACCCGCCGAAGTGCCGAAGATTCCGATGCTGCCTGGCTTATAGGTCTTCAGCAGTTCCTTGTAGACCGCGACCGCGTCGTCCACCGCGGCAGGGAAGGGGTTCTCGGGCGCGAGACGGTAGTAGATCGACACAACTTTCGTTTTTGCCAGATTCGCGATTGGAATGCCTTCAATCAGAGAGCCGGAGTCGGAATTGAATCCGCCACCGTGCAGGTTGATGAGCACACGAGTGCGATTGGCGTCTGGCGTGGTGAGCGGTGTGATGATGTCGGTGCGAACTCCCGCAGTCGTCGTCTCCTCAACGTTGGCGGGATAATACTTGCGTGCTTCTCCAGAGCCGAACTTGCGCCATTCATCGGTGCGCGCGCGTCGCTCCGCCAGCGTCTGCTGACCTCCCTTTTGTTGCGTAAGTGAAGCCAGCCATTGCTGTGCCTCGAGACTGATGGTCGTTGGCTTCGGCACTACGCGTGTGATGTGGGCAGTGCCGTCCGGATCGAAGGTCGCGGAATCCTGTGGCGGGGCTGGATTCGACTGTGCCGCTAATGTCGGAGCGAGCGCGATTGCGGCGAAGAGAAGCAACGCTGTGATTTTCATCGTGTCAGTTGTATCAGAGGATGGACAGAATCGAAAACCACAGAGGGCACAGAGTTTCACAGAGAAGTCCTTTGTGATTTCTGTGCCCTCCGTGGTTAAATTCTTTGTTGATTTAAGCCAGCGTGTATTTCCCCCGCTCGATCATCTTCTGCGCGATCTGCTGCCGCAGTTCGATGGTGTTGAACGGTTCGTACTTCGCAAGTCGCCGCAGGATCGCCAGTTGCGTACGCATCATATCGCCGTCGGCGACCGCGGCAATTACCTTCCGCGCCGCTGATTCGATTTTTTCCATCGCCTGCGAGAGGTATACGCGGGTCATCGCGATGGGCAGTGTCGCGCCCGCCTCGCCTTTGGTCTGCACGATTTTCTGCGCGCGGAGTACGGCCGACTCCATGGCGTAGGTCTCAATGGTCATGTCCGCAATTGCGCCCATGATCTCCTGCTGATCCTGAATCGCCTGCATGTATTTCTGCGTGGCGGCGCCCGCCGCAAACAGGCCAAGCTTCTTGGCTTGCGCCACCAGTTTCCGTTCTTCGGGCAGAGCGCCTTCCAATTCTTCGGTTGCCGACGGACCGGAGAGTACTTCGTCCATCAGTTTCTTAATGGCCGGCATCAACGGCAACTGTCCGGTCATCGCGCGCTTCAGCAGAAAGCCGGTGATGATGAGTCGATTAATTTCGTTGGTGCCTTCGAAGATGCGATTGATGCGAGCGTCGCGATACGCGCGTTCGGCAGGATACTCCTCGACAAATCCGTAGCCCGCGTAAATCTGCACCGTCTCGTCGACGACGTAGTCGATCATCTCTGAGCCCCACACTTTGATGATCGAGCACTCGACGGCATATTCCTCGATTGCCTTCAGCATCTGCTTCGCCGCGTCGGCCGCCGACTTGTCGACGTCTCCCAGAGCGACGTCCATCATCCCGACGGTGCGGTAAACCAGCGATTCGCCCACGTAAAGGAGCGTTGCCATGTTGGCGATCTTTTCCCGCACCAGTCCGAAATCGGCAATGACCTTGTTGAACGCCTTGCGCTGCTTGGCGTAGCCAATGGCATTCTCCAGCGAGACGCGGCCACCGCCCACGCACATCGCGCCCAGCTTGAAGCGGCCCACATTCAGAATGTTGAAGGCGATCACGTGGCCCTTGCCGATCTCGCCCAGCAGGTTTTCCACCGGCACTTTGCAGTCGTTGAGAATGATGGGACAGGTAGAGGAGCCGCGAATCCCCATCTTGTGTTCCTCAGCGCCGACGGAGAAACCGGGGAAAGTTCTTTCCACCAGGAATGCGCTGAATTTTTCGCCGTTGATTTTGGCGAACACCGTGAACAGGTCGGCGAACCCGGCGTTGGTGATCCACATTTTTTCGCCGTTGAGGACGTAGTGCTTGCCGTCGGAGGAAAGCTCGGCGCGAGCCCGGCAGTTCAGCGCGTCAGAGCCGGAAGAGGCTTCCGACAAGGCGTACGCGCCTACGATCTCGCCGGAGGCCAAGCGCGGTAAGTATTTGTTCTTCTGCGCTTCCGTGCCGAAATACACGATGGGCAGCATGCCGATGCCGCTATGCGCGCCCCAAGTCGTGGCGAAGCCGGCATACTTGGCAATGTGATCGGCGATGACCGCCGCGGTCACCTTATCCATTTCGAGGCCGCCGTAGGCTTCGGGGATCTCGACGCCGCTGAGCCCAAGCTCGCCCGCCTTCTTCAGAAGCTCGCGAGAAACCGAGAAATCCTTGTGCTCAATCTTCTCGACATTGGGAAGGATCTCATTGACAGCGAACTCCTCCGTCGTTTGCCCGATGAGTTGGTGTTGTTCGCTGAAGTCTTCCGGTGTGAAAACTTCCTCGGGCTGTCTCGCTTCCAGCAAAAAGCTGCCGCCGGAGATCTTGTTCTTCGGAACCGCCGTGGTCGTTACCATTTCTATCCTCGATAAAGAAACCGGCGAGTCCTCCAGGACGCGGCGGAAAATACATTGTAATTCTAATGCGGGAAGTCGGGGAAAGATAGACGGGAAACCCCGGTGTTTATGGGCTTTTGTGCCTGAAGTTTAGGGCAGACACAAAGCGGGAACCACGAAAGACACGAAACCTCACGAAGGGAAACATCATGAACCGGAATTCCTTCGTCGACCCTCGAGTCCTTAGTGGTCTAAACGGTTCGAAGGTTTCGGCTTTCAGCGGTCGTGCACGACCAGTCCTTGCTGTGTCGTCCTCACTCGATATTTGGACGCTGGTTGGCAGGTCGAATAGCTTGTCGGATGCGTGGAATCGGAATCCTTGGAGTCGCGCGCGACCACATAGCTCCGCATGGTAAAGCAGGTCGCATCCGCATCCAGAGGCCCGTTCAAGCCCATCACCAGTGCGCGTTTCTTAGCTTCATTGGATCGACCGCTGCGGAAATCACCTCTGAACTGATCGAGAACGTACCGGTCTATATGCATGCGATCCATCGAATCGGAACTAAGATTCGGGGGGCGATTGGGCATGATCCTCCAAGGCTCTGTAGAGGAGCCGTAGTTCGTTGCAAATGCGGCAACGCTGTCAGAATTCTGAGCCGTGCCCAATCGCTGATCTTGAGCGAAGGCAGGCAGAGAACACACCAATAACGCGGCGAGGATTAGGCGGGTGAGAGTCATAAGAACCCTCCTGAGGCGAATTATAACGCCGAACTGCGGTAATTCCCGGATTTCCTTCGTGAACCGCAGCCTGCCCTGAGCGAGGTCGAAGGGTGTCCTTAGTGGTTAAAAGTTTCACGATGAGTCGAT
>CAWKEZ010000079.1:0-6861 GCA_963848545.1 uncultured Thermoleophilia bacterium
ACAAGCGCACCGCACCGCACCGCGTGGAGATTTTCCGCCTGGCGGCCGGGTACGAGGCTCCACTCTGCGAGCCGGACGAGGCCCTGGCGCTGGTGACCGACGCCCCGCTGGCGCACTCCCACCGCTTCGACCTCGAGGACGCGCGCGGCCTCGCGGAGTTCCTCACCGCGCGCCTCGACATCCTGTGCGACTACTGACGAGAGAGCTCGCCGCCGGCGCGAAAGGCCCCCAGACGGCCGCAGCGATACCCGCCTACCCACGATGCCGCCCGACCTCGGGCAGCGCCGACCCCCGCGAGCGGAGGAGCTGGTGCAGCCCATGCAGGCTCGATGTCCCGGTCTTCTGGTAGATCAGGCGCAAGTGGTACTTCACCGTGTTTTCGGTGACGAGGAGGTCGCGCGCTACGAGCCGACGGCTGCCATGCAGCACGTACAACGCCGCGACGCGCTCCTGGGCGGGCGTCAGGCCCATGCCCGCCAAGCCGCCTCCCTCTTCGAGCACGGCGCGCTGGAGGCGATGGTCGATGAACGGGTTGCCGGCCATGACGGTGGCGATCGCCGTGCTCAGATCTTCGAACGACGCTGATCGCGAGACGTAGCCCGTGACACCGAGCGCCTTCATGGCAGGTATGTAGTGCGCGGCAGCGGGCGGGATCCACACGAGAAGGGGGTGGCCGGCGCGGTTGAGCTGCACGAGGCAGGAAAGAGCGTCGCGAATAGCTCCCTCGTTGTCGCCGATGCCCAGTAGGCACACGTCCCACCGTGCCTCGACGGGCAATCTTGGGACCCCCCTGAACACACGGACCGAAGTGACCTGCCAGCTTGAGGGCACGGCCCGGCGCAGTTCGCGCAGCACCAGCTCGTCGGGTTCGACATGGAGCAGACGCACGCCCTAGACCTCGCCCCGCCCGTGCGTCGACAGCATGCTCCTCCTTCTCCCAGCCAGTCTGCGCGCGCCAGCGGGCCCACTGCGCAAGGAGAAGCGTGTCACGAACATAGGGGTCGTGTGAACTACCCGAGCGGGTAGTCTGCGACGGAGCGCGAGCGGCGAGCGGAGAAGGCGCGGCGCCCTGCTTTGCCCTGAGCCGAGTCTCGGTGGCATCTTCCACCTTCGTCTTCTTGATGAGAGCTCGGCTCTTGTGAGGCGCCGCGGCGCCTCGTCCCTTGAGCACGTCCGGGCGGCCGCCCGGATGAGACACGGCCCGCACTATAGCGCGGCATGGCGGCTATGTTCAACGGGCCCCGTTGCAGCCCCCGGCTCCGCCGCCTTGATTACCCCCGACGCAAGCCGTAAAGTGAGTAGTCAGGGCAGCTTCAAGTGACGGTATCGAATCGCCTCGCCACCCTCCCGAGAGTGGCTGGGCGCGCAACAGGGAGAATCGATGTGGCAAGCCTAGGCCCGCACATGTTCGGCGTCATCGTAGCCATGCTCGGCCCGGTCGAGATAGGCCTTGTCGTCGTTGTCATCGTCCTGCTCTTCGGTGCCTCGCGCCTGCCGCAGCTAGGGCGGTCCATGGGCGAGAGCATCCGCGGGTTCAAGAAGGGCCTGGAGGAAGACTCCGATGAAGACGCGGCGAAGAAGGCCGCGAAGAAGGATGAGACTCCGCAGAGCTGAGTACGATTCGCCGGCGACAGACGTTCGCCGGCGCACATTGCGGCACGCCCAGCACAGCCCCCGCGGTCGCGGGGAGCAGCAGCGCCTCAGTCGTCGCGGGTGAGCAGGCACACGGCCTGGGCGGCGATGCCCTCGCCTCTGCCCTCGAAGCCCATTCCCTCGGTGCTCGTCGCCTTCACGCTCAGGGCGTCGCTGTGCACGCCCAGCGCCCGCGCCAGGTTCTCGCGCATCTCATGCCTGTAGCCGGCCAGTCGTGGCCGTTCACACACGATGGTGATATCGGCGTTGCCGACCTGCCAGCCGCCTTTCTGCAACCAGGTCATGACCTTGCCGAGCAGATCCATGCTGCGGGCGCCCTCGAACGCGGGATCGGTGTCCGGGAAGAGCTCCCCGATGTCGCCCAAACCCGCCGCGCCCAGCAGTGCGTCCATCAGAGCGTGCACGGCCACGTCGGCATCGGAGTGCCCGGCGAGGCCCTGAGGATGATCTACGTCTATCCCGCACAGAACCAGCCGCCGGCCGCCGGCGAAGCGGTGCGCATCGTACCCGCTCCCCACCCTAAACGTCGGCCTCCACCTCCCACGAGAGGAGCGCCCCGGCCAGCGGCAGGTCGGCCGGGGTGGTGATCTTGACGTTGGCGGGAGTCGACGGCACCAGCGCGACCTTGTACCCGCTCTTCTCGAGCAGGGTCGCGTCGTCGGTGGCGCCGTTCAGATCGGGCTGCGAGTACACGCGTCGCAGAGCCCCGGCGCGAAACACCTGCGGCGTCTGCGCCGCCCACAGGCCGCGCCGCTCGATGGTCTTCTCCACGAGACCGGAGGCGCCGGTGCGCTTGAGAGTGTCGCTGACCTCGATGCCCGGCACGGCGCCGTCGACGGTGTCCAGTGCCGTGAGGCAGCTCTCGAACACGTGGCGCGAGAAGAGCGGGCGGGCGCCGTCGTGCACGGCGATCACCGTCGCCGTGGGCGGCACCTCGAGCAGGCCGGCGCGCACGGAGTCGCAGCGCGTGCGGCCGCCTTCGGCGATGAGCAGCGGCTTGACGTCATCGAAGGCGATGAGCTCGGCGGCGAAGCGCACCGTGTGCGACGGATGAAGCACGACGATAAGGCCGTTGACCTGCGGCATGGCCAAGAGGCGCCGTACCGAGTAGTTGAGAATGGGCTCACCGCCGAGCAGCAGGAACTGCTTGGACTCTCCGTCGGGGAGGCCCATACGGCGGCTCTCGCCGGCCGCGGCGACGATCACCCAGAGCTCTTCGATCTGCTGCTCCTCCATGTTTCGCCCCTTCAGTCAGAGTCGCCGAGCGGCTACGAAATCACCCGGCTGAAGATCATTTTGCCCGAGGGACTCTGCAGCACGCTCGTCACCTCGGCCCTCACGCGCGAGCCCACCAGACCGGCACCGGACTCGACGACGATCATGGTGCCGTCGTCGAGGTAGCCCACCCCTTGGTCTTGCTCGCGACCCTCGCGCAGGATCTTCACCTCGATGACCTCACCGGGTAGCACGGCGGGCTTCACCGAGTTGGCCAGATCGTTCACGTTGAGCACCTTCACGCCCTGGATCTCGGCGACCTTGTTGAGCGTGTAGTCGGTGGTCAGGATCATCGCCCCGAGGTCGCGCCCCAACCTGACTAGCTTGGTGTCTACCGCGTCCACGTCGGCGTAATCCCTGTTGTCGATGCGCACCGCCCCGGAGCTGTTCTGCAGGCGCCGCACGAAGTCGAGACCGCGCCGGCCGCGTACGCGCTTCTCGGCGTCGGCTGAGTCGGCCAAGCGCTGCATCTCCTCTACCACGAAACGGGGGACCAACAGCTCGCCTTCCACGAAGCCCGTGTTGATGATCTCAAGGATGCGGCCGTCGATAAGAACGCTCGAGTCGATGATTTTCGAGGGGGTGAGGCCGGGGAGCACCTCAAAGGCACCGCGCACGCCCAGCAGGCGCAAGATCTCAACGTGCTTCTTGGCGGCAAGGTACGCGGTGAAATAGCCGGACAAAAGGTAGATGGGCACCGTAAGGTACGGACCCACGATGGGGATGCGCACCAGGGCGACGCTGATGAGCGTCGCGATACCCAGGCCCACCACCACACCGCCGATGGCCACGACCACCTCGGCGCCGGTGGCGCGGGTGAGCATCTCGTCGACGTGGTCCAGGCCGCGGCGCACGAGACGCGAGAGCAACACGCCGCTCAGGTACCCGACGGCAAAACCGGCGGCCGTGAAGACCATGAGGAAGATGGCCTTGCCCGACTGGTCGAAGTGCGGGGCAAACGACGACACGCGCACGCGCTCGGCGATCTGATAGCCGGCGAGGGCGCCGAGCAACGCCAGAAGCAGCCGAACGGCAGGGGCAAGCACGCCCCTCCCCTTGCGAGGCGGGCCGGCCAAGCCGGCCTCAGAGGACGGTGGCAGGCTCTCGAGGTTCGTCGGCAAGCGGTGACCCGTCGATGTGGATGTCCTCGAGCACGTCCTCAAGGAAGGCGTTGGCGTCGTCCTCACTGAAGTCGCGCGCGTACATCAGCTCGCTGGCAAGGATCTTCTTGGCCTTGGAGAACATCTGCTTCTCGCCGGTAGACAAGCCCTTGTCGGCGTGACGGATGGCGAGGTTGCGCACCACCTCGGCGACCTCGAAGATGTCGCCCGTCTTGAGCTTATCGCGGTTGTGCTTGTAGCGCCGGCTCCAGTTCTTGGGCATCTTGGTGGGGTCGCCACGGAGCACTTCGATGACCTGGTCGACAACGTCGGACTCGACGACCTTGCGCAGGCCGGCCCGGTCGGCGTTCTCGACCGGGACCATGACGGTCATGTCGTTGTGCAGGATCTGGATGGTGAGGTAGTCGCGCTGCTGCCCGAGCACTTCTTTCTGCTCGATCTTCATGACCTTGCCCGCGCCATGATGCGGGTACACGACTTTGTCTCCGACCGAATACACCCTTCACACCCCCCACTCGTCGTTCATGGCCCCAGCAGCCGGCGAAGCGCCCTCGCGGAGGAGTGATGCGAGAGCCCCGCGCACGTCGGCCGCGCCTGCAGCGATGCCACCGATTCGTCGTGCATCGGCGGCCGGGGCGATCACGCGGCTGAAGCCGGCACGACCGGCCTCGGCGACACGTCGCTCACTTTGGCTGCAGGAACGAAGTCCGCCCGTCAGGCTGATCTCTCCAATCGCCGCTACTCTCGCCGGAAGCGCAACATTACGCTCGGCAGACGCTATGGCGAGCGCCACGGCAAGATCTGCGGCAGGTTCGTCAATGCGGATTCCGCCTGCAATTGTAACAAAAACGTCCGCAGTTGACAAAGGTACGTGGCCATGACGCCCGAGAACCGCAACAAGCATCGCCAAACGATTGCGATCGAAGCCCACCGCGACGCGCCGCGGCAGGGCCAGCTCGGTCTTGTTTACCAGGGCCTGCACCTCCACGGCGAAGCAACGGCTGCCCTCGACGGCGACGTGCACGCAGGCACCGGCGGCGGGCTCGGCGTCACCCAGGAACAGCTGCGACGGGTCGGCAACGCCGCGCAGGCCGGCGGACGTCATCTCGAAGGATGCCGAGCTCGTTGGTAGACCCGAAGCGGTTCTTGGCGGCACGCAAGGTACGGTAGAAACGATACCGATCACCCTCGAACTGCAGCACCGTGTCGACCATGTGCTCGAGCACGCGGGGGCCCGCGATGGCCCCCTCTTTGGTGACGTGGCCCACCAGCACCACGGCCGTGCCCGTCTCTTTGGCAAGGCGCAGAAACCGGCCGGCCGCCTCGCGCACCTGGCCTACGCTGCCCGGCGCCGAGGTGAAGGCGTCGCTGTAGAGCGTTTGCACCGAGTCGACCACCACCAACGCGGGGGCGGCGGCGGCAACCGCCTCTACGACCCTCGAGCTCGGTGTCGGCCAGCACGCCGATGCCGCCGGGGTCGTGGCAGATGCGCTCGGCGCGCATCTTCACCTGAGCGGCGGACTCCTCGCCGCACACGAGCGGATACCTGCCGGCCGGCGGCCGCGACGTGATCGAGGGCCTGCAGGAGAAGAGTGGACTTGCCGATGCCCGGCTCGCCCCCGACCAGCACGAGCGAGCCCGGCACGAGGCCGCCACCCAGCACCAGGTCGAGCTCGGCGATGCCGCTGCTGAAGCGCTCTGTCGCCGACGAGACGACCTCGGAGAGCCGCACTGGGCGAGCGGCGCTGCCGGCGCCGCCCGACCGTCGACGGGCGCGGCCACGCGCCGCGGAGGCGGCCGTCACCACCTCTTCCACGAAGGAGTCCCAGGCGCCGCAGTCGGGGCAGTGGCCCAGCCACTTGGCCTCGCGGCGACCGCACTGGCTACATGTGAAGGCCGTCTGCTGCTTCACGGCGAGCGGCTAGGCGGCGCGCTAAGCGCCGGCCGCCGCACCGCCGGCGTCGGGTGATTCGTCGGCCCGCGGCGGCGGACCGGCCGGCATTACGCCCTGCGCCACCGGCTCGTCGAGCCCGACCATGGGCAGCTCCACCCTGCCGCCGACCCTCTCGCCGTCGACTGTGAGCACCGTATCGTCGTCTTCAGCGTCGACCAGGATCACCGTGCCGTCGGGGAACTGCCGCTCCAGCATGGCGTCGCTGAGCTTGTCTTCGATGTAGCGTTGGATCGCGCGCCGCAGCGGCCGCGCTCCGAGCATCGGATCGTATCCCTTCTCGATCAGCAGCTCGCGACCGGCGCCGGTCAGCTCGATCTTCACGCCGTTCACGGCGAGCTGCGTTTGCAGCCGCCCGATCATGAGCTCGACGATGAGGCCGATCTCTTCGCGCTCCAGCTTGTGAAACACGATGACCTCGTCGACACGGTTGAGAAACTCGGGCCGGAAGACACGCTTGAGCTCGCCGGTGATGCGGCTCTTCATGTCGTCGTAGGTCATGCCTCTGCTGGCCGTCTGCGTGAAGCCCAGCGGCGTGTCTTTGGTGATCAGCTCGGCGCCGATGTTGCTGGTCATGATCAGGATGGCGTTGCGAAAGTCGACCGTGCGCCCCTGCGAATCGGTGAGGCGCCCGTCTTCGAGGATCTGCAACAGGATGTTGAAGACGTCGGGGTGCGCCTTCTCGATCTCATCGAAGAGGATGACGCTATACGGCTTGCGCGCACGACCTCGGTGAGCTGGCCGCCTTCTTCGTGCCCCACGTACCCGGGGGGCGAGCCGACCAGCCGCGACACGGAGTGCTTCTCCATGTACTCGCTCATGTCGATCTGCACCAGGTGGTCTTCGTCGCCGAACAAGAAC
>CAWKEZ010000080.1:0-28338 GCA_963848545.1 uncultured Thermoleophilia bacterium
AAGTTCCCGTTCAGCTTCTCCACCAGGCAGGTGAGAAGGATGTCGTCGCCGAGCTGATACACCTGCTGCAGGCGCTGCATGGCGCCGCTAGACCCATCGTGCATCGGCAGCTCGCCCTCGTGGCTACGATCGGAAACCTGCGGCACACGTTCGAGGTCGAGGTCTTTCACGAGGCCCGGCAGGTAAGCGAGCCTCTTGCCCGCGCCCGCCAGGAAGGTCTGGAAGGGGCATGGGTCGTCGGGCAGGTCGGCCAGCGCTTGCCCTCATGGCGGGCCACCAGCGCGCGCCGCGTGACGAAGCAGCGCATGTCGATGTGCTCGAGGGTCACGGGCACCACGTGCACCGTGCGCGGCCGGCCGCGGCCGCGCTGGTAGTCGTGCGGAGGCACCAGCGAGAGACAGCCGATGCCGGGGTCGGCTTCGAGAACTTCGACAGCACGCCCCAGCCAGCCGGGCTGCAGCTCGAGCGTGTCGTCGAGCCGCGCCAGGTACTCCTGCGCCATGAGGTGGTACGCCTGGTCGAGACCGCAGTGGCGCGCCGGTCGCGTGCTCGGTATCGACGTGGAACCCGTTGATGCGACCGCGCAGGTACTGGCGCATCAGGAACATGCCCAGCTCTTCGGAGCAGTCGGAGGCGCACACGTGCAGCTCGTGAGGCTCGCTGACTGTCTCGCGGATGCCGCGCAGCACGGCGCGCAGCGCCACCACCCCGTGGCTAGTGAAGACGGCAATACCGACGCCGCGGGGCGCCGCCCTTCTGACCTCCTGCGGGCGGCTGCTCGACGCCGGCGCTCGCCTCGAGCTCGGCGACGATCATGGCGAGCACGCGCTGCGCCGCCTCGGCCACGGGCGGTGAGAGCTCTTCGCCGAACGTCTCTATGTCTACCGCCTCGATCGCAAAGACCACAACTTCCTCAGGCATGGGGTACCCCAAGCGACGGCCGAGCTCGAGAGCGGTGCCCAGGTGCAGGCTGTGGGCCGAGCCGTAGCGGTGGCCGCCGCCGAAGTCTTTGCCCTCGTAGCGCACGATCTCACCGGGCGCGAGGTCGCTCTTGATGGCGTCGACGATGATCACGCGGCGATAGCCACGCACGAGCTCGAGGAGGCGCAGCCCGCCGACCTCGCTCTGGCTCACGTCCACCCCGTCCGGCATGGGGGTCGCCCGCAAACGCCGGGCGACGACCAACCCCGACACCGTCGTCCGACAGGATCGGGTTCCCCATGCCGAGGACGAGAGTGGAGCTCACGTCACATGAACCTCTTGACGCTGGTGATCACCTGGCGTGTCGCCTCGCTCTTCACGACCACCTCGAGGGGCATCTCGCCGGGCAGCGTGTGCGTGGCGCAGCCGAAGCACGGGTTGTAAGCGCGGAAGGCCATTTCGATCATGTTCAAGGTGCCTTCGCTGATCTCGCCGCCACCCTTGATGACGCCCTCGGCAGCCTTCTTGAGCGACATAGAGATGGCGGCGTTGTTGTTGGTGGTGCCAACCAGCAGGTTGACGTTGGTGACCATGCCCTGCTCGTCCGTCTTGTAATGATGATACAGCGTGCCGCGCGGCGCCTCGACCACGCCTACGCCCTCACCGACGATGCCCGTGGGGATGGCGCGCACGTCCGGGTTGGTGATGTCTGGGTCGGTGGCCAGCTCGTGGGCACGCTCGGCCGCGTAAAGAAGCTCGACCAGGCGAGCCCAGTGCGTCGCCAGGGTGGCGTGCACCGGCTTGCCGCCGAGCGTTGAGTACATGCGCTCGTACTCGGCCTGGGCGAGCGGAGTGGCCATGCCGTCGGAGGCGTTGAGGCGGCTGAGCGGCGAAGCGCGGTACACGCCCGAGTCTTTGCCGTCGACGAAGCCCTTCCAGCCGACCCTCTTGAGAAACGGGTACACGAGGTAGCTGTACGGCTCCACGTGCTCGGCGATCTCGTTGAGGTAGTCCTTGCCCTCGAACTTGACCAGCTCGGCGCCGTCGGGGCCGGTGACGCGCACCTTGCCGTCGTAGAAGTTGACCTTGTTGTTCTCATCGACGAGCCCCATGTAGTAGGTCTCGTGGGTGAAGGCGTCGCTCTTGATGAGGTCGACGTAGTCGTTGTTGGCCAGCACGATGTCGTCGAAGATGCCAAGGGCGACCTTGGCGAACTCCACCTGGCCGGCGGTGATCGCGACGATGCGGTCGCGCGCTTCGCTTGAGAGCGCCTTGCTCACGCCGCCCGGCAGGCCGCAGACCGGGTGAATGGCCTTGCCGCCGATCAGCGACACGAGCTCGTTGCTCTCGGCGCGCATCTTGATGACCGCGCCGCCGATCTCGAGGCCTACCTTGCCGATGACGCCGAGGATGTTGCGCTCCGCCGGGTCTGAAGTGGGGCCCATGACGAAGTCCGGGCCGGCGAGCACGAAGAAGTGGGTGGTGTGGTCGCCGGCGAAGAAGCCGTTGTAGAGCAGCTCCCGCAGCTTGCGGCCGGTGGGCGTGGGCTCCACGCCGAACACGCCGTCGATGGCCTTGGTGGAGGCCATGTGGTGTGCCTCGGGGCACACGCCGCAGATGCGCGGCGTGATACGCGCCAGCTCCTCTACCGGGCGGCCGACGCAGAAACGCTCGAAGCCGCGCAGCTCGGGGATCTGGAAGTAGACGTTGGCCACTTCGCCCGAGTCGTTCACGAAGATCTCGATTTTGCCGTGGCCCTCGAGACGGGTGATTGGATCGACGCTTATCCTTTTCATTTAGACCCTCGCCCTTCTGAGCAGCGATCCGGCGAGACCGAAGCGGTAGAACGTGCCCACCGGGTCGGGGACAGTCTCGGTTACCTCGGCGATCTCCTCCGGGGTAGGCGCGTCGACGATGGACGCGACCGTGCTGAGCATCTTGGCGCCCTGATCGAGCACGCCCTCGGGGGCGCCGTAGCAGCCGCGACACGGCATGCCCGCCGCTGTGCAGCGCGCCCCGCAACCGGCGCGAGTAGCCGGCCCCATGCAGATGACGCCCTGCTCGAGCAGGCACTGCTCGGGGTCTGGCAAGGAACTCCCAGATGCGCCTGAAGCCGGCGATCTTCTTCTCGCCCTTGGTGCGCTCGCACTCGTCGCAGCACGTCTTGGGGTTCACACCGATGATGGAGCCCTTGGGCGGCAGCTCGCCGTTGCCCTCGAGGGCCGCCGTGACGGCCTCGAGCACGCCCCAGATCTGCTTCGCCTCGGGCGCGCAGCCCGGCACGTAGTAGTCGACGTCGACCACCTGGTCGAGCGTCTTCACCGTGTCGTACATGTGCGGCAGCTCGAGCACGCCCTCCGGCACCTCGAAGCGCTCCTGCGGCTCTACGTCGTCGGGGTTGTCGAGGCCCGGGTTGCGGTGGTAGACGAGGTCCTTGATCTCCTTGGCACTGGTGAGGTTGGCCAGGCTCGGGATGCCGCCCATGCTGGCGCAGGCGCCGAACGCCACCAACACCTTGCTCTTCTGGCGCAGCAGCTTGGCGATATGCTCGTTCTCGCTGTTGCGCACGGCGCCGTTGAAGAGGCAGACGTCGATGTAGCCGTCGTCGTACGCCTCCACGTCTTTGTACTTGAAGTCGGCGGCCACCGGCCAGAAGACCACGTCGTAGTGGTCGGCGACCGTGAGGATCTTGTCGCCGATCTCGAGGAGGGCGATCTCGCAACCGCCGCAACTCGCCGCCCAGTACATCGCGAACTTGGACTTGCGGAGCGGTGCCCCTCCGGCGCCCCGCTCGATAGCTTGCCTGCGGGGACTATTCATGCCGGCACCGCCTCCTTCGCCGCCGCGACCGTCTCGCCGGCCTCGTCGCCGAACTGCTGGTTCCAGTTCAGCGGGCCCAGAGCGCGGATCTCTTCGGTGAACTCGGTGACCACGCGTTGGAACTTCTCGCCCTCGGCGGCCGAGACCCACTCGAGGCGCGCACGGCCGTGCTCGAAACCGAGTTGCTCGAGGAGCTTCTCCATGAGTGGGTAACGACCGGCGGTGCGGTAGTTGCCATTTATGTAGTGACAGTCGCCGGGGTGGCAGCCGGCGATGATCACGCCGTCGGCACCCTCCTTGAACGCCTTGAGGATATGGGTGGGGTCTACCCGCCCCGAGCAGTTGGTCTTGATGGGCACCATGTTGGCCGGGTACTTGAGCCGCGAGGTGCCGGCAAGGTCGGCGCCGTTGTAGCTGCACCAGCGGCAGAGAAAGCCGATGAGCCGCGGCTCGAACCCCTGGGATCCGTTTGTACTCACTGTCATCTCCTTCGCAAGGCCGGCCTAGACGGCCGCCATCGCGCCTTCGATCTCGGCGAAGATCTGGTCGTCAAGATAGCCACTCTGCTGCGGCACATTGGAGCCGCAGGCGGCGACGCACACCCCGCAGCCCTTGCACGCGGCGGAGATGACCTCGGCGACCTTCTTCTCTTCGTTGAACTGGATGGCGGCGTGCGGGCAGAGGCTCACGCAGATGTGGCAGCCCGCGCATTTCTCAGGGTCGATGTACGAGATCGTCGGCTCCACCTTGACGGTGGCGTTGTCGACCAGCGCCAGGGCGCCCGCCGCGGCGGCGCCCGCCTGGGCGACCGTGTCGGGGATGTCCTTGGGGTACTGGCAGCAGCCGGCGATGAAGATGCCGTCGGTGACGGTGCTCACGGGCTCGAGCTTGGGATGCCGCTCGAGGTAGAAGCCGTTGGCCGAGCAGCCGAAGCCGAAGGTCTGCGACACGGCCTTGGCGTCGGCGTTGGGCGAGAGACCACTGGAGAGGATCACCATGTCGACCGGGATGCGCCGCACGATGCCGAGCAGCGTGTCTTCGGTCTTCACGATGAGATGACCCTCTTCTTCGGGCGCCAGGGCCACATTGCTCACCTCGGCGGCGCGGCCGCGCACGAAATGCACGCCCTCGTCCATGAGGCGGCGGTAGAACTCCTCGTAGCCCTTGCCGAAGCAGCGCATGTCGATGTACAGCTCGTACACCTCGGTCTCGGGCAGGTGCTCCTTGATGAGGTGCGCGAACTTGAGCGAGTACATGCAGCAGACGCGTGAGCAGAACTCCTGGTAGTTCTGATCGCGGCTGCCGATGCAGTGCAGGATGGCCACCGACTTGGGCGCCTCGCCGTTCTTCATGACGATGTGGCCGCCGGTGGGGCCCGAAGCGTTGGAGATGCGCTCGAACTCCAGGCTGGAGATCACGTTGTCGAGGCGGCCGTAGCCGTAGCGCGAGTCTTGCGACGGCTCCCAGAGCTGGAACCCCGTGGCCATGACGATGGCCCCTACCTCGAGCTCTACGAGCTCGTCCTTCTGCTCGAAGTCGATGGCTTCGGGGCCACAGGCCGTGAGGCAGGGCTGCTTGCATTTCTTGCCCTTCAGCGTGAGGCAGTTCAGGGGGTCGATGGTGGCGCGCAGCGGCACCGCCTGCGGGAACGGGATGTACGCGGCGGTGCGCTTGCCGAGGCCCTGGTCGAACTCGCTCGGCACCTTGCGCACCAGGCAGGCGTCTTGGCAGGCCGCGCAACCCGTGCACTTATCGGTGTCGACATACCGCGCTTTCTTGTTGACCTTGACCTTGAAGTTGCCGACATAGCCGTCGACCTCGACAACCTCGCTGTAGGCCATGAGTTCGATGTTGGGATCCTTGCCGGCGGCCGACATCTTCGGAGTGAGGATGCAGGCGGCGCAGTCGAGCGTGGGAAAGGTCTTGTCGAACATCGCCATGTGCCCGCCGATGCTCGGGTTCCTCTCGACCAGGTAGACCTTCTTGCCGGTAGCCGACAGCTTGAGCGCCGCCTCGATGCCGGCAATGCCGCCGCCCACCACCATGACGGCCGGGTTGACGGACACCTCGATAGGATCGAGCGGCACGTTGTAGGGCAGGCGGTGGATCTGAGCATTGAGGATGCGCTTAGCCTTCTCGGTGGCGTCGGCGCGGTCTTCGGTGACCCACGAGCAGTGCTCGCGCACGTTGGCCATCTGCAGCAGGAACGGGTTGAGGCCGGCGTCGGCGGCCGCCTTGCGGAAGGTGGGCTCGTGCATGGTGGGCGAGCAGGCCGCCACCACGACACGGTTGACGCCGTTCTCCTGGATGTCTTTCCTGATGAGGTCCTGGCCCGGGTCTGAGCACATGTACTTGTAGTCGCGGGCGACCGCCACGTTGGGCTGCTCGGCGGCCCAGGCAACAACCTGTTCCACGTCGACCTTGCCGGCGATGTTGCTGCCGCAGTGGCAGAAATAGACGGCGATCTTCTCTTCAGCCATGTTCGTCTCCTCCTCGCCGCTCACGCCGGGATCGCCGCGACCACGCGGTCACAGGAAACGACTTGCTTGTCGATGGCCAGCTGCCGCGGCGAGGCGCCGAGGGCCAGGCCCATGAGCTGTGTGAAGTACATGACCGGGATGTCGAAGTGCGTGCCGAAGATCTCGTTCACGCGCGGCTGGAAGCCCTCAAGGTTCATCTCGCAGAGGGGGCAGGCGCAGACGATGACGTTGGCGCCCATGTCTTCGGCCCCGCTGAGAAGCTCGTAGCACAGACGCACGGCGGCGTCTTCGCGGGTGAGGATCATCATGCCGCCGCAGCACTTGACCTTGCCGGCGAAGTCGACCACGTCGGCCCCCAGGGCCTCGAAGAGATGGTCCATGGTAACGGGGTTCTCGGTGTCGTCGAAGGTGCCCATGGGCCGCGAGAACTGGCAGCCGTAGTAAGCGGCGACCTTGAGGTTGGTGAGGCGCCGGGTGACTTTCGCGGCGACCGCCTCGAGGCCGATGTCGTTGGTGATGATGTCCATGATGTGGCGCACGGCCTTGGTACCGTCGTACCGGCGGCCCACGGCGCCCAGGGCACCCTGGACGGCCTCTCTGACCTCGACACTCTCGGCCAAGTAACGGTTGGTCTTGGCCAGCGTGGTGTAGCAGGCGTTGCAGATCACGCACAGGTCTTCGTCGCCCTGCTGCTGGGCGATGGCCAGGTTGCGGGCCGCGATGGCAAACGAATCGAGCTCACGCACATTGAAGTAGCTGGTGGCGCCGCAGCAGTTCCAGTCGTCGAGCTCCGCCAGCGCGACGCCCAGCTTGTCCATGACGGCGCGGGTGGACATGTCGTAGGCCCTGGCGGTGGCCTCCGACGAACAGCCGGGATAGTAGAGATATCTCATTTGGCCTTCGCCTCCCGCGCTTCAAGGTAGGCGCTGATCTTGTCGAGCTCGTCGCGGCCACGGATGTTGGTGGCCGCCAGCGGCATGCGCCCGCCGCGGAACATCTTGGGGCCGATGCGCATGTACTTGAACGGTGCCGACCAGTCCTTGGCCAGCATGTACTTGGCCATGAGCTCGACCTCGTGGTTGCGACCGTGCTTGTGCACGCTCTCGACGAAGTACTTGGTCATGGCCACCGACTTGGCGCCCTTGGGCGTGAGGTCGTACTTGATCGCCAGCCGCTTGAGCTCGTACATGAGATCGGTGATCTTGATGCCGGCCGGGCAGCGCACCGTGCAGTAGTAGCACGAGGTGCACAGCCAGATGGTGTTGCTCTTGACCACGCGGTCGATCATGCCGGCGCGAAACGCGGCGATGATCTCGCGAGGGCCCCAGTCCATGAGATAGCTCGTGGGGCAGGATCCGGTGCACGTTCCGCACTGCTGACAGATGCGGATCTTTTCCCCCCCAGGCATGGCGAGGACGTCCTCGTAGAATTGCCTGTGGAGCTCTTTGGCCTGCGCTGTGGTCGCTAGCTCTGTCATACTCCTCTCCAGTTCGTCTGCTGACTGGCACTGGCACGTCCTCCGCGTCCCCCGTGGAGTCGGAGCGGCCGTTGAACACTGCGAAACCTGGCGCCACCTCTCCGCAATGGGCCAGAGGTTGTTTGCGACACGCCACGGCGCTGGTCGGTTGCGGCTGTGCGCAACGCAGACGGGCTCTGCTTTCCACGACCCGAGCGCAATGGGCTCCCCCGCGTGACAACTTTCACAAGAACCAAGCATACCACGCGGAACGCCCTTGAGCCTTTCCCCTTCTGTATAAGATTTGCAGGGAGAAAGGCCCCAATTGTCGCCGCCTACGGCGATCCCCGGAGGGGGCGTAGAGTGTCCGTTCTACGAGCCCTGGGGTGATAAACCCATGGCGTCAATCGAGCTTAATGAGCCCCTTGCGAATGGCGTACCTCACGAGCTCGGTGACGTCGTGGGCGTCGAGCTTGCGCATGATGTTGGCGCGATGGCTCTCCACCGTCTTCTTGCTCACCGAAAGGGTCTGCGCCACGTCGAGATTGGTGCTGCCCCTGGCGATGAGTTTGAGCACCTCGCGCTCGCGCGGGGTGAGCGGCTCCTCCGCCGCGCCGGCCTCCTCGTCGCCGCGCACACGGCGCACGTAGTCTTCGATAAGCTTGGCGGCGATCGCCGGGTAGAGGAACGAGGAGCCCCGGTGAACCTCGTTGATGGCGAGCACGAGGTCGTCGGCGGTAACGCCCTTGAGCACGTAGCCGGAGGCACCCGCCTGAATGACCTGCTGCACATACTCGTCGTCGTCGTACATACTCAGGATCAGCACCCTCACCTCGGGATGCTTGTCGCGGATGATGCCGGTCGCCTCCAGGCCGCTCATGCGCGGCATGAGGAGATCCATGACGACCACGTTGGGCAGCAGGGCGTCGGCTTGCTCCACCGCCTCGAGGCCGTCGCGCGCCTCGCCCACCACCACGATGCTCGGCTCATCGGCCAGCAGGGCACGCACGCCCTCGCGCAGAATGCGGTGATCGTCGACCAGAAGGACCCTGATGACCTCGGTCTCGTTGCCATGAGTAGCTGTCACGATTCCTCGCCTCCTCGCAGAGGAATGACGACGTACACCCGCGTGCCCCGGCCGGGCGTCGTGTCGATGTTTACGGTGCCGCCGAGGAGCTCCGTGCGCTCACGGATCGACAGAAGGCCGACGCCGTGGGTGCCGGGCCGGTCTACCACGGCCTCGGCCAGGTCGAAGCCCCTGCCGTTGTCTTCCACGTTCAGGGCGGCGTAGCCCGGCTGCGTCTCCAGACGCAGCGCCACGTGCGAGGCCTGCGCATGTTCGACAGTGTTGGCCAGGGCCTCCTGAGCGATCCGGCAGAGCGCGGTCTCGACCTCGGGGGGCAAGCGGCGCCCGGCGTCCTCGAAGTCGGTGACCACGGTGAGGCCCGGCACCTGAAGATGCGACTGCACGTAGCGGCGCAGAGCCGGCACCAGCCCGAAATCGTCGAGCGTCGTGGGGCGCAGGTCCGACACCAGCAAGCGCAACTGCTCGAGAGAGTCGGCGATCAGCTCACGCGCGTCCCCGACCCGCTCGTGCACGTCGTCGCGGCAACCCCCGAGCGCCTTCTGCGCCGCGTCCAGGCTGAGCAGCGCGGCGGCCAGCGACTGGCTGGTATCGTCGTGAAGCTCGCGCCCGATACGCCGGCGCTCGTCCTCGATGGACGCGAACACCAGGGCCGAGTATGCCAGCGACTCGCCCGACAACCGGTCGAGCAGCTCGGCCAAGGCGTCGGCGACGGGACGCAGCTCAAGGTCGGTGGAACCGGCGGTCACGACAGCCAGGGCAGCCTCGGCCGGCGCCTTCGAACCCTTGTGGATGGTGGCCAGAGCGTTGCTCAACTCGATCAGTGGCCGAAAGGCAGCGCGCATCACGAGACCGTCGGCCAGAGCGATGGTGACCGCGCCGATGGCGAAGAAGGCGCCGATCAGCACGACCGGTTGACGGCCTTCGAGCTGCCGGGTAATGAGGGTGCCGCCGACGGCCCCGCCAAGAACGATGAGGGCATTGACGAACACCACGCGCTGCAGTGTCGACCGGCCGCCGAACCTGAGCACACCGAGCACCTAGGATACCCCCTGAACGAGATCGCCTCCTCGTGACACTACCTTATGTGAAGTGGGCGCAAGACGTACATACCATCCGCGCGGCGGCTCACGAATACTGCATCGCACTCTGGGGTTAACACCTTATGGTCTTTCGGCCCGTATAGGTTCATAACCTTAGATTGTGAAACGCATCACACCCTGCCGGCAGTCCGCCAAGCCATGGGGGATCCAATGAGGACCGGAGTGTATTTGTGTCAAGCGGGCACCGCCGACGGAGCCGCGGTGAACGCCCAGTCGGTGGAGCACTACGCCGCCAACCTGCCCCAGGTCGAGCTGGTCAGAGACCTCGGCACGCTGCCGCCGCTCGACTTGCCGGCGCTGGCCGCGGAGATCCACAGCAACAGGCTCGAGCGCCTCGTGATCGCGGGCGACTCGCCGGGCTTCTTCAAGCCGGCCTTCGCCACGGCGATGGCTATGGCCGGCGGCGATCCTGAGGAGGTTCGTCTGGCATCGTTTCGCGAGCACGGCGCGGCTAGCGGCATAGCCAACGTGCGCGCCAAGTCGGTGCTCGCCTGCGCGGTGCTGCGGAGTGCCGTTCGCGCTGGCCGCGGTGCCCAATACCACCGCCGTGCACCCCGGCACGCTGATCGTGGGCGCCGGCGTGGCCGGCATCCAGGCCGCCCTCGAGATCGCCGACGCCGGCAAGCAGGTCTACCTGGTCGAGCGCACCGGCACCATCGGCGGCCACATGGCGATGTTCGACAAGACCTTCCCCACCCTCGACTGCGCGGCGTGCATCCTCACGCCCAAGATGGTCGCCGTCGAGCCAGCACGAGATCATCGACCTGATGACGTACGCCGAGGTCGTCGAGGTGAACGGCAGCCCCGGAGACTACAAGGTCAAGGTGCGTCAAGAAGGCGCGCCGCGTAGACGTGGAGGCCTGCGTCGCTTGCGAGGCCTGCGCCGACGTGTGCCCGGCAGAAGACCCCCAGCGAGTTCGACAACGGCATTGCCGAGCGCAAGGCCATCTACATGCCGTTCCCGCAGGCCGTGCCTAACGCTTACCTCATCGACGAAGCGACGTGCACCTACGTGCAGAGCGACGGCAAGAAGTGCGGCGTATGTGCCAAGAAGTGCCCCAAGGAGTGCATCGATCTCGACCAGCAGGATGAGGTCGTGGAGCTCGAGGTGGGCAGCATCATCGTCGCCACCGGTTACGACGTCTACGACGCCACCAGGATCGAGCGCTACGGCTACGGCAGGCTCCCCAACGTGCTCACGGCTCTCGAGTTCGAGCGCCTCACCAACGCTTCGGGCCCCACCGGCGGCAAGATCGTCACCAAGACGCTGCGTCACAACAAGCGCACCAAGGCGGACGAATGGGTGTTCGATGCGGAGCAGGGCACGCCCCCACGGAACGTGGCCATCATCCACTGCGTGGGCTCGCGCGACCAGAACTACAACGCCTACTGCTCGCGCGTCTGCTGCATGTACTCCCTCAAGTTCGCCCACCTCGTGACGGAGAAGCTGCCCGAGGCCGACTGCTACGAGTTCTACATCGACATGCGCGCCTTCGGAAAGGGCTACGAGGAGTTCGCCGACCGCATCAAGGCCGAAGGCACCTTCGTGGTGCGCGGCCGCACGGCCAAGGTGAGCGAGGAGAACGGCCAGATGGTCGTGCGCGGCGAAGACATCGTGAGCGACCGCATGGTCGACTTCCCAGTAGACATGGTGATCCTGGCCGTAGGCCTCGTGCCGGCCCACGGTACCGCGGAGCTCACCAGGATGCTCAGAGTAGACACCGACGTCGACGGCTGGCTCAGCGAGCTCGACTACAACTCGGACCCCACCGACACGGAGCGCGGCGGCATATACGTGGCCGGTATGTGCCAGGGCCCCAAAGACATCCCCGACACGGTCGCCCAGGCGTCGGCCGTGGCCGCGGCCGCGCTCAAGAGCATGGCCATGGGCCGCGGCCTCGACAGCCGCGCCGATCTCAGCCTCAGCGACATCGAGGCGCGGGCCGCCAACCTCATCAGGGTGTAGAGAGGAGAGAGCATGGCGATACGCGTCAACCCGAAGCTTATCGGCGAGCTCGAGATCTACGGGGCCGAGGATGTCTCCAAGTGCTACCACTGTGGCAACTGCTCGGCCACGTGCCCGTTCTCCAAGACCCGTACATCTTGCCGCGGCGGTCGATGCGCTCGCTGCAGATGGGCCTCGAGAAGAAGCTCGAGAGCGACCTCGAGCCCTGGCTCTGCTACTACTGCGGCGAGTGCTCGCAGGACCATGCCCGCGCGACGCCGAGCCCGGCGAGACCATGATGAGCCTGCGCCGCTGGCTCACCTCGCGCTACGACTTCACGGGCATCTCGCGCGCCTTCTACCGCTCCGGCCGCACCGAGCTCCTGTCGATCCTTGTCGTCGCGCTGCTCAGCGGCCTCGGCTTTCTGCTCTTCGGCTTCTCGCAGGGCAGCCTGGCGCTACTACAACGGCCCCAACGCCTTCCTGCCCAGCGCCAAGCATCCACATCTTCGACTGGACCCTGGCGGGGGTGCTGCTAACGCTGCTGCTCACCAACTGTGGCCGCATGTGGTGGTTCACCATCGGCCGCGACAAGAGTACGCATATCTCGCTTCTGGCCTACGTGACGACACATCTACCTGCTACCGCTGCACTTCTTCACGCAGAAACGCATGGCCAAGTGCGAGCGCAAGCGGCCCTGGGTCATCCACCTTGTGCTGATGCTGAGCTACGTGACGATGCTCGTGCTGATCATGTTCTTTTTGAAAGACATGGCCTCGGGGCCGGGGGTTGACTGGCGCGTCCACGCCTTCGGCCTGGCGCGCCGCCGCCGGGCTCCTGGTCACCACGGTCTTCGCCATGCGCGGGCGCTTCGTCAAGAGCGAAGCGCAGTACAAGCACTCCCACGAGACGGACTGGATCTTCCTGGTGCTGCTCATCGTCGTGGCCGGCACCGGGATCCTGCAGTTCATCTTGCACCGCTCCGGGCTCGACACGGCGGCCAACATCTCGTACGTCGTGCACCTCATGGCGGTAGTACCCATGCTGGGGCTGGAGGTGCCCTTCAGCAAATGGGCGCACCTCGCCTACCGGCCGCTGGCCATGTATTTCGCCGATCTCAAGGCCGAAGCGGCCCCGGCCCGGGAACCCGCAGCGCTGCCGGCACGGCCGCACGGCGCGGAGGTGGCCTGATGGAAGACACCGCCAACGATCTCAGGATCGGTGTGTACGTGTGCAACTGCGGCACCAACATCGCCAAGGTGGTGGACTGCGAGGCCGTGGTCGAGGCCGCCGGACGGCTGCCCGGAGTGGCCGTTGCCCGCACCTACAAGTACATGTGCTCCAATCCCGGCCAGGAGATGATCGTGGCCGACATCGCGGAGCACGATCTGAACCGCGTGGTCGTGGCGGCGTGCAGCCCGCGCATGCACGAACCGACCTTCCGTAAGGCGCTCGGCAAAGCAGATCTCAACCCGTACTTCCTCGAGATGGCGAACATCCGCGAGCAGTGCAGTTGGGTGCACGACGACGCCGTCATGGCCACCGACAAGGCCCGGGCTCTCGTGCAGGCGGCGGTGCTGCGTGTGGCCCGCCACGAAGCCCTGGAGCGCCGCTCGGTCGACATGTGCCCCAACACGCTCGTCATCGGCGGCGGCATCGCCGGCCTCAGCGCGGCGCTCGACCTGGCCGACTCGCACAACAAGGTGTACCTGGTGGAGCGCAGCGACCATCTGGGCGGCAACCTCGCCCGCGTCGACCTCACGGCGCCGTTCCTCGACTCCGCCCGTGAGATCCTCACGGAGCGCATCACGCGCGTTGTGGAGCACGCCTACATCGAGGTGCTGCTCGAGTCGCAGGTACGCAGCGTCGAGGGGTTCGTGGGCAACTTCACGACCGTGGTGCGCTCCAAGACCGAGTTCGGCCCGCCGGTGGACCAGACCTTCGACGTCGGCAGCGTCATCGTGTGTACAGGCTACAAGGAGTTCGACGCGGCGCGCGTCACTCACTACGGCTACGGCAAGCTCCCCGACGTGATCACCTCGTTCGAGCTCGAGAAGATGCTGCGTGCCGGCGAGGTGCGAACCAAGGAGGGCAAGGCGCCCCAATATGTGGCCATCATCCACTGCGTGGGCAGCCGTAACCTCGAGTTTCACGCCTACTGTTCGCGCGTCTGCTGCATGACGGCCCTCAAGTACGCGAACGAGATCAAGTCGGCGGTACCGGGCGCCTATGTGAGCGACCTCTACGTAGACATGCACGCCTTCGGCAAGGGCCATGAAGACTTCTACCGGCGCAGCTCCGAGGTGAAGACCCTCTTCCTCATGTACGAGAAGAACGACTTTCCCGTGGTGCGCCCGGCCGACGCCAAGGACGACTGCGGCATGCTGATCGAGGTCAATGAGCGCCTCTCCGGGGAGACCATCGAGATCCCGGCCGACCTGGTGGTGCTCATGGTGGGCATGGAGGCCCGCGAAGACTCGGACGAGGTCGCGCGCCTCGTCAACATCAGCCGCGACAAGGACGGCTGGTTCATAGAGAGCCATCCCAAGCTCGACCCTGTGGCGACCACCACCGACGGCATCTTCATCGCCGGCGCCTGCCAGGCACCCAAGGATATCCCCGACTCGGTCGCCCAGGCACGGGCCGCGGCGGCGCGCGTGCTGGCCCGCATCGCCCGCGGTCAGCTCGAGATCGATGCCGTGTTCGCGGAGGTAGACGAGGACCGCTGCTCCGGCTGTCGGATGTGCAACGCTCTCTGCCCCTACGCAGCCATCGAATACGACGAGGAAAAGAAGCGCAGCCATGTGATCAGCGCCGTGTGCAAGGCGTGCGGCGCCTGCGTGGCGGCCTGCCCGTCGGGCGCAATCGCGGCGCGGCACTTCAGCGATGCCCAGATCTTTGCGCAGATCGAGGGGGTGCTGGCATGACGTTCGAGCCCAAGATCGTCGGCTTTCTCTGCAACTGGTGCTCGTACACGGGCGCCGACCTGGCCGGCACCAGCCGCATCCACTACGCCCCGAACGTGCGCATCATCCGCGTGATGTGCTCGGCGCGCATCGACCCCACGTTCGTGCTGAAGGCGCTGCACGAGGGCGCCGACGGCGTGCTCATCTGCGGCTGCCACCCGGGCGACTGCCACTACTCGGAGGGCAACTACAAGATGATGCGCCGCTATCCGCTGCTCAAGAAGCTGCTCGCCGACTACGGCATCGCCGACCAGCGCGTGCGCCTGGAGTGGGTGAGCGCCAGTGAAGGTCAGCGCTTCGCCGACATCGTCAATGACATGACCGAGCGAGTGCGCGAGTTGGGACCGAACGCCGTGAAGACTGCCCTGGCCAGCGACATGGCGGAGAGGTGAGACGTGGCCGGCAAGCTGCAGATCGCGATCTACTGGGCAGCCGCCTGCGGCGGCTGCGACGTGTCGATCCTCGACACCGACGAGTTCATCCTGACCGTCGACGAGGTGGCCGACGTACGGCTCTGGCCCATAGCCGTTGACGGCAAGTACGCCGACGTTGAGGCCATGGCCGACGCCGAGCTCGACGTCACGCTCATCGACGGCGCCGTGCGCAACTCCGAGAACGAGCGCCTCGCCAAGCTGCTGCGCCGCAAGAGCAAGATCCTCGTGGCCTACGGCTCGTGCGCCTGCATGGGAGGCATCCCCGGACTCGCCAACCTGGTGCCCCGCGAAGAGATCATCGCGCGCGCCTACCTCAACAATCCTTCGCTGGAGCCGGGTAACCGCACCGTGCCCCTCCCCGAGAGCACGGTGGACGGGTGCGTGCTCGAGATCCCCAAGTTCTACGACCGCGTGTACAAGCTCGACCAGGTCGTCGACGTCGACTACTACGTGCCGGGCTGCCCGCCGCAGCCCGACCAGGCAAAAGCGGCTATCCTGGCGCTGGTGGCCGCCCTCACCGGGCAAGCCGACCCGCCGCCCAAGGGCGCCTGGGTCGGCGTCAATGATCGCGCCCTCTGTGACGACTGCCAGCGCACCAAGAACGAGAAGAAGATCAAGCGCTTCTACCGGCCCTGGCAGATCAGGCAAGACCCTGAGGTGTGCCTGATGGAGCAGGGCATCTTCTGCGCCGGCATGGCCACGCGCTCGGGCTGCGGCGTGCGCTGCCCCAGCAGCGGCATCCCCTGCCGCGGCTGCTACGGCCCCGCGCCCGGCGTGGTCGATCAGGGCGCCAAGCTGGTGAGCGCGGTGGCGTCGATCATCGATAGCAAGGACCCGCAGGAGATCGCCGAGATTCTCGCGACGCTGCCCGACTTCACGAGCTTCGCCAACCGTTTCAGCGTCCCGGCCTCCCCGCTGCAAAGGAGCCACCGGCAATGACTACCAAGATCAGCATCGACCCCATTACGCGGCTCGAGGGCCACGGCAAGATCGAGATCTTCCTGGACGACACGGGGGCGGTGGAGAACACCTTCTTCCAGATCCCCGAGTTGCGCGGCTTCGAGCGCTTCGTCGTCGGCCGGCCCATCGAGGAGCTGCCGCGCATCGTCACCCGCATCTGCGGGGTCTGCCCGGCCAGCCACCACATGGCCAGCGCCAAGGCGGTAGACGGCTGCTTCGGGGGCGAGGTGGCCCCGTTGGCCCTCAAGCTTCGTGAGATGTACTACCAGGCGCACTACATCCACAGCCACATCGCTCACTTCTACGCGCTCGCGGCGCCCGATTTTGTGCTGGGTCCCGATGCCGACCCGGCAACCCGCAACGTGCTCGGCGTGGTGCACAAGGTCGGCCTCGAGATCGGCGCCGCGGTGATCGGCTCGCGCAGCAAGGCACAAGAGATCCAGCGCATCATCGGTGGGCGCAACACGCAAGACATCTGGTGCCTGCCGGGCGGCGTGGCCAAGGGCCTCACACCCGAGGAGCTCGCCCAGATCAGGCCCTGGGTAGACGAGCTCTACGACTTCACGCAGTTCAGCCTGCAGCTCTTCCGCGACGTGGTGCTGGCCAACCCCACCTATGTAGACATCATCGCCAACGGCCCCTACACACTCGACGTGCACAACATGGGGCTGGTCGACGAGAACAACGCCCCCAACTTCTACGACGGCAAGGTGCGCGTCGTCGACTTCGAAGGCAACGAGATCTGCAAGTACGAGCCCCGTGAGTACGCCGACTACGTGGCCGAGCACGTCGAACCGTGGACCTACCTCAAGTTCCCGTACCTCAAGAAGCGTGGCTGGAAGGGCTTCGTCGAGGGCACCGGACTCGAGCCTCGTACCGCGCCTCGCCGCTGGCCCGGCTCAACGTGGCCGACCGCATGGCCACACCCAAGGCTCAGGAGGCCTACGAGGAGATGTTCTCGGGGCTCGGCGGGCACCCGTGCCGCGCCCTGCTCGCCAATCACTGGGCACGCCTCGTGGAGATGGTGCAGAACGCTGAGACGCTCAAGCGGTTCTGCGACGACCCCGAGATCACCGGCGACGACTTCCGCGTGATCCCCGAGCAGGTGACCGGAGAGGGCGTGGGCATCGTGGAAGCCATGCGTGGCACGCTCACCCACCACTACACGTGCGACGAGAACGCCATCTGCACCAGCGCCAACCTGATCGTGGGTACCACTAACAACAACGCTCCAATTCAGATGGTCACCAAGAAGGTGGCGGCGGCCTTGATCCAGCCCGGCAAGGAGCCTGACCAAGGCATCCTCAACATGATCGAGATGGCCTTCAGGGCCTTCGACCCGTGCTACAGCTGCGCCACCCACACGCTGCCCGGTGAAATGCCCCTGCAAGTGACCGTGTTCAAGGGCGGCGCGCCCTATCGCGAGTTCCGCCGCTCCTGCTGACCATGAGCGCCGCCGCTAGGGCCCGCCGCCCGCGACGCACCCTCGTCCTGGGCATGGGCAACCCAGTGCTGGGCGACGACGCCATCGGCATCGTGGTGGCCGGCAGCCTCAAGGCCACCCTCGAGGGGTTACCCGGAGTTGACGTGCTGGAAGAGTGCTGCGTCGGCGGCCTCAACCTGCTGGAGGTGCTCGAAGGCTACGACAGGCTCGTCGCCTGTGACTCCATCAAGACCACGGGAGGCATCCCGGGCACGTGGTACGCCTTCGAGGCCACCGCCCTGCGCGAGACCATGCACCTGCGCAACGTGCACGACGCCAATTTCGCCACCTCCCTGGCGCTCGGACGGGCGCTCGGCATGCACCTGCCGGACGACTGCGACTGCCACATCGTCGCCGTTGAGGTCGATAACACTACGACGTTCTCCGAGGACCTCACGCCCGCGCTGCAGGCCGCCCTGCCGAATATCCTCCGCGACATCGAGGCCCATGTGCTCATGCTGCTGACGGTCTGACGGCCTGACGGCCTAGCCCAGCCCTACGAGGCCCTCCCTGATGGCGTACTTCACCAGGTCGGTCGCCTTGTGCACCTCTAGCTTGTCCATGATGTTGCTGCGGTGCGTCTCTACCGTCTTGCGGCTGAGGCACAGCAGCTCGGCGATGTCCTGGTTCGTGTGACCCTCGGCGATGAGCTTGAGCACCTCGCGCTCGCGCGGCGTGAGCACGTCGCTGACGCTAAACGAGTTAGAGTCCGGGGCATACCGCAACGAGTCGCTCAGCACAGTCTCCAGCGTCCGCGGTCGCACCACCCGACCACCCCTGATGACTGTGTGTACGGCGCCCGCCAGCTCGTCGGCCGTGACCGTCTTCAGCAAGTAGCCCGTCGCGCCGGCCTGCACCAGACGCAGCACGCAGTCCCGGCGATCGTTGCGCGTAAGAGCTAGTACCTTCACCCGAGGATAGCGGCGCAGGATCTGCTCGGTGAGCTCCAGACCGTTCATGCACGGCATGATCGTCTCGGTGATGACCACGTCGGGGGAGCTCGTGCCCACCAGGGGGAGCGCCTCGAGGCCGTCGCTCGCCTCGGCCACCACGACGATGCCCGGCTGCGCCTCGAGCAGAGCGCGCACGCCCTGACGCTCGATGGCGTGGTCGTCGACGAGCACCACGCGAATGACGGCTGCCGAGCCGCTCAATGCTGCCTCCCGTGAGGCGCGGGCAAGGGGCGAAGACGGGCGCAGACACTCTTGGCCCCCATTGACGAAGTCTAAGGGGAAAGCCCTATGCGCGACAATACCGTACGGATGTGTGCACTGAGGGCCGGCCGGCGGGCCGCCTACGCCGCGCTTTGCGCGCACGCCATCTGTGCCCTAGAATTCCAGGGCTTCACAGAGCCGACGTAGCTCAGCTGGCAGAGCACATCACTCGTAATGATGGGGTCCTCGGTTCGATTCCGAGCGTCGGCTCCATCGAATACCTGCAAAACGCCACTATTTCAGGGTGGCGTTTCCTTGCCGAACGGCCACCCGCTACAAAACTCGCTACTCGCATGCTTAGACTGGCGAGGTCAAGCAGCCTAGAGCAGGAGGGCACCGTGAGCATTAGGAAGTTCACCCCGGAGTCTGGCAAGTCGTCGTCTACGACCGGCAGCGCAACGACGGCAGCCGGCCGAAGATCACCAGGCACGTACACGGCGGCGTTAGAGTCGCAGAGCGCGCGGAGCGCGACCTCAAGAGCGCTCGCGACAGCGGGCAGCCGATCGGGCCCACTCCCCGCCTCACAGCCTTCATCGCCGAATGGCTCGAAGATCGCCCACCCCGACATCGAGCGGCAGACGCACGCGAACTACAGCCACGCCGCCCGCTGCTACATCAAGCCGCACCTGGGACACATGCACGTCGCCAAGATCACGCCGTCGGACGTTCGTCGCATGAGCCGCGCTTTCAGCGACGCCGGCCTCTCGGGCAGCACGCGACGCTACGCCCACCGCGTGCTCTCCATGGTGATGAAACAGGCCGTGCAGGACCGCCTGATCGCCGTGAGCCCATGCGACGCCGTGAAGCCGCCCAAGGCAAGCCGCACGGAGCCCGAGGCGCTGAGCGCCGACGAGGTGCTCGAGCTCCTGCGACACCTCGAGGGGTCGCCGGTCTATTTGCCGGCTCTCGTCGCCTACGATACGGGCATACGCCGCGGCGAGCTCCTGGCGCTGGCCTGGGACGACGTCAACCTGAAAGGCGGGCTACTGACCGTTCGGCGCGCCGTGGAGCAGGTCGGCACCGTGGTGGCGTTCAGGAGCGAGAATCGGAGGCGCAGCAAGCGTGCGGTGAAGCTCAGCCCGCCGGCCATGGCGGCGCTCAAGGCGCACCGCGCCGCGCAGCGCGAGATCCGATTGAAGCACGCCGACCTATGGGCCGACGAGGCCCTCGTCTTCCCCACCCTGTACTACCACGACCCCGAGCACCCTATGGGCCGCGTCTGGACGCCTTATGCCTTCTCGAAGGCCTGGCGCATGGCCATGGACGACGTGAACGGCAAGCGACTCGGCGAGTACGTGCGAGACGGCGGCGCCGTTGAGGACTTCGAGCCATGGGCGTTCGGCCTCATCGGCTGCGCCACACCTACGCCACCCATCTTCTTCGCGGGGCCTGCGCGACGAGGTTGTCTCCCGCGCCCTGGGCCACAGCTCGAGCCAGCGTCACGCGGGCTGTGTACAGCCACGTGATCGACGGCGAGCCGGCCCAGACGGCGGAGGTCACGGGCGGCGTGCTGGGACGTCTGCGCTAGAACAGCACCTCTTCCACTGCCTCGATGATGCTCGGCGGCGTGAGCCAGTCCTCCTCGCCGGTCGAGTAGTGCACGGCCATGGCGCGACGGGCCATGCGCTCGACCGTCTCCGGCGCCGGGATGCCGGCGCGCACCTGCTCGCGCTCCTCTCGGTGGCAGGCTGTCGAGGATGGCGCGAGCTTGGCGTTCATTCTGTGGACTCGGACCCATGGGTCCGAGAATGGTTGCCGCCTGCGATGCCTGTATCTGCCGGCTCGCGTGCAGGTCGCTACCCACCCCCCACCGCTCCCGGCAGTACGCCTCGAAGGTGGCGGGGTTCTTGTCCTGTGACAGGACATGCTGATTGTCGGCGCAAGTCGCAATCTCGCCGGCAGCCCGCCCAGCGTCCACGCACTCGGCCCAGGCGATTGCTGGCGCGATCGGCGTCTCGCAGGCCACCACCGTGAACGACATTGAAAACCTGAAGTCTGTTGCGGAATCGGGGAGCTGCGGTGCACCCTCCTGCGTCCTCTCTGCTATCCCCGGCCGTGGCATGCGAATACCGCACGAATACTGCGCGTCGCTCCGGCGTCTTCCGTGTGACAGGGGATTTAACCTGGTCTCGACCATGAAAGAGACCCGGCAAAGGTTCCGCCCCGGCCGGGTCCCGGACCTAGGAGAGTCCGCCGTGAGCCTAGACCCAACAAGCTGGCCCGCAAGAACATCCCGCCCGACAGGCGCATCCTCGCGTCGGAACCCGAGGGTGCCGCACTGCTTGGCGTGTCGCTCCCGACGTTCGAAATGGGTCATCAAGGGTCCGATCTCGCCCGTCGAGCTGCCCGGACGGCATGCAGGCGCAAGCTGTTACCACGTCGAGGATCTCCGCGCCCTGGCCAACACCTTCGCCAGCGCCACCCACTAAGGCCGTGGCCACGCATGATGGGCGTCCACTAGAGACCAGCGACGCCCCGAACTCGCCCAGAACCGGCGCCAGGGTCGCCGAGCTGCGCGAGGCGAAGCGCGCCATCGCCCGGCGCTTTTGTGCCCTTGTCGCTGAACTCGAGCCGGTCGCCGTGGAGCTAGCCGACCTCGAGTCGACGGCTGCGTGCAGCCGAGCACCATGCCGGTCACTACCACGACGCGCACCCCTCGGCCCGCGAGCTGGCCGTCGTGGTGCTGCACGGCCACCTGCAGGCGTTGGGGCCGTACCTGCCTTCGTCGGCCAGTGGCGTCCGCAGAGCGCGCAGCTGACGAACTCATGACGATCCGAGAGTGACGCCATGGGCGAATCCGCACCAGCCCGCTTGCTGACGCTGACAGCCGACGCCGCCGCCCTGGCGCGGTGGTCTGTGGCCGACGGTGGCTTGGCGGTGGCTTGGCTGCAGGGCAGCTCCGAAGACGTTCCCCATATCCTCCCCGGCGTCGACGCCGCAGGTGAGCCGTTCGTCTGGGTGGTCGTGCGCGAGGTGCCCCGTCTGCCCCAGATCGCCGAGGCCGAGCGGCGCGGACAGACCGCGCGGTGCCCCGCGGGCGTTCATCGAGATCCTCGGTTACGACCTCACTGCGGACGAGGCTGAGTTGCTAGCGCGCTTCGAGCGCGGCGAGTCGTCCGTGAAAGGACGAGGCCCCAGGGGCCAACGGCTGTGGGCACCTACCCCGAACTCGCGGCACTCGGCTTCGCCGCTGCCGATGCGCGCACCGGTGCCCACTGGACCGAGGCACCAGGCGGCGGCGCGCTGGTGCACAACCGCAAGAAGGCTGGCCTTATGGTGCGCTTCACGCCCTCGCTCGGCGGCGACAGGTCGGCCCATCCGGCACCCGGCACGCTCTCTGACGACCTCTTCGCTCTGGCTGCGGCCAACGGTGGCCTCGACACCGTGTTCCTCGCCCAGGTCGCGGCCTGCCTGGCGGTAGAGCACGAGCACGAAGAGGTTTCGCTCGACGACCTCGGCCGCCTCATCGGCCGCTCCCCGCGCAGCATCCGGGAGCGCCAAGCCATGCGGAGCGACCTCTGGGAGAAGCTCAAGTTCCTTGACGGCATCACCGTCTGGGGTGCGGTCGCAAGGGCACCTTCCGCGACCCTGCGACGCGCAAGCGGGTGCCAGTGGAGTCGAGAGACGCGCTGTTCGTCATCAGCGGCGCCATGTGGCCCGAACAGTGCACCCTCGACGGCAGCGAGGTGCCCGCGACCGTCACGTTCGGCGCCGGGCCGCTGCTGGCGCAGTTCCGCGGGCAGCCGGGCGTCCTGACGAGCTTCGGCGAGTTCGCACGTCTCGCCGGCATACCAGGCGAGCGACCCTCCGGCGCCTCGGCGCGAGCCATCGGCCTTACGCTCACGCAGCGCTCGCGCCAACTGGCGAGTTGATGAGCGCAGGCAGGACCTCACGCGGCGTTACCTCCTGCACTCAGATCCCGCCCGCGCCGACCGTTGATGAGATCCTGGCGGGCCCGCAGCCGGGCCGCGCAAGACGATACTTTACGCGCGCACTCGTCCGGCTCAAGGCCGCTGGCGTCGCGGGCGCCTACTCTGAGCCGGTCCCGAGGACGCTGCCGCGCACCGGGTGGGCTCCGGTGTGGCTGAAACAGACGGTCAAGGTGACGCCGCCGCTGGTCATGCTCGAGGCAGGCGAAGACCTGCGGGTCCTAACCCCGCCGGGCGGACGAGGCGGCGCGCCGCCGGAAGAAGACGGCAACGGAGGCGAGATGACCACTCATAACTGTCGCTCGACCACTCATATGTGTCGCTCGATCACTCATAACTGTCGCTCGCTGAGGCTAAAACGGCGCCCCGGAGACCCTTAAAGATCTAAGCGGCGCCGGCATCGCCTCACGGCGACCAGCGCCAGGTGCAGGAGGTCAGGGAAGATGCGCATGAGCGGCGCGGAGCAGACCGCTGGCGGTGCTACCTGTGCGCCACAAGAGCCGACTAACGTGGCGCGCCTGCTGCCGCTGGCTAAGCTCGCCGATCTGTGGGTGGCCGAAGCAGAAGCCGCCCGTGCTGCGCGCCTGGCGGGTTGTCCACGCGGCCCGGTGACGGGCTTTCCGGGACTCGACCGCGTCGGGTGGCTACCTGCGCCCGGGCCTGCACTACGTGCACGGCGAGCCGGGCACCGGCAAGACCGCCTTCGCCCTGCAAGTAGCGACCTCGTGTGGCTGCCCGGCCCTGTTCGTCTCCTGCGAGATGAGTACCTTGGTCCTCCTGCGCCGCATCGTGGCGCGCGTGACGAACACTTTTCCAAGAGCACCTAGAGGGCGGCGAACTGACGCCCAAGGCCGCGTTGGAGCTGTTCGCCCGCGCCGTGGAAGCGTGCCCTTGGCTGGCGCTCGTGGATGCGACGCGCACCCACGCAGAAGCCTGGCGCCTCGGCGACTCCGAGCCGCCCGGGATCCGTGAGCTCGCGGCCTACTGGCGCGAGTTCCACCGTGCCTCGTCTGTGCTGGTCGTGATCGATAGCCTGCACGTCTGGGCGGCCGCCTCGCCGCGCGCCGTGGGCGCCACGGAGTATGAGTACCTCAACGCCGCCGTAGCGGAGCTTCAGCACCTCGCCGCTGACCTGGCCGCACCTGTGCTGGTGGTCGCGGAGCGCAACCGCGCCGCCATGGGCAACGACGGGCAATCGTCGGCCAAGGGCAGTGCCCGCATCGAATACAGCGCTGAGAGCATCTTGAGCCTCAACCGTGAACTCGACAGCAACGGCGAGTGGAAGCATGACGGCGCCTTCGAATATCCCCTGACGGCCAGACTCGTGAAGAACCGCGCCGGCCGCACCGGCCCGACGGTGGCGATGCGCTTCAACGGCGCCCTCGCCGCCCTCCACGAGGCGTGACGCCGTGAGCCAGTCCGACCGCCTGAGCCTGGCCGACCTCGAGCACTACGATCCGCAGCCGCTGGTGCGCGGTGAGAGCCTGGCACTACCTCTGCCCGCTCTGTGGCGACGAGCACGCCCGCGACAACGCGCACCGTAAGCTGCGCGTGCGGCCGCACGGTGCCTGGTACTGCATCCGTTGCGATCGTCGCGGCTTGCTGGAGGAGTACAGGATGGAGCGCGCCGAAGACGACCCGCTCCGCCCCGGGCGCCGCACACGAAGGAGCGCGGCAGCGCGCCAGAGGCCGCGGCCTTCGCCACCACGATGGGATCCGTCCCCCGCCGCGCTCGCGGAGACCGCCGGGAAGCGCGAGACGCTGCGTCGCATGTGGACCGACACCGTGCCGATTGCAACTCCGGGCGCCGCCGCCCGTTACCTCGAAGGC
The DNA here is from genome assembly GCA_963848545.1 of uncultured Thermoleophilia bacterium. Lineage (GTDB taxonomy): Bacteria > Actinomycetota > Thermoleophilia > UBA2241 > UBA2241 > CAIXSE01. The sequence goes on from CAWKEZ010000080.1 coordinate 24,625, forward strand.
CGCGGCATACCGCTCGCCGTGGCCACCGCCGCCCGCGTGCGCTTCGCCGCGGACTGGTACGGCCGCGAGGCCGTGCTCTTCCCGGTGCAGGACGCCGCCGGCACACTCGTGGCCGCAGAGGGTCGCCACACGGACGGCCGCGCGGATCCGAAGGGGCACACTGCCGGCCCGAAGAGCCACGGCGTCTTTGAAGCGATGCCGCGCGCCCTCTTCGAGGCAGACGGCGTGACGCTCTGCGAGGGCCCGATCACGGCGCTGAGTGTGGCTGCTGGCAGTTACCCCGCCGCGGCGCTGTGTGGCCGCACGATGCCCGCGTGGTTGCCCGCACGCCTTGCTCTGCACACCGTCCTGGTCTCGCTGGACTGGGTGGAGGAGGCGGCCGAGAAGAAGGCCGCGCCGATCTTTCGCCAACTCGCCGCTCTTGGCTGCTCCACCTACCGGCTCTCGCCGCCCGCCGGCACCGGCGACTGGAACGACTACCTTCGCGCCGTCGGCCGCGATGCCATGCGCGCCGAACTCGAACGCGCCATCTGTGGGGCCCTGGCTCCGCACACATAGTGGCAACCCCGACCAGAGGAGCAACGTCATGCTTTACGAAGAATACGTGAAGTCGTTTGCGAGCGAGGCCAGCGACGACGAACGGAACGTGCGGTATCCCGAGATACCGCACGTTCGATTCGTTCTGCCATCGGTATCCCAGCCTGGCTCTCGGCCCGTCGCCGGTTCGCCTCGTCAGCCCGTCGCGCCCGCTCGGCCTGCCAGGCGTCCGAGCCACGGTCGATCGAGAGGCGTACCAATACCTTCTGGCCAGCCTCTAGGTCGCGAGGGAAGTGCGTTCGCGATTGTCGGGTGCGGTACGGGCTCGAAAACGAAACTCGTGTCTCATATGGACGTCACATATCGGCGTCCCTGGACGACGCACCCGTGCCGTCAAACAGGCCACCGTCCGCCATCGGCTGTTCCTTGGCTGCCTCAGGCTGCCGCAGGTTGGCATCCATGCGCGACGGCTCACCCATGGCTTTCGTCATGGCCTGGGACCCTGGACGACCACCGGACGCAACTCGTGCCTCATATGGGCGCCTCATATGAAGGGAAGGCAGCGTTTCAGGAACGCGACCAGATCACCCACGAACCGGGCGCGGACGGGCGTGTCGGGAGGGCCGCGAGACGGGAAGGGCCACCTCACGCCCTGGCACGGCGCGGTGCGAGGTTGGTGGGGTAGCCGGCGAGACCGGTGCCTTCCCCAGTCGACAGCCTTCCCCGGCGGCGGCGTGCTCGCAGGCCTCCACTCAGCGATGGACCGACCACCCGACCCAATAGGGGGGTCGAAAGTTCTCGAAGCTTGCCAGACCTCGGCTGCCTGGACTCGCGACGAAAATCCCAAATTGGCGGATTTGAACGATACGGAATGGGTCGACTCTGTGTAACGAAACGTGACGCCTGGGCTAGCCTCAGCGCAGGCTCGAAGGAGGAGACGCATCATGCCTGACCTCGACGTCGAGTGGTGGCCCACCGACAAGCCCGTTCCTTACGGGAAGAATCCGCGCAAGCTGGGCGAGCGCGCCGTCGCCAAGGTCCGCGGCCAGCCTGCAGGAGTTCGGCTGGCGCCAGCCGATCGTGGTCGACGAGGCCGGCGTGATCCTGGTTGGCCACACGCGCCTGCTTGTCGCGAAGCACCTGGGCCAGGAGACGGTGCCCGTGCACGTGGCGCGCGGCCTCACCGCGGCGCAGGCTAAGGCATATCGGATTGCCGACAACCGCACGGCCGCCGAGAACGAGTGGGATCTCGAACTGCTGCCCATCGAGCTGGCCGACCTCAAGGCCATGGACGCCGACCTGGCCGTGCTGGGCTTCGAGGGCGACGAACTGAAGCGCATCATGGCGCCGCAGCCCACGGAAGGCCTCACCGATGCCGACGCGGTGCCGGAGTTGCTGGTCAACGCCGCCGTCGAACGCGGCGACGTGTGGCGCCTGGGCCCGCACCGTCTCGCCTGCGGCGACTGCGCCTGTCTTGAGGACGTGCAGCGCGTGATGGCCGGCGAGCGCGCTCAAGGTCATGGCCACGGATCCTCCCTATCTGGTCGACTACGACGGCGGCAACCACCCGCAGAGTTACAACACGAAGGGCCAGAAGCGCCCCGAGGGCAAGACCACCAAGCACTGGGACGCCTATACCGACCCCGGGGAGGCGGTGGCCTTCTATCGCGACTTCATCGTGGCGGCGCTGGCCGGCGCGCTCTCCGACTGCCCGGTCGTGTACCAGTGGTTCGGCATGATGCGCTATGGCATCGTGGAGCAGGCGTGGCGCGCGACGGGCCTCTTGCCCCACCAGGTGGTCATCTGGCACAAGAGCCGCCCGGTGCTGGCGCGCTGCGACTTCATGTGGGACTACGAGCCCTGCATGTACGGCTGGGTGCAGGGCCAGCGCCCCGAGACCTCGCGCCGGCCGCCCTCGAACGCCACGGCGGTCTGGGACATCGCGCAGCGCAAAGAGGCAGAGGGCGAGGGCCGCGTCGAGCACCCTACGCAGAAGCCCGTCGAGACGGTGCGCCGGCCGATCGACTGGCACACGGCACCGGGTGACCTGATCTATGAGCCCTTCTGCGGATCCGGCACGGCGATCATCGCGGCGGAGATCACCGGCCGCCGCCTGCTGCGCTCTCAAGATCAGCCCAGCCTTCGTCGACGTCGCCATTCGCCGCTGGTCGGCGTTCACTGGCGACGCCAGGCCACCCTCGAGGACGACGGGCGCACCTTCGCAGGGGTAGCGGCCGAGCGCGGCCGGTAGCATGGTGCTACCAGTTCCCACCTGCGCCTCCTGCGGCGCCTCCATCAAGCAGCCGGCTCGCGGCCGCCCGCCGCCGTATCGTCTACTGCGACGCTACGTGCCGGCAGCGCGCGACGGGAGCGCCTGGCGGCCTCGGCCGCATGCCTGAACGGTTGCCTCGAGATGGAGCGTGAGGTCGAGGCCGCGCTCGCCTCGCTGCCCGACGAGATGCTGAGCCTGCCCAAGGATGCCGACGAGGCAGTGGTCGAGACCATCTCCTTCGCCTGGCTCGTGGCGCTCAGGCTCGGGGCGCTCAGGTGACCGCGCGCGCCGGCCGCTGGACTGGCGCTGCCGGCAGGCGGCCGACGAGATCGCGGTGGTGCCGCGCCAGAGGTTCCGGCCATGAGCCTGACGCTGGAGCAGGTGAAGCAGGCGGGGCGGTTCGCGTGGCACGAGCGTTCCGAGGCATTCGTGCCTGGCCACGGTGTCATCTGGTTCGACTGGCACTGGGAGGGCTACGGCAGCAACGAGGTCGCGGTCATGCACGTCGAGGACGACTGGCTACCTACGGCCACTCACGACGATGGCTGGCATCATCTTTCATCGTGCGACTGCGAGTTCTGCGGTGGTGAGAAGCCGTGAGGGGCCGTAAGAAAGAGCCCGGCGCCGCGGCGCGCGAGACTTCACACCACGAGGGCGCCATACGCGACGATACCTCGTCTGGAGACCCCGTCCGTTCTGCCCAGTGGACGTAGGGCGTCAGATTCCCCATACATCCGGCCGCCGCCCAGGGGCTGCAAGGGTTGGGGGTATTGCGATCGTCACTTCGCCGAACACTTTTGACCTCTTGTCCTGCGCCCGAGCAGGATCGGTTTGTCAGGGACTACAAAAAGGAGGGGCGAGTATTGTTGACGTCAGGCAATGCCTGGATGGCCTCGTCGAGTCTG
>CAWKEZ010000081.1:0-9617 GCA_963848545.1 uncultured Thermoleophilia bacterium
CGTCGCCAGCGGGAATCATGTGTTTGAGGGCAGGAGACGGTAATGAACGGATATCGCATAGGTCGCATCTTCGGCATCGAGCTGGCCATCCACCCAAGCTGGTTCGTGGTGCTGGTTCTGTTCTCGTATTCGCTGGCCACCGGCGTGTTTCCCCGCGCCTACGCCTGGAGCCCCCTTACGGCCTGGATCGTGGCGGTCGTCACCACCCTGCTGCTCTTCGCCTCGGTCGTGGCTCACGAGCTTGGTCATTCCCTGGTCGCGAGGGCGCAGGGCATACCGGTCAAGAACATCACCCTCTTCCTGCTGGGCGGCGTGTCTACCATCGAGGCCGAGGCGTCGTCGCCCGGTCGCGAGGCGATCATGGCCGGTGCGGGGCCGCTGGTCAGCCTCGTCATCGGCCTAGCATCCTGGGGCCTCACCTTGCTGATCGCCGCGCCGCAGCAGGTAAGGGCCGTGCTCATCTACTTGGCGTTCGCCAATGTGGTTCTGGCGATCTTCAACCTGCTGCCGGGGTTTCCGCTCGATGGCGGGCGGGTGCTGCGCGCCTTGTTCTGGTGGCGCTCGCATGACTTCACGCGAGCCACGCGCCGCGCCGCCGCCGTCGGCCAGGTATTCGGCTACCTGTTCATCGCCTTCGCCGCCGTGCAGGTGCTGGGTGGCGCGCTCGTCACAGGGATCTGGTTGGGGTTCGTGGGCTGGTTGCTGATTCAGGCGTCCCGCGCCAGCGCGGCGCAAGCCGATCTCGACCACGAGCTAGAGGGCGTCACAGCCTTGCGCCTCATGACGCAACCCCAAGAATGGCTGCGACCATTCATAACGCTCAGCGCGGCCGCCAAGCGCGGCTTTCGCGACTACGATTCCCGCTGCCTGCCGATGGAGTCGGAGGAGGCCGACGAGACGTTTGGCGGCCTCCTCTGCCGTGACGACCTTACGCGCGAGCCGCGCGAACGCTGGGACACAGACCGGGTCCGCGACGTGGTGACGCGCCTGGGGCCCGTGCCTACCGTGGCGCCCGAGACGCCCGCCGCGGAGGTGCTGCGAGTGATGCGCCTGCGGCGCAAAGATCGCATCGCCGTAATGGGCGGCGGCCGCCTGCTCGGCTTCATCGACCTGGCGGCGATCGACCGTTTCGTGCGCCTGCGACACGCCGCCGAGCGCGACGCGGCCAGGCCTACGGCAGCCTGATCGTCACCACTGCGCAGTCGTCCGCCAGCACGCCGCCCGAGTACTCCTCCACCGTCTCCAAAAGAGTGTCGGCAAGCGCCTGGGCCGGCAAGGCGAGGTTGGCGCGCACGGTCTCCCGTAGCCGCGCTTCGGTGAACAGCACGCCGGCACGGCGCGCGTCGGTGATGCCGTCCGTGTACATCACGACACACGAGTCGTCGGGCAGGATGGCACGGTTTGTGGGGTACACGGCGCCCCGAAAGATGCCCACGGGAACGTTACCCTCGCCGGCCATCGGGAACTCGCCGTGGCCCGCCAGGATGATGGGCCGCGGGTGGCCGGCGACAGCGAACTCGAACATGTGCCGGGCCACGTCGACGTACGCCACGACCAGAGTGACGAAGGGCTGGTTTGGCGTCTGCGCGATCACCGCCGAATTGAGCCGGGAGAGCGCCTCTCCCGGCGACCCTTCGGCGGCGTAGGCGCGCAACATGTAGCGCACCACCGCCGACTGCGCCGCGGCGCTCAAGCTCTTGCCGCACACGTCGCCGACGATCACCATGAGGCGCCCGGGGCCGAGCGTCACCAGATCGTAGAAGTCGCCGCCCACGCGGGCCGCGTCGGTGGCGGCGCGGTAGCGCACCCCCACTTCGATGCCGGGGATCGCCGGCGCATCCATGAGCAGGGCCGTCTGAAAGGTCTCGGCGATGGCGTGCTCGCGTTGATAGGCGATCGCGTTGTGCAGGCTCGCACTGAGCTGCGCCGCCAGCGTCGCCACGAGCAGGCGGTCCTCTTCGTCGAAGGCGCCGTCCACCTTGTCGGCGACCACCAGCGTAGACGCCTGCTGGGCGGTCTCGCCCTCCAGCCCGGCGAACAGCAGGCCTTTGCTCTCGGTCACCCTGGGAGTCGCCAGCTCGCCGCCGGCGATAGCCTCGTCGCTGTCCCAGCTAAAGGTCGCCCGGCAACGCTCCAGGAGGTTGGACTCGGCGGCCGCGATCTCGCCGGCCGAAGGCGCGCCAGCCAGCGCCAGAGACCTGGTCGCCAAGTAGTCGCCGGCGCCGCTGAGAACGGCGGCGGTGCGCACATGCAGGAGGTCGACCGCGGCCCTCGCCACCTCGTCCAGCACATCCTGGAGGTCGTCCCTGTCGAGGCGCCGGTTGAGATCGACGGCGAACGACTGCAGACGTTGCAGCCTGCGCGCCAGCCGATCGCGTCGTTCGGTGGTCGCTCGCTGACGATCGAAAAGCCTGGCCTTCTCGACAGCCAGCGCCGCGAAGCGGCAGATGGTGCGCGCCAGGTCGATCTCTTCCTCGCTCAGCTCGCGAGACTCTTGATCGAACAGTTCCACGAGGGCGATCACGCGCTCACGGATGCGTAGCGGCACGCTGAGTTGGGTCTGGTGGCCCGTGCGTTCCATGAGCTCGCGCTCGACGGCGTTCAGCCGCGGGTCGTCGAGCGCCGTGATGAGCACCGGCCGCCGGCTGTTCACGGCCAGGCCCAGGGAGGCGAAGTAGTCGGTGGCAAGCTCCCGGCCGGCCCACTCCTCCGAATGAAAGACCTGGTCGTCATAGCTCACCAGCAGGCGCAGCACACCTGCGTCCTCGTCTACCTCGTAGACGTCGCAGGCGTGCATGCCGAACGCGTCGAGAAGACGCGAGACCACGGCTTCGAGCACCTCCGTCATGTCGAGGCTCTGCGCGAAGTCGAGGCTCGAGTCGCGCACCAACTCGAGGTCGCGGCTCTTGGTGCTCAGCTCGTGCATGAGTCGCACGTTGTCGACGGCCACACCGAGGTAGCGGGCCAAGCCCTCCGCAAGGCTCACCTGGTCGCCGCTGTAGTCGCCGCTCGCCAGGGGCCGGTTGTACACCACTACGCCAACCTCTCGTTCGAGGGCGCGCATGGGCACGATCAGCACGCGTTCCAACGCCAGCAGCTCGACCAGCGGGCCGAGGACCGCGCCGCCGCCGGCCACCTCCCTGGCCACGCCGCTATCGCCGCGGAGCACTTCGCCGGCCAGCGGGATCGCCTCGTAGTCGGCGACGATCTCGCGGGCATCACGGCCCAGGCCAAACCCGGCGCGCCCCACCCACGAGCCTTGCTCCAAGAGCAACACGACCCCGCCGGTCGCGTCGAGCTGCTCGCCTAGCCTCTCGAGGGCGTACTGGAGCAACTGGTCGAGGTCGTCGCGTGTGCCGCCGCTCGTGAGGATGTCGGCGCCCGCCTCGGAGAGATGAGCGCGCAGGGCGGCGTGGTCGCTGATCGTCGTGAGGCGCCGGATGAGGTAGGCCAGCAACACCAGGCCCACGCCCGCCAGCATGCCGTAGAACAAGTTGAGGGCGTTGCTCGCATTCAGTGTGTTCTCGTGGGCCATGGCGAGCACCGCGAAGACCCCGCACACCACGCCGATGGCAGCGACCGCGCGGGCGCGCACCGACACGGCGAGCAGCGTGAGCGGCACCAGGTAGAAACCGGCCATGGTCAGCGGGTGCCAGACGAGGTCGAGGACGAAGATGGCAACGACTAGTCCGCCGGCCGTGGCGCTAACCGCAACGGGGTGGCGACGCAGCCACGTGGTGTGCTGCACCAGCCGAAGATGGCGACGCTCGATGAGCTCGTAGGCGCTTGGGCCTCGCTCCGCGACCACGTGGCCCTCCTGCCCGTCGGTGCAGACCGCATCAGCGGAGAGATGCCATATTACTCCACCTCGCCAGGGCTGCCCAGCCTGCGAGGCAGCGACGAGGGTCGCTAGACACCGCAGGCGATCTAACGTGTGGGGCGCCGCAGGTGCACCACTCACTAGGCGCCCGATTGCATCCGGCGCAGCACCTTCTCGGAGCGCAGCTCGCGCAACGCGTCGCGGGCCACCCAACGCGCGCTACGCACCGCGGGGTCGCGGCGGTCGGCGACGGCGAGGGCCTCGGCCGAGGCCAGGATGGCCTCGGCCGACTCTATCGCCGCCGCGTGCAGCGCCGCGTTGCGCTTGCCGATGTTACGCAGCGCCCAGTTCACCGCCTTCTTCACGAAGTTGCGGCCGTCGACCGCCTCGCGGCGCACCAGCGCGAGCATCGCGACGAAGCGCTCATCGGGGGCCTTCTTATCTTGCACGGCCAGTGCGGCGGCCGTAGCGAACGCGGCGCGCTTGACCCATTGGTCCTCGGCGCCACTCCACTCCGTGACCTTCTCGTAGGCCCAGGCCGTCTTGTCGAAGAGGTTGGACGTGACCTGGTCGCACACGTCCCACGAGTCGAACTGAGCCGCCCATGCATCCATTTGCGCAGGACTCACGAGAGCCGGGTCGTCGACCATGCTGGCCAGCAAGCGCGCCTCGTGGTTGCCCGTCTCCCACAGAGCCAGGGCCAGCTGGTGGTCGCGACCCAGGCCTTTGGCCACGCGACGCAGCTCGTACACCGATACGCCGAACGCGTTGTGCACGTTGATGCCGTAGCGCGCCATGCCCACGCGGTCGCGTTCGCTGCCCTTGGCGGCAAGCTGGGTCATAACCTCCGCGAGACGTGACGAAGCGTTCATCGGCCGGCATACTACCCTTGCCCGCGGGGCGTCGCCAGTGGCGCGCGGACCGCCGCCTTACGCGTGCAGCTCCGCATCGGCCGCCGCGAGGATCTTGCTGAGCTCGGCCGCCTCGTCGCCAGCCAGCGGTTGCGGATGGTACTCGCGCCAGATCCACTCGGCCTTCTCGCGGGCGACGGCGACCGGGTCGCGGTAGGCACCGCCCGGGCCGGCGTGATGGGTGATGGCCGGCCTCACCGCTGCACGCATGTGCCGGCGCGTGTGCTGGTGGGCCAGGAAATGGCCGCCGGGACCCACGTCGACGATGGTCTGCAGGGCAAACGCCTCCTCGTCGAGAGAGATGTCGGTCACCGCGTAGCGGGCCCGGTGATAGATGTCGTCGCCCAAGATGAGGTGCTCGGGATAGAACAGTGTGTACACGTTGACCAGCCCGATGCTGGGCAGCAGGTCGGCGCCTTCCTGGGCCGCCTGCACGAGATCCATGGCCTCCTCCACGCCAGCCTGCCAGGTACCGGGCCTTGGAGAGTCGGTGCCGCAGGCGGCCGGCTCGGCCGGCACGCCCCAGTGGTGGGCGATCTCGGTGCTCAACCCGCGACAGCGGGTGTCTTGCGGGAAGCTCACCAGGCCGCCGGTGCGGGGGTCGGCCCAGCTCTGCATGATCGAGTGGATCACGGGTGCTCCCGGGTGCGCGAGCTGCAGGAGCACCGTACCGCTGACTAGCTCGGCGGCGCCGAGCGCGTAGGCACCGGCCCGCGTAGCCGGCGCCGTGGTGCCCAGCGTCGGCATGGTGACGAAGCAGACCGGGACACCCGCCGCGGCGAACACCAGGGCCGCCTCGATGCCGTCCCTATCGTGTACCAGCGGTGAGACGGTGCCGATGAGATCGCTCAGGACGGGCCGGCGGCGGAGCCCTTCGGGCCCGCCGGCGATGACCGTCGCCATCTCCACGGCGTAGCGCGCCGCGCGCTCGCCGTTGACCATGCCCTGCAGGTGCTTGACGGTGTTGTTCCAGCCGGCATCGAGCTCGTGCAACTGCGCCGTCTCGCCGCAGTCGCCGGCGCTGACCGTCGGCCACCAGAACGCGATGCTCGAAAGGTAGTCTTGTAGGCGAGTTACGTCGGCCAGATCGGCCTTGGTGCTCGGCCGCCGCTCGCGCGTGACGAAGTCGACGATCTCGACGCCGCAGCCATCGGTGGTGCAGTAGGTGTTGCCGTCGCCGACGGCAATGTCGCAGACTGGATCGCGGGCACCCAGCACGAAACGCCGCGGCGCCGCCGCCATGGCTTTCACCACCAGCTCGGGCGCGAACTTGGCCACTCGCGTGGCGTGGTCGACTTCGACCCCATGTTCGGCGAGCACATGCAGTGCCTTGGGCGACTGGAACTGCACGCCCACGGTCTGCAAGATGTCGAGGGTGGCCTGCTTGAGGAGGTTGAGCTCCTCCCTGGTGTGGTGCCCGGGAGTAAAGGCGCTCCTCAAGGGCTGCACCGGCGGACGTTCGATTGACGGCACTGGCTGCCTCCAGCTCGCGGACAACTCAGCGCCATTCATACCATCGCCTTCACGAAGCCACCAGATAGACAATCCTCGCACGTGCCGCCGGAGGCTCTTTCGGCGAACCTCGCAGGCGGCGCGGGCACGGCCGCGGCCAGCACACTCCCGGCCTGCACACTCGCGGCCGGTGAACCACCGCGGCTGCGTCCCTTGTCTGGCTAGGGTACAATCGCCGCATGGCAGTCACCCTGCGACCGTTCGCGCACGACGACTTCGCCCGCCTCATCGAGTGGGTCACTCTCGGCGGCCCCGAGTTCCTCGTGCAATGGGCCGGCAGTGAGTTCGACTATCCCCTGGACGAGGCGCAGCTCGAGAAGCATCTCGCCTCGGGCCAGGGCGTCAACGCCAAGCGCCAGATCTACGTTGCGATCGACGCCGAGAGCGGCGAGGTGGTAGGTCACGTCGAGCTCAGCCGTATCGACCGCCGCAACCGCTCGGCCTCGGTGGCGCGTCTGCTGGTGGGCGAGTCGGCCAGCCGCGGGAAGGGCGTCGGCGCGCAGATCGTCACCGCCCTGCTCGAGATCGCTTTCGGCGAGCTCGAGCTGCATCGCCTCGACCTGTATGTTCTCGACTTCAACCTCGCCGCAATCCGGCTGTACGAGCGCCTCGGATTCAAGACCGAGGGCCATTTCGTGGAGGCGCGCCGGGTCGGCACGAAGTTCTGGAACGTGTACTACATGGCGATGCTCGAAGACACCTGGCGCGCGCAGGACCGGTAGCTCCCCGCTCTCCAGCCGAACCCCGCCCGGGGTCGCAGGCGAGCTCAACGTCCACCCTCGTCACCCTCGTTCGGCGCGCGCCGCGATGCTAACGTCGTTTGGCCACCGGGCCCACAACCGAAACCATGCCCACAACCCATACAGCTACCCCTCACCTCCTGCTGTTCGACGCGCCGCCGCGACGCGAGCTCCTGCGACTCTTGCGCCGCGCCCATCCCGGGGTGCACTGGACGCGCGAGCGCTCATGGCTAGCCACACCGCGCCCGCGCCGCGGCCGCGCTGGGGTGTGGGTCTGGCCCTCCGATGGCGAGGCGTTGAGGGCGCGGGCCTCCGAGGTGCTGCTGCGTTTCGTCTACCCCCTGGCCGTCGGGGGTTTGCCGTACTGCGTGGCTTTTCCCTTGGCCGCCGATGCTCTCAACCGGCAGCCGCTCGCCGGCTTCGACAGAACCGCGCTCGACCTCGAAGACATCGCCACGCTGCTCGGCCGCTCCACGGGCCGCGCCCGCGTCGCACCGGGCGCGGGGCGTGTGCGCCCCGCCGCGACCGGGCCCATCGCCGCCCCGCTGGTGCCCGCCTGTGCCGACGGTCTCGACCAATGGCAACGCGCCGCGGTCCTGCATGGCCGCGGTCCGGTACGCGTGCTCGCGCCGGCAGGAGCCGGCAAGACCAAGACGCTCATCAGCCGCGTCGCCGAGCTCATCGCGCGCGGCGTCGACCCCGGCGCGATCCTGCTGCTGGCTTTCAACCGCATGGCCGCCGAACAGTTCGAGGAACGCCTCGCCGCCCTGGGTATCGCGACAACGCGGCACATCCGCGGCGCACACCCTCACGCCGTGCACTGCGCCACGTTCAACGCCTTCGGCAGCCGATACCAGAAGGAGGTCGCCGGACGGCACCTCGCCCTAGACGCCGACGGCAGCGCACAGCGCAGCCTCATGCGGCGCGCGCTCGAGGAGTCCGGCTACGCCCTGGGCAACCTCAAGCCGACCCGTGGCAGCGATCCCGTCGGGGCCTTTCTCACGGCGCTCGTCCGGGTGCGCACGCAGCTGGAGCCCCCAGCGTCCGTGAGCGTGCGGATGCCATCAATCGGTGACGCGCCGTGCGTCGTCGTCCCGTTTGCCGCCGTGCACGGTCGCTTCACCGAGCTCCAGACGCAAAGCGGCCGCACGTCGTTCGACGACCAGGTCTACCTGGCGCTCGCCGACATGCTGGCCAGCCCTCGACGTCGCGCCTTTGTCCAGGAACGCTATCCCCACGTTCTCGTGGACGAATTCCAAGATCTCAGCGGCGCTCAGCTGGCACTGATTGACGTTCTCTCGCGACCGTGGCGAGACCTTTTCGCGGTGGGCGACGACGACCAGCTCATCTATGGATGGCGGCACGCCGACGCCAGCGGCATACTGGACTTCCACGAACGCCACCCACCTCAGCCCTGGTCGGCTACCTACGCGCTGCGCACCAACTACCGCTGCTCGCGCGCGGTGGTCGCCGCGGGCAACCGCCTCATCGCCAACAACCGCCGCCGCGAGGCCAAATGCATCGCCCCCAGAGATGCGGCTGCCGAGGGTTCCGTTGACGTGTTCTGTGCCCCTACCTGGCCGGAGCGCGCCGCCGCCGTCTGCGATTTCCTGAGCGCCGAACGGGCACGTTCGGGCTGCACCTGGCGCGCCCTCGCCGTCCTCTGCCGCTTCCGCGCGCAGCTGCTCCCCCTGGCGCTGGCCCTCGATGCCTGTGGCATCCCACGCTCCGCGCTCCTCGGCCACAGGCTGTTCTCGCACCCTGCCGCCCGGTTGCTGCACGCCTACATCAGACTCACGCTGGACCCCCCGGCGCTGAAGGGCGCCGATCTGCGCCTGCTGGCCAACCGCCCCGAGCGCTACGCGCGCAGCACCGATGTGGCGTCTGCGGCGGCTGCGGCGTGCCCTTGGGCGAGATTACTCGAGATGAGCGCGCCCGACGCCCGACGCGGCCCGCAGCCATTGCGCTCACTCGTCGCCCAGGTCACGGCTCTACACGACGAGCTCACCGGCGTGAAGGCACATGAGCGGCCGACCGCGCAAGAACTCGTTTGGGCGGTTGTCGACAGGTTCGCGCTTGAAGACCACTGGGAGGCGCTGGAGATGGCCCAGACTCAGGGCGCCAGCGAGGGCACGGGCCTGGCCAGGTACCCCGACGCCACCGGCCACGATGGGGCCGGCCGGTTCCAAGTGCTCGACGCGCTTCTCCTGGTGGCCGAGAGCTGCCGCGAGAGCACGGTCTTCCTCGCCGAGTGGGAGCGCCTCTGCGCCGCCGAGGAGCGTGAAGCGGCAGCGACCAGCCGTGCCACGCCGCCGGGACCTCCAGCCGACGACCGTGTGGTCATCGAGACCATTCACGCCGCCAAAGGCCGCGAGTACCGATCGGTGGTGATTCCCGAGTACTCCTGTGAGGTGTCGTGTCTGGCGCCGGACCGCCTGGAGGAGGAGCGGCGCGTGCTCTACGTGGGCGTCACGCGCGCCCAGGAGGCGGTATTCATCACCTGCGGCGGCGATCCATCGAACCTCCACCCGCTTCTTCGGGAGCTCCTGCCGCCGGCAGATGGGCGCGCGCCGCGCTGATGGCCTGGCGATTTGGGCTGATCGGCGGGGACGAACCGGCCGGTGCAGAACGCGC
>CAWKEZ010000082.1:0-55605 GCA_963848545.1 uncultured Thermoleophilia bacterium
ACAGTTGCAGACATCATGCGCGGCGTTTTCGCAAAAGCGGTAGCGGACGTTCGCCTTGGCGAGCGCCTGCCAAACCGCATCGCCCGCCGGCTTCAACGCTGTAACGGTCGCCTCGCGCGGCAAATAGCCAAGCCGCGCGCCGCAGCTTTCGCATTTGATGTTTTCAAAATAAAGCGGCTGGCCGCAATTCTGGCATTCGAACAATTTCATAAATTGCCAAGCCTTTTTGTGCCGAAATTGAACGATCCAGGGTCGATAAAGTTTCGCGAAGTGTGGAGCTATGGATTCCGGACGCTGTTCGCAAGCGCGCTGGTTGTTTTACGTATGGGCTCGGTTGCGGCGCGGTTGCGATCGCCTGTGCGAAGCGCGGTAGAACGTCGCGATGCAATCAGCCGTAGGCCGGCTTGGCTACTGCCCATAATCCCCGTAAGGGTGACGCCTAAGGTCGGGGACAAAGCCCGAGATAAGGGCGACGCTCGATCATCGAGCGAGAACGGGGGAGGATAGCCATGATCAATAGACGCGCGCTTCTTTCCAGCGCGGCGTCGGCCGGCGCCGCTGTGGGCCTCGGCGTGGCGGCGGCGGTCCGGGCGCTTGCGGACCAGTATCCATCACGCCCCATTCACTTCGTCCTGCCGTTTCCAGCCGGCCCGACCGACGTCGTCATCCGGCTCTACGCGGATAAAATATCGCGGGACTGGCATCAGCCCGCTGTGGTCGACAATCGGCCCGGCGCCACGGGTTCGATCGGCACCGAGCTCGTGGTTCAGGCCAAGCCGGACGGCTACACGTTCCTGTTCACGGTCGACCTGCCGATCTCGATGGCGCCCAATCTGATCAAGGTGCCGTATGATCCCGCGCGGGATTTGCGTCCGATTTGCGCCGTGGTCGAGAGCAGCGGTGTCCTGGTCGTCAATGCCTCGACCGGCATCAAGACCCTGGCGCAGTTCATCGCCGCCGCCAAAGCCAAGCCTGGCACTTTGACCTATTCGTCCGCCGGCATTGGCTCGCCGGCGCACTTGTGCGGCGCGATGATGGCGCAGCAGGCCGGCATCGACATCACCCACGTGCCTTACAAGGGCGCCGGCCCGGCGATGAACGCGGTTCTGACCGGCACTGTCACCGCGTTCTGCGGCCCGATCGCCCAGTCGCTGCAATACATCAAAACCGGAAAGTTCAATGCGCTCGGCGTTTCGGGGCCGCGAGCGTCGCCGTTATTGCCGGACGTGAAGCCGATGTCGGTGTCGTATCCGGGACTCGTCATTTCCAACTGGTTCGGCCTGATGGCGCCGGCCCACACGCCGGCCGACATAACGAAGGCGTTGCGTGACGAGTTCAAGAAGATCTCCGACGAGCCGGACATTCGGACCAAGCTCATGGCAATTGGACTGCAGCCGGAATGGCTGGAGGGTGAGGCGTTCACGGCAAGAATTGCGAACGACACCAAAAAAATTCGGGATTTCGTCGTGGCGGCGAAAATCCATACCGAGTGAAGCGGGAGACAGCACTGCATGACACGGCCGAATTTCGTTCTGTTCATCACCGATCAGCATCGGGTCGATTACCTGTCCTGTTACGGCCACCCGGTGCTGAAAACACCGCACATCAATTCGATCGCGGCGCGCGGCACGCGGTTCGAGAATTTTTACGTCGCCGACGCCGGTCTGTATGCCCAACCGCGCGACCTTGATGACCGGTCGCATGCCGTCGGTGCACGACGGCCGCGGCAACGGCCTGCCGCTGCCGCTTTCCTCCAACACCTTCGTCGACACGCTGCGCGCCGCCGGCTATGCGACCGCCCTGGTGGGCAAGAGCCACCTGCAGAATTTCACCGGCTTTCCGCCCATTCAGAAGCGTGCGCCGGCGCGCGACGGCGACCGCGTACTCGGCGCCGAATTCGCCGAGGCGAAAAAACCGCTCGCGGGTGATGGACCTTACGATCAGGAAATTCCGGCGCGTTGGTCTTCGGGCCATGACTTTAACATGAAGTTGCCGTTCTACGGCTTCGAGCATGTCGATCTGTGCACCGGCCACGGTGATCAGGTCGGCGGCCATTATTATGTCTGGCTGAAATCGAAGCGGCCCGATGCCGACGCGCTGCGCGAAGCAAAAAATCAGCTGGCGCACGATTACGTCTGCCCGCAGGCGATCCGCACCACGATCCCGGAAGAATTTTATCCGACGAGCTACATCGCCGACAAAGCCTGCGAATGGCTCGGCGGCTACGCGCGCGGAAAAGCGCAGCGATCCGTTCTTTCTGATGGTGTCGTTTCCCGATCCGCACCATCCGTTCACGCCGCCCGGCCATTACTGGTCGATGTACCGGCCCGACGACATGGCGCTGCCGAAAAGTTTCGAACACGGCAACCGCCCGCTGGCGCGCTCGGTGGCGTGGGCGCTGGCGCAGCGCGAGAGCGGCAAGGCCGATACGAAAGGGCAGGCGCCGTTCGCGGTCAACGAACGCGAGGCGCGCGAGGCCATGGCGCTATCGTGCGGCATGATCGCGATGATCGACGACGGCATCGGCCGCGTGCTGGCAGCACTCGCCGCGTCAGGCGCGGGCAACGATACGGTCGTGATCTTCACCACCGATCACGGCGATTATCTGGGCGATCACCGGCTGTTGTTGAAGGGACCGGCGCATTACGAGGGCATCACCCATGTGCCGTTCATCTGGGCCGAGCCGGGCGAGCACGCACCGCAGCGCAGCGCCGTGATGGGCGGCACCCTCGACATCGCGCCGACCATTCTCGATCGCGCGCGCATCCAGCCGTATAACGGTGTTCAGGGGCTGAGCCTGTTGCCGGCCATCTACGGCGAAACGCTCGCGCGCGAACTCGATGGTGATCGAGGACGATCAGCAGCGCGCCATCATGGGCTTTACCGCGCCGCCGCGGCTGCGCTCGCTGATCACCAAACGCTATCGCCTCACCGTCGCCGACGGCGATTCCTACGGCGAGCTTTATGATCGGCAAAACGATCCGGACGAAATGGACAACCTATTCGACGATCCGGCGCACCGCGCGCTGCGCGGCGAATTGTTCGAGCGGCTCGCCTTTCGGGAGATGGAGCTGGCCGACCGCTCGCCGCTGCCGAGCGGCCGGGCGTGATCGTCATTCCGGATCGCCGCGCAGCGGCGAGTCCGGAATCCATATTCGCTGACCTGTGGTTATCGGATTTCGGGCTCGCGCTTGCAGCGCGCCCCGGAATGACGGCTACCGCTGCAGCAGCGCGATCAGGCTTGACGTGTCCCAGCGCTTGCCGCCCATCTTCTGCACTTCGGAATAGAACTGGTCGACCAGCGCCGACACCGGCAGGTGCGCGCCGTTGCGCCTCGCTTCATCGAAGCAGATGCCGAGGTCCTTGCGCATCCAGTCGACGGCGAAACCGAAATCGAATTTCCCCGCCACCATGGTCTTGTAGCGGTTCTCCATCTGCCAGGACTGCGCCGCGCCCTTCGAAATCGTCGCGACCAGCTTCTCGATGTCGAGGCCGGCCTTTTGAGCGAAATGCAGCCCCTCGGCGAGGCCCTGCACGATGCCCGCAATGCAGATCTGGTTGACCATCTTGGCGAGCTGGCCGGAGCCCGAGCTGCCCAGGAGATTGCAGGCGCGCGCGTAGGCCGCGATCACCGTTTCGGCCTTGGCGAAGGGCGCCTCGTCGCCGCCGCACATCACAGTAAGCACGCCGTTCTCGGCGCCGGCCTGGCCGCCCGACACCGGCGCATCGATGAAATCGAAGCCGTGTTTTTTTGCGTCGGCGTGCAACTCGCGCGCAATCGCGGCGGAAGCGGTGGTGTGATCGACGACGATCGAACCCTTGCCGGCGCCCGCATAGATGCCGTGCTCGCCGAGCATCACCTCGCGCAGATCGTTGTCGTTGCCGACGCAAGCCATGACGAAGTCCTGGCCTTCGGCTGCCGCTTTCGGCGTCGGCGCGCGCTTGCCGCCATACTGTGCGACCCATTTGTCGGCCTTGGCGCCGGTGCGGTTATAGACCGTGACGTCGTGGCCGCCCTTGTTTTTCAGATGTCCGGCCATCGGGTAGCCCATCACGCCCAAGCCGACAAACGCCACCTTCGCCATGGTTTCCTCCCAAAATCGATTGCTCGATTCTGAACCGTCACCCTGAGGTGCGGGCGCAGCGAGCCTCGAAGGGCGACGGCCCGGGCGCCGGTAGCCGCATCCTTCGAGGCGCGCCTTTGGCGCGCACCTCAGGAAGACGGAATAAGTCCGTCATGGCCGGACGGCCGGGGCCAGTCAACCGGGCGAGCGATTGACCGCGCCGTCGCGGGGCCTATGTAGAGCGCCATGGCAATCTCTAAAGATGACGTCCGCACGGCGTTAGGCAAGGTTTCGGGGCCCGACGGCAGGCCGCTGCCCGAAACCGGCACGCTGTCCGATATCGTCGTCACCGACGGCAAGGTGTTTTTCTCCATCACCGTCGATGCGGCCGCGGTGCCGCAGTGGGAGCCGGTCCGCGCGCGCGCCGAGCAAGCCGTGCGCGCGATTCCGGGCGTCACCTCGGCGCTGGTCGCTTTGACCGGGGAACGCGCGCCGGGGGCCGCGCGGCCACCGGCCGGCCCGCAAGCGCAAGCCGCGGCGCCGCGCCCGCAGCCTGGCGGCCGCGCGCCGCAGGCGCCAACCGGCATTCCCGGCGTCGGCGCCATCATCGCGGTCGCCTCCGGCAAGGGCGGTGTCGGCAAATCGACCACGGCGGTCAATCTCGCGCTTGGGCTGCGCGATCTTGGACTGAAAGTCGGTATCCTCGACGCGGACATCTACGGCCCATCGCTGCCTAAGCTGCTTGCGATCCGCGAGCGGCCCGAGGTCATCGGCGGCACGCGGCTCAAACCCATCGTCCGCCACGGCATGCCGGTGATGTCGATCGGTTTCCTGATCGAGGAAGAGACGCCGATGATCTGGCGCGGCCCGATGGTGATGTCGGCGCTGACCCAGATGCTGCGCGAAGTCGAATGGGGAGCGCTCGACGTCATGGTGGTGGACATGCCGCCGGGCACCGGCGACGCGCAGCTCACCATGGCGCAGCAGGTGCCATTGAAGGGCGCCGTCATCGTTTCGACGCCGCAGGATCTGGCACTGATCGACGCGCGGCGCGGCATCGCCATGTTCCGCCGGGTCAACGTGCCAGTGCTCGGCATCGTCGAGAACATGAGCTATTTCCTGTGCCCGCATTGCGGCGGCCGGACCGACATTTTCGGCCATGGCGGCGCGCGCGCCGAGGCCGAGCGGCTCGATGTGCCGTTCCTCGGCGAGGTGCCGCTCGACATGGAAATTCGCGAAAGATCGGATTCGGGCCAGCCGGTGGTCGCCACCCTTCCGGACGGCCCGTATGCGCAGATCTATCGCGACATTGCGGCCCGCGTGCGCGACGCCGAGATATTGACCCGCTCAAGTACGATCTGCTCTTCGAGCGCTTTCTGAATCCAGGCCGCAAGAGCATGCCCGACATAGACATGGACTTCAGCGTGGCTCGCCGCGAAGAGGTCATCGACTACGTGGCGGGCAAGTACGGCCGCGACCGCGTGGCGCAGATCATCACCTTCGGTACCATGGCGGCCCGCGCCGCGGCGCGCGACGCCGCCCGCGTGATGGGCAAGCCCTACGCCGTCGGCGACAAGATCGCCAAGATGATCCCCGAGCAGGCGCCGCCGGCGACCTTCAGCCAGGCCATGCTGCCGGGCGGCGAGCTCAAACAGGCCTACGACGCCGATGAAGAGGTGAGGGAGGTCGTCGACCTGGCGACGGCGCTCGAGGGGCTCATCCGCAACGACTCCATCCATGCCGCCGCAGTGGTGATCAGCGACCAGCCGCTCACCGAGTACCTGCCGCTGCAGCAGAAGGGCGACGCCGAGCTGGTCACTCAGTTCGACATGAACGATGTCGCCGCGCTGGGCCTGCTCAAGATGGATTTCCTCGGCCTGCGCAACCTCGACGTCATCGAGGCGGCGCTGGAGATCATCGAGGAGACGGACGGCGTGTGCATCGAGATCGACCGCTTGCCGTTGGACGACGAGAAGACCTACAAGATGCTGGCCCGCGGCGACTCCACCGGCGTCTTTCAGTTCGAGAGCGCCGGCATGCGCGAAGCGCTGCGCGACGTCGGCCCCACGCAGTTCGAGGACCTCATCGCTATCGGCGCCCTCTACCGCCCCGGGCCGATGCAGTACATCCCCACCTACGCCCGCAACAAGAAAGACCCGGCCTCGGTCGTCTACGACCACGAGGCCTTGCGCCCCATCCTCGAGCCCACGCACGGCGTGACCATCTACCAGGAGCAGTATATGGCCATCGCGCGGCGCGTGGGCGGCTTCTCGCCGGCCCAGGCCGACGACTTGCGCAAGGCCATCAGCAAGAAGAACCGCCAGCTCATGGCCACGCTCAAGGAGCCGCTCATGAAGGGCCTCGCGGCGAGCGGGGTGCCGCCCGCCGTGAGCCAGAAGCTGTGGGCCAACTTCGAGGCGACCGGCGATTACTCGTTCAACAAGAGCCACGCCGCCTGCTACGCCATGATCAGCTACCGTACCGCCTGGCTCAAGGCCAACTACCCGGTCGAGTACATGGCGGCGCTGGTGAGCAGCGTCATGAACACCAAAGACAAGGTGCCGTTCTACGTGAACCAGTGTCACGAGCTCGGCATCGAGGTACTGCCGCCCGACGTGAACGAGAGCGCCGTGGGCTTCACCGTGGTGGGGGGCAAGATCCGCTTTGGCCTGAACGCCGTCAAGGGCGTGGGGCGCGGCGCGATCGAAGAGATCATCGCCGCGCGCGCCGCCGTGCCGTTCACCAGCATCTACGACTTCTGCGCCCGCGTCGACGCGCAGATGGCCAACAAGCGCGTGCTCGAGGCGCTCATTCGCAGCGGCGCCTTCGACAGCACCGGCGACCCGCGGCAGGGCATGCTCGAGGCTCTGCCGGCGGCCATGGCCGACGGCGAGCGCCGCCGGCGCGACCGCGAGCAGGGGCAGGTCGGCATGTTCGACCACCTCGACGCCGGCGACAGCGCGGGGGCGCAGGCGCCGCAGGTGCCGCAGCGGGAGTTCGACCAAGCGACCCGCCTGAAGGGCGAGAAGGAGGCGCTGGGCCTCTACGTGTCGGCGCACCCACTGCAGGGCCTGCGCGAACAGTTGCGCGACGAGATCGAGGTGCCCGTGAGTCAGCTCGACGACTCCGGCGACGGCGCCGTGCTGTGGACCGGAGGCATCGTCGCCAACGCGCAGAAGAAGGTGAGCAAGAACGGCGGTGTATGGCTGGCCTTCCGTCTCGAAGATGTAGACGGCGGCGTGGAGGGCCGCGCCTGGCCGGCGACCTACGAGCAGTACAAGGATCTGCTGCACGAAGACGCCATCATCAAGGTGAAGGGGCGCGTGGAACGCAAGAGCGAGGGCGAGACGACCCTTATCGCCATCGAGGTGCAGCCGTTCAGCGGCGTGAGCGAGTATCGCCCGCTCACGGTGACGATCGACGCCCGCCGCGTGCGACCCAGCGTGCTCGACGACCTCAAACGCATCTTCGCCGACTTCCCCGGGCAGGTACCCGTGGTGCTGCACATGGTGCGCGATGAGCAGCGCGCCCGGCTGCGGGTGGGCGACGGCTTGCGGGTGGCGCCGGTGGCCGGCCTGTATGCCGAGCTCAAGGCATTGCTGGGCGAGAGCTGCATCGGGGTCAGTTAAGGCCGGGCGGATGAGCGCAGACAGGGGCGCGAGACAGGAATGATCCCCGAAGGCATGCACGACGTGCTCCCTCCCGAGGCGCGCGAGCTGCGCGCCATCGTGACGGCGCTGTGCGGCCGTTTCGAGGCCTACGGCTACGGCGAGGTGAGCACGCCCTGGCTGGAGTTCGCCGAGACGCTCGAGATCGCCGGCGACGACACCCTCGAGGCCGGCTACCGGCTGCACGATCAGCAGGGTCATGAGCTCATGCTGCGCACCGACATGACGGTGCCCGTGGCGCGCCTCGCCGCGTCGCACTACCGCGACGCGCCCCTGCCGCTGCGCTTCTTCTATGTAGCGCCTTCCATACGGCCGTGGGCGCCGCAGCGCAGCCAAGACGGTGAATTCGTGCAGGCCGGTGCCGAGCTTCTGGGTCTGCATTCGGCGGCCGCCGACGCGGAGTGCGTGACACTGCTGTGCGACTGCCTCTCATCGCTGGGCGTGCGCGACTACCGCGTGGCGCTGGGCACGGTCGATTTCTACACGGCGCTGGTCGATGCCCTTGGTCTGGCCGCCGTAGATCGCGAGAAGTTCCTGGAGGCGCTCTCGGATCGCGACTACCCGCTGCTGGAGAGCATCGCCGGCAAGGCCGAGGCAGACGGTGCCGCCCTCGACGCCCTGTGGTGTACGCTCGAGTTGAGCGGCACGCGCGACAGCCTGTCACAGGCGCGCAAGCTCGCCCGCAGCCCCGCCATGGAGGCCGCCATTGAGCATCTCGTCACCGTGCGCGATCTAGTGGAGGTGGCGGGCTTCGACGACGCCGTCACCTTTGATTTCGGCCTGTTCCAAGACCTCACGTACTACCGGGGCGTCATCTTCGAGGCCTACGCCCCGGGGGTGGGGCTGCCCATCGCCTCGGGCGGGCGCTACGACGGTCTCTGGCGCGCTTCGACTGGGACGTGCCCAGCGTGGGCTTCGCCATCGCCCTGGATCGGCTGCAGGAGGCTCTCGAGGAGGTCGGGACGGCGCTGGCTCCGGCTCCGGCTCTCCTGGCCTACGTCGGCGGCGTCGCAGACCCGTCGCGGGCGGCCGAGCTGCGCCGCGCGGGCCGGGCGGTGGTGGCCCTGCCCGAGGGCACGCCCTGGGCCCTGCGTCCGCTGCTGCGTCGTGACGGCGGTGCCTTCCGCCTGGAGCTGGCCGACGGCACCGTGGTGACCGGGGGCTGGCGCGACGTGCTGCGCGCGCTGGGACGTGCGTGAAGATCGGCATCGCCTGCGATGAAGGGCGGGCAGCGGCCGAGGTAATCGACCTCCTGGCGGCGGCAGGACTGCCCGCCGCGCCGCTGCGCGGCGTGGCTTCTCCGGCGCTGGTGACGGCCGCCGAAACTACCTGGCTGCTGGCCGGCGCCGCCGACGTGCTGGCCGGCTGCAGCCATGGCGGGCTGGACGCCGCCGTGGCCGGCAAAGGGGTACTGCTCGAGCTCGAGCCGGGGGTGTCTGAAGTGCTCGACCTCGGGGTCTGCGCGGATGCCCTCGTCTACGCGACGCCGAACGCGTACCCGCCGGCCACCGGCCGCGCGCGGCCGCGCGTCGCTACCCCCTACCCTCGGGTGACACAGAGGTACTTCGCCGCCGCGGGGCGTCAGGTTGAGGCGTTACCGTTCGCCGCCGCCGCCCTGGCGCCGGCCTTGGGGCTGGCCGAGGGTGTAGTGGATCTGCGCACGCGCCTGGCCGTGTCAGGTGTGGCCCTGAACGAGCGCGAGCAGGTCGCCCTCAGCAGCGCCCGTCTGGTCGTGGGCCGTGCGGCGCGCACGTTGCGCGCTCGAGATATCGCCGAGCTGATCGCCCGCCTGCGGGCACTGCTGGAGGGAGCATGAGGCGGCTGGATTGGTCTGACGACGTTGCCGTGACCGTGGCGGCGCTGCGTGGCTTTGCGCCACCGCCCGCCGGGGTGCGGGCCGCCGTCACCGCGATCATGGACGACGTGCGGGCGCGCGGCGACGATGCCGTGCGCGAGCACACGCAGCGCCTGGACGTCGTGGGGCTGCCGCCAGACTATGCGGTCCCGGTGCCGCAGATGCGCAAGCGGCTCGACGCGCTGGACCCCGCGTTGCGCGCGGCCCTGGAGCTGGCCGCCGCCAACGTGCGCGCCTATCACGAACGCGAGGCTCCTCATGCCTGGCGCGAGACATTTCCGCAAGGCCAGATGGTAGGCCAGGAGGTGATCCCGCTGGCCGTTGCCGGCCTCTACGTACCGGGAGGGCTCGCCAACTATCCGTCCTCGGTGCTCATGACGGCCATCCCGGCCCTGGTGGCCGGGGTCGGGCGCATCATGGTGTGCTCGCCGCCGCGCCGCTGGAAACGCACGGCCTCCGAGGGTCAGGAGGCCGCGAGCCAGGCCGGCGAGCCCATGGCGAACGCGGCGCGCCCACCCATTGCCGTCGCGCACGGCGTGGCGGCCGCGTGCGCGCTGCTCGGCCTCAGCGATCTATACCCCATCGGTGGGGCCCAGGCTGTGGCCGCCATGGCCTTCGGTACGGCCACGGTCCCGCGCTGTGACGTGATCGTGGGTCCCGGCAACGCCTACGTTACCGAGGCCAAACGGCAGGTGATTGGTGAGGTGGGCATCGACGCGCTGGCGGGCCCCAGCGAGGTGCTCATCATGGCCGACGAGGGCGGCAACCCCGCCTGGCTGGCGGCCGATCTGCTTGCTCAAGCAGAGCACGGCGCCGGCGCCATGGCCTGCCTGGCCGACATCGGCGGCGCTCTGGCGGCACCAGTTGCGGCCGCGCTGACCGAGCTCGCCACCGAGCTCGGCGTTACGACGGACAACGTGGCCATCGTGAGGTGTCCTGGCCGCGCCGCCGCCGTGGAGCTGTGTAACGCCTTCGGCCCGGAGCACCTCGAGATTCACGTCGCCGACCCGGGCGCACTGGTGCACCTCATCCGCAACGCCGGCGCCATCTTCGTGGGCCCGTACGCAGCCACCGCCTTCGCCGACTACGCGGCCGGCAGCAACCACGTGCTGCCCACCGGCGGCTCGGCCCGCTTCGCCCAGGGCCTGAGCGTGGCCGATTTCCAAAAGAGGGTAGCTGTGGTAGAACTCGACCGCGCCGCCGCCGCCGCCCTGGCTCCCCACGTGGCGGCCATCGCCGGCGACGAAGGGCTGCGCGCCCACGCGCGCTCCGCCTCCCTGCGCGCCGAATGAGGAGTCCAGTATGAGTACGCGCCGCGCCGAGGTGCACCGCAGCACCAGCGAGACCGATATCACCCTGTCGCTGGCGCTCGACGGTACGGGCACGGCCGAGGTGAGCACGGGTATCGGGTTCTTCGATCACATGCTCACCTTGTTTGCCCACCACGGCGGCTTCGACCTGCGCCTGCAGGCCAGCGGAGACCTGAACGTTGACGGTCACCATACCGTGGAGGACGTCGGCCTGGCCTTGGGCGAGGCTCTCAAGGAGGCGCTCGGCGACAAGCGCGGCATTCGGCGCTACGGCGCGTTTCTGCTGCCCATGGACGAGGCGCTTGCCATGGTGGCGCTCGACCTCTCCGGGAGACCGTATTTCGTCCACGACCTGCGGCTCGCGGGGGTGCGCATCGGCGAGTTCGAGGGCAACCTGGCGGCTCATTTCCTGCACTCGCTGAGTACGGCCGCGGGAATGACGCTGCACGTACGTTTGCTGGCTGGCAGCGACGCGCACCACATCGTCGAGGCGGTCTTCAAGGGCGTCGCGCGAGCACTCTCCCAGGCCTGCGAGCGGCACGGGCGCGACGATCATGTGCCATCGACGAAGGGCGTCCTCTGAAGGCCACGCCGTCTGCTGCCCAGCCGCGCATCGCCGTGGTCGA
Source organism: uncultured Thermoleophilia bacterium (assembly GCA_963848545.1). Classification (GTDB taxonomy): domain Bacteria; phylum Actinomycetota; class Thermoleophilia; order UBA2241; family UBA2241; genus CAIXSE01. The sequence continues at coordinate 11,524 of CAWKEZ010000082.1, forward strand.
CTACGGCATGGGCAACCTGGCGAGCGTGCTCAAAGCGCTCGAACGCAGCGGCGCAGAGGTGCGCGTCACGCAGAGTCCGTCGGCGGTGCGCGCTGCCGCCGCGGTGGTGCTGCCCGGGGTGGGAGCCTTTCGTGACGCGACGACGCGACTGGCGACCAGCGGCTTGGGAGCCGCCGTACTCGAGCGCATCGCCGCCGGCGTGCCGTTTCTGGGCGTGTGCCTGGGCCTGCAGCTCCTCTTCGAGCGCAGCCGCGAGGGCGGCGACTGGCCTGGTCTGGGCGTGTTCGGCGGCGTCGTAGACAGGCTGCAGACGCCGCTCAAGGTGCCCCACATCGGCTGGAACACCCTCGACTGGGAGCCGGCCGGGGATGGCATGGCGAGGGGGCTGCCGGTGCCGGCTGCCGTCTACTTCGTACACTCGTTTGCCGCCGTCCCGGCCGACGCCGCGGTGGTCGCCGCCACCACCGACTACGGCGGTCGTGTCGTGGCCGCCGTCGCGCGGGATAATGTGTGGGCGGTACAATTTCACCCCGAGAAGAGCTCCCGCGTGGGCCTGCAGCTTCTGGCCAACTTCGTGGGACGAGTGAAGCAGGAGGCGCGCCAGCCATGATCGTCTTTCCGGCCATAGATATTCAGGGCGGCAAGGCGGTGCGCCTGCGACGCGGCGACTTTCACGACGTCACCGTGTTCAGTGACGATCCCGTGGAGCTCGCCCGCCAGTGGCGGGCCGAGGGGGCGGAAGCACTCCACGTCGTCGACCTCGACGCGGCCCGTACCGGCGAGCTCGTCAACTTCGGGATCGTCGAGGCGATCGTGAAGACAATCGACATCCCAGTGCAGTACGGCGGCGGCATCCGCAGCGCCAAGAGCCTGGCACTGGTGGCCGGCATCGGCGTGCACTGGGTAGTGATGGGCACCGCGGCGGTCACGGCTCTCGATCTGCTCGACGACGCCGTGAACTGGCTGGAGGAGCGGCTCGTGGTGGGGCTCGACTGCACTGACGGAATGGTCGCCACGCATGGCTGGCAAGAACGCTCGCAGATGACTGCCATTCACTTCAGCAAGGTGTTGGCCGAGCACGGTGTGAGGCGCGTCGTGTACACCGATACGTCGCGTGACGGCATGCTCGGCGGACCCAACCTCATCGGGCTTCGCGACCTGGCCGAGGTGACACCGCTCGAGATCATCCTCTCCGGCGGCGTCGCTCTGCTCGACGACCTGCGCCGCGTGAAGAAGCTCAATGCCCCTAACGTGGTGGGTGTCATCGTCGGACGCGCACTCTACGAGAAGGCGTTCACGCTGCCCGACGCGCAGATGGTCTTCGCCGGCTGACAGTCGGCGCGGCGGGGGAAGGGCGACACATGCACATGAAGCGCATCATCCCGTGCCTCGACGTGCGCGACGGGCGGGTGGTCAAGGGTATCAACTTCGTCGGCTTGCGCGACGCCGGGGACCCCGTGGAGCTCGCGGCGCGCTACGACGCCGAGGGCGCCGACGAGCTCGTCTTCCTCGACATCACCGCCTCGCACGAACGGCGCGAGATCATCGCCGACCTGGCGGCACGCTGTGCCGAGCAGGTGTTCATCCCGTTCACCATAGGCGGGGGTCTGGCCAGTGAGGACGATGTGCGCATGATCCTCGCCGCCTGCGCCGACAAGGTGACCATGAACACGGCCGCGGTGGAGGACCCAGACCTGGTGCGTCGCTGCGCCGAGCACTTCGGGGCACAGTGCATCGTCGTGGCCATCGACGCCAAGCAGGTGGCCGGCAGCGGGGAAGACGGCCGGCTGGCGCGCTGGGAGGCGTTCGTGCACGGCGGGCGCACGGCCACTGGCATCGATGCCGAGGAGTGGGCCGTGCGCGCCGCGCAGCTCGGTGCCGGCGAGTTCATGCTCACCAGCATGGATCGCGACGGCACGCTGGAGGGCTACAACCTCGCGCTCACGCGCACCATCGCGCGAGCCGTAGACGTGCCCGGGATCGCCTCCGGCGGAGTGGGCACGCTCGAGCACCTCGCGGAGGGGCTCACCGAGGGCGAGGCCGACGCGGTGCTGGCGGCCAGCATCTTCCACTTCGGCACCTACTCGATCGCCGAGACCAAGGCATACCTGGCGGCGCGCGGCATCCCGGTACGGCAGGCTCCAGGACCAACCGTCGGCGGGCTGTGAGCGCGCCGCGCGAAGCGCCGCCCGAGACGCCGTCAGGCGCGGCCCCGGTTTCTCTCGCGGCCCTGCCCGAGTCGCAGTTTCGGCGCGTGGCCGGCGAGCTTGCCGCCGCGCGTCTTGCGATCTTTCCCACCGACACCGTCTATGGCCTGGGCGGTTTGCTCACGCCGAGCGTGCTGGCCGCCGTGTACGCCGCCAAGAACCGCGTCGCGGGCAAGCCGCTGCAGGTCATCTTTCCCACGGTCGAGTTCCTGGAGAGCGCCCTGGCCCTGCCACCCAAGCTGGCCGACGCCGTGCGCCGCCTGCTGCCCGGTCCTTTTACGCTGCTGCTGCCGTATCCGCCGGGCCTCGGCTTCCCTCCTCCCGGCGAGGCGTCTCATCACGTGCACACCACGTTCGGTGTGAAGGTGGAGAAGGTCGCCACACTGGGGGTGCGGGTGCCGCTGTGGCCCGACGCTGAGCGCTTCATGGCCAGCCTGCCGTTTGCCCTGCTCGCCTCCAGCGCCAACCCCAGCGGGGGCAGCGCGCCGCGCGCCCTCAGCGAGGTGGATCCCAGCCTGCTGAAGGCCTGCGATCTGGTGCTCGACGGCGGCCTCCTGAGGGGTCTGGCTTCGTCCATCGTCGATCTCAGCACATACGCCGCCGACGGGCACTGGCGTCTGCTGCGCACGGGTAGCGTGGGCGAAGAGGGCATCGTCGCGCTCCTGACCACTGGGTGAGGGGAGGTCGCGACCGGAATGATAGAATTGACAGCCCACGAAACCCTGCGGCGCGGGGTCGCAGCTCTCATCACCAAGACCAACCGTAATTGCCGACCGAAGGGGACTCACCATGAAGATCGCCGCCGGTGCTGACCATGGCGGATACGCGCTCAAGCAGGCCGTCGTGCGGCGCTTGCGCTCACAGGGTCACGAAGTGGTAGACGTGGGCACCGATTCCGACGAGGTCAGTGTCGACTACCCCGATTTCGGTCACCGTGTGGCGGCCATGGTCGCCTCCGGCGAGGCCGAGCGCGGCCTGCTCGCCTGTGGCACCGGGCTGGGCATCTGCATGACGGCCAACCGTCACGCCGGCGTGCGCGCCGCCGACTGCTTCACACCGTACCTGGCCGAGATGTCGCGGCGCCACAACGACGCCAACGTGCTCTGCCTGGGTGGGCGCATCCTCAGCGAGGACGAGGCCTGGGCGATCACCGAGGTGTGGATGGCGACCCCCTTCGAAGGTGGTCGCCACCAGCACCGTGTAGAGCTCATCGACGCCGCGGACGGCGGGCAGTGAGCCCCGTCGGCAGGGAGTGGCGGCGCGAGCCGCTCTACCATCTCGACCCTGAGCTCAACGAGCTGCTGCGCTGCGAGCTCATCCGCCAGCAGGAGACGCTGGAGCTGATCGCCTCCGAGAACTTCGCCAGCCGCGCCGTCCTGGAGGCCACGGGTTCGGTGCTCACCAACAAGTACGCGGAGGGCACGCCCGGCGCCCGCTACTACGGCGGCTGCGAGACCGTCGACAAGGTCGAGCAGCTCGCCATCGACCGCTGCAAGGCTCTCTTCGGGGCCGAACACGTGAACGTGCAGCCGCACTCCGGCTCGTCGGCTAATCTGGCCACGCTCTTCGCCTTGCTCGACCCCGGCGACACCGTGATGGGCATGGAGCTGGCTCACGGCGGCCACCTCACCCACGGCCTCGACATCAACTATTCGGGTCGCACGTACAACGTGGTGCCCTACCACGTACGCGCCGACACTGAGACCATCGACTACGACGAGGTGCGCGAGCTGGCTCTCGCCCACCGACCGAAGCTGATCATCTGCGGCTACAGCTCGTACCCGCGCACCATCGATTTCGCCGCCTTTCGCGAGATCGCCGACGAGGTCGGGGCCCTGCTGATGGCCGATATCGCCCATATCGCCGGGCTCGTCGCGGCCGGCGTGCACCCCAACCCCGTGCCGCACTGCGACGTTGTCACGAGCACCACGCACAAGACGCTCACCGGACCGCGGGCCGGGCTCATCATGTGTCGTGCCGAGCACGCGCGGGCGATCGACCGGGCGGTGTTTCCGGGCATGCAAGGCGGCCCCTTGATGCACGTGATTGCCGCCAAAGCCGTATGCCTGCGCATCGCCGCGAGCGAGGAGTTCCGCCGCCTGCAGCGCCAGATCGTGATCAACTGCGCCGCGCTGGCCGAGACGCTGGCCGACGGAGGGCTGCGCCTCGTCTCGGGCGGCACCGATACTCACCTTGCCCTGCTCGACCTGCGTAGCACCGGCCTTAACGGCCTCGAATGCCAGAACCTCCTGGAGAGCGTGCACATCACTGCCAACCGCAATGTGGTGCCGTTCCAGGAAGGGTCTTTTAACGTGGCCAGCGGGCTGCGCGTGGGGTCCCCTGCGGTCACCACTCGCGGCTTCATGGAGCCCGAGATGCGGCAGACCGGCGCTCTGATGCTGCGCGCCCTCGAGGCCCGCGACGACGCCGCCGCTCTGGCCGAGATCGGGCACGAGGTAGTCGAGCTCCTCGACCGCTTCCCGCTTTACGAGTTCCTGTGAGCGAACCGGGCGACAAGCGCGAAGAAGCGGAGAGCTCGCGCGCGCCGCGGCCGAGCTGGAACCAGTACTTCCTGCAGCTCGCCCGGCAAGCCGCCACCCGATCCACCTGTCTGCGCCGTCAGGTCGGAGCCGTGCTGGTGCGCGACAAGCGTCTGCTGGCCACGGGCTACAATGGAGCCCCGCGCGACACGGCGCACTGCCTCGACGTGGGCTGCCTGCGGGAGCAGCTCGGTATCCCCTCGGGCGAGCGTCAGGAGTTGTGCCGCGCCATTCACGCCGAGCAGAACGCCATCATCCAGGCCGCCGTGCACGGCGTGGCCATCGACGGTGCCACGCTGTACACAACGCTGCAGCCGTGCATGCTGTGCGCCAAAATGCTCATCAACTGCGGTGTAAAAGAGATCTACTACCTCGACGGCTACCCCGACGACCCCGATGGTCTGGCGCTACAGATGTTCGCGGAGGCCGGCGTCACCCTCCGCAAGGAGGATCTGCCATAGGCGGTCTCATCAACTTGACGAGTCCCATCCGCACGGCTGTGCTGGGCTTCATCGTCGCCGCGGCGCTCGTCTACCTTCTCACCCCGTTGATGGGTCGTCTGGCGAACAGCACGGGAGCCGTCGACAAGCCCACCGACGGCCGCCGCATGCACGTGCTGGCCACGCCATTGCTCGGCGGCTTGGGCATGTACCTAGGCTGGATGATCACCGTGATGCTCCTGGTCAAGGTCGACCGGCCGGTGTGGGGCATCATCGGCGGCGCCACGATCGTGGTGGCGGTGGGCCTCTTCGACGATCTCTACGAGCTCGAAGCCCAGCGTCAAGTTCATCGGTCAGCTCCTGGCGATCGGCGTGGCCATCTTCTTCGGCATCCGGGTGAACCATATGGGGCTACCGTTCACGCATGTCATGCTGCACTTCCCACTCAGTGTCTCGGTGCTCGTCACGGCGTTCTGGACGGCCATGATCATCAACATGGTGAACTTCATCGACGGCCTCGACGGGCTCGCCGCCGGAGTGTGCGGCATCTCGGCGCTCACCTTCTCGATCATCTCGCTCAGCACTGGGTTTCCGGCCGCCGGCGTGATCGCCGCCGTGCTGGCCGGCGCGACCTTCGCCTTCTTGCGCTTCAACTTCCATCCGGCGAGCATCTTCATGGGCGACGCCGGATCCATGCTGCTCGGTTTCGTGCTTGCCTGCATGAGCGTGCAGAGCGTGATGAAGGGCACCGCGGCAGTGGCCCTGGTGCTACCTCTGCTGGTGCTGGGGGTGCCGTTCGTCGACCTGTTCCTCATAGTCTGGCGCCGCTGGCGCCGCGGCGTGCCGTTCTACTCGCCGGGCCAGGACCACGTGCATCACGACCTGGTCCTGGTGCACGGTTTCTCGCAGCGGAAGAGCGTCTTGCTGCTCTACGTGTGGTGTCTTCTCCTCAGTGCTCTGGCGATCGCCATGCAGCGCGGCACGGTGTGGGCCATAGCTGTGCTCGGCGTCGCGGCCACGATCGCCACCGTGTATATGGCTCAGCTTCTCAGTCGCTATCGCTCGCGCCGTCACGGGCTGCCCGACCCACTGGGGCAGCAGCCGCCCGGCCACCCCGGCCTCAAGTGACGGCCGCGATTGCGCGTTGCGAGCACCGGGACCGGCAGGTATAGTGTGACGCCTGAAACACCGAACGACGACAAGGGCGACCGTCAGCGAGGCCCGTCCGTGTCGGCTGAGTCGATCGCCTTCTTGCTTCTGGCGGGTGTGGCCGTGGGCCTTGGGTTCGGGGCCGCCGTCGACTGGCTCGTTCACACATTTCCGTTATTTACGGTAGTCGGCGTGTTCGTGGGGTTCGCCCTGGCACTCTACGCCGTGTACCTGGAGACGAAGTAGACCGCTCAAGGAGGACGAGACATTACTCGCAAGCAGACCATCGCTCCGCTCGTTCTCGCCGGCATGGTGCTGGTGTGTGCGTGCGTGGCAGCTTTGATCGGCAGACCAATCTGGGCCGCCGCGGCGGGGGCCGGCCTCACCATCGTCTATTGGGGGCTGGAAGTACTCACCTGGCATCGCGCCCGCGAGCGGCACGACCTGGCTCTGGGGCTCGCCATCGGGGGCATGGTCGTGCGCTTACTCGTGGTGCTCGCCGGTCTGGCCGCCGTCGCGCTGCTGGCGCATGCCGCCGCCGGGACGGCGACGCTCTCGTTTCTCGCCGGCTTCACCGTCTACCTGGGCCTTCGTCCACTCACCTACAGCGACCCGGCCCGTCCTGCTCCCAGGGCAGGTGTGAGATGAAGAAGGGCATGAAGTGGATCTGGCTGCTAGTGGCGCTCCTGGCGTTGGTCGGCCTGTTCCTCATCCCCGGCGGGCACAAGCAGACGGTGCAGGTCGCGCAGGAGTTCCAGCTGGAGCCCATCATCAAGCTGCCGGCCATCGGACCGATCGACCTCTCGGTGACCAAGGCCGTCATCTACCTGTGGCTCACCACCGCCATCCTGGTGGTCGTGGCCCTCGTCGTCGGGCGCAGCCTCAAACAGCGGCCCGGCCGTTTCCAGGCGTTCCTCGAGGTGCTGTACTCACTGGCGCGCGACGGCATCGTGCGCAGCACCATGACGAGCGGCTCTGAGACCTGGTTCCCATACGTCGGGGCCGCCTTCTTCTTCGTTCTCGTCTGCAACTTGCTGGGTCTCATCCCGATGCCCTTCGGCGATCACCATCAACTCTCGTTCTACGCGGCCACCGGCAACCTCAACGTAACCATCGCGCTGGCCCTGCTCACGTTCATCTTCACCCACTACGCGGGTGTCCGTAAGAAGGGCGCCGTCGGCTACCTGCGAAGCTGGGCCATTCCCTCGGCGCCGCCGGTGCTGCGACAGCTCATCTGGGCCATGCACATCATCAGCGAGATCTTCCGCCTCGTCTCGCTGTCAGTCCGTCTCTTCGCCAACATGCTCGCCGGCCACGCCATCCTGGCCGTGTTCTTCGCCATGGCCCTCGTGTTCCAGAGCTACCTCATCGCCGGTGTGTTGCAGGCCGGGTCTGTGCTCCTGTATCTGTTCGAGATCTTCATCGCCTTCATTCAGGCGTTCATCTTTGCCATCCTGTCGGCGGTCTACATCGGTGGAGCGCTCGAGGAGGAACACTGAGACAGATTGAAGGCCGGCGCCCCTGGCGATCCGGCCGGCTAACAGTCACCAAGGAGGAGAAGTAATGAATCCACGCGCAGCGGAGCTGATCGGCGCCGGTCTCGCCATCGGCCTGGGCGTCATCGGCCCCGGTATCGGCCTGGGCACGATGATCGGGAAGGCGCTCGAGAGCATCGCCCGGCAGCCCGAGCTAAGAGGCGACATCCGCACCAACATGTTCATCGGTATCGGCATCATCGAGGCGCTCGCGCTGTACGCCTTCGTGATCAGCCTGATCCTTCTGTTCGTCGTCAAGTGAGCGGGCGGGTCGTGCTCGCGGCCGGAAGAGAGATGAGTGTGGCATGCTGAATCTGTCTTGGGGTCTCATGGTATGGACCCTCATCACGTTCGGTATCTCGGTGTTCGTGCTGTGGCGCTACGCGTTCAATCGACTCAAAGCCCTCATCGACCAGCGCCGCCAGACGGTTCAGGATAGCCTCGACGCGGCCGAGCAGACGCGCGCCGAGGCACACCGTCTCCTCGACGAGTACAAGGAGACGCTCGCCAAGGTTCGTGGCGAGGCTGAGGAGATCCTCGAACGCTCGCGCACCACGGCGAGCACGCCGAAAGCGAGCTCCTCGCCGAGGCGAAGGCGCAGTCGGAGCGCGTGCTGACCCAGGCGCACGAGCAGATCGAGCGCGACACCCGTGCCGCGTTGCGGGAGCTCAGGCCAGATCGCCGAGCTCACGGCTCTGGCCACCGAGAAGGTGACGGCGCGCACCCTCGACGAGGCCGATCAGCGGCGTCGCATCGACGAGGCGCTGGCCGAGCTCAAGATCGAAGAGCTCGGCATGGAGAGCCAGGCGTGAGCGCAGAGCAGATCGCAGAGGTCGACGCGCGCGGCCGTTCGCCGCCGCCGGCGAAGCCGGCGTGGCCGCGCCGGTGCGCCGCGAGCCGGGCGAGTCCACCGCCGCACTTCGGCCTCGCCGTCTCTGCGTGACGTGCTCGCCAACCCGCAGGTAGAGACGGCCGCCAAGCAGCGCATCGTCGCCGAGCTCACGCGGGCGCACAGCCGCTGTGGGCAACACCCTGCTGGTGCTGCTCGAGCGGGCGCCTCGCCCTCGTGGACGATGTTCAGGCCGCCTATGAGGCACTGGCGTCGGCCGAGGCTGAGCTGGTGCAGGTCGGGGTGACCTCCGCCGTGAAGCTGAGCCCCGAGGCACGCCAGAAGATCGCCGCGCGGGTCGCCGAGACCACGGTCGTCGGGTGGAGCTCGCCGAGAGCGTCGACCCAGGCATTGTAGGTGGCCTCGTGTTGCGCGTTGGCGACGTGATCGTCGACGGCAGCGTGCGAGCCCGTATCCGCCAGCTGCGCCGCCGGCTGGCGACCGCTGAAATCGAGAGGTGACGTGGAGTGAGCTGCGCCCAGAAGAGATCGCCTCGGTCCTCAAGTCGCAGATCGAGAACTACCACGCCGAGGTGGAGGTCGACGAGGTCGGCACCGTGCTCAGGGTGGAGACGGGATCGCCCGCATCTACGGCCTGCGCAACTGCATGGCCATGGAGATGCTGGAGCTGCCCCACGGCGTCACCGGTCTGGCCCTCAACCTCGAAGAGCAGAACGTCGGGGCGGTGCGGCTCTGGCGAAGACACTCTCATCAAGGAGGGCGATTCGTCAAGCGCACCGGCCGCGTGCTACGGGTGCCTGTTGGCGAGGCCATGGTCGGTCGCGTGGTCGACCCGCTGGGCCGGCCGCTGGACGAGAAGGGCTCATCGAGACCGCCGACTACCGCCCGATGGAGTTCAAAGCCCCGGGCGTGGTGGAGCGCCAGCCGGTCAAGGAGCCGCTGCAGACGGGTATCAAAGCCATCGACTCCATGATCCCCATCGGCCGCGGGCAGCGCGAGCTCATCATCGGCGACCGTCAGACCGGCAAGACGTCGCTAATCGTCGACACGATCGTCAATCAAAAGGGCCAAGACGAGATCTGCATCTACGTGGCCATCGGGCAGAAGGCCTCTACGGTCATGCAGGTGGTGCAGAAGCTCGAAGAGTACGGCGCCATGGAGTACACGATCATCGTGGCCGCCACCGCTTCCGCCGCGGCGCCGCTCAAGTTCCTGGCGCCCTACGCGGGCGCCGCCATGGGCGAGTATTTCCTCTACAGCGGGCGCCACGCGGTGTGCTTCTACGACGACCTCAGCAAGCAGGCCGACGCCTACCGGCAGATGTCGTTGCTGCTGCGCCGGCCGCCGGGCCGCGAGGCCTTCCCCGGCGACGTGTTCTACCTGCACTCGCGCCTGCTGGAGCGCGCCGTCAAGCTCAACGACGAGCTCGGCGGCGGCTCGCTCACCGCCATCCCCGTGATCGAGACGCAGGCCGGCGACGTGTCGGCCTACATCCCCACCAACGTGATCAGCATCACCGACGGCCAGATCTTCCTGCAGAGCGACCTGTTCTACAGCGGCGTGCGGCCGGCGGTGAACATCGGCATCTCGGTGAGCCGCGTGGGTGGTCACGCGCAGATCAAGGCCATGAAGCAGGTCGCCGGGCGCCTGCGCATCGACCTGGCGCAGTTCCGCGAGCTGCAGGCGTTCGCCTCCTTCGGCTCCGACCTGGACGAATCAACGCGGCGCAGCCTGGCGCGTGGCGAGCGCATGATCGAGGTGCTCAACCAGGGTCGTTTCGACCCCATGCCGGTCGCCGAGCAAGTGGCCGTGATCTACGCGGGCAACCAGGGCTTCATCGACGACATCGACGTGGAGCGTGTGGCGGCCTTCCGCGAGGGCTTGCGGGAGCATCTGCGTAGCCAGAACGCCGAGCTGCTGGCGTCGATCACCGCCGAGAAGGAGCTCTCCGCCGAGCACGAGGCCCAGCTGCGCGAAGCCATCACTGCCTTCCACAACTCGTTCGCCCCCGAGGTGGCCGCGCCCGTCGTGGAGGCGGAGGCCTGAGGTGGCTACTCTGCGCGACATCCGCCGGCGCATCGCGTCGGTGCAAAACACGCGCAAGATCACCAAGGCCATGGAGATGGTCGCGGCCGCCAAGCTGCGCCGCAACCAGCAGCGCATCGAGGTACTGCGGCCCTACGCCGGGGACATGATCGAGATGATGATGGACCTGGCGACCTACGCCGAGGAGAAGCACCGCTTCAAGCTGCTCGAGGAGCGCGCCGAGGTACGCACGGTGGCTGTGGTCGCGATGACCGGCGACCGTGGCCTGGCCGGCGCCTTCAACTCTAACGTGGTGCGTAAGGCCATGGAGATCGAGGCCGGCGTGCGCGCCGGTGGCGCCCAGACCCGGCTCATCGCGGTGGGCAAGAAGGGCATCGGCACGCTGAGCTTCCGCGGCTGCCACCTGGAGCGCAGCTGGCAGGGCCTCAGCGACCACCCGGAGTACTCGGATGCACGCGCCATCGCTGGCGAGCTTATCGACCTCTACACGAAGGGCGATGTCGACCGCGTGCGCCTGGTCTACAACCACTTCACGTCGCCCATCGAGCAGACCTTGAAAGACGACGTCATCTTGCCGGTGCCGCGCGAGCAGGTCACCGACCCGTCGCGGCCACGCCTCGTGAGCTACATCTACGAGCCCGACCCGGCCGTGATCCTCGAGGGTCTGCTGCCGGCCTATGTCGAGATCGCCGTCTACCGCGCGCTGCTGGAATCGAGCGCCAGCGAGCAGGGGGCGCGCATGACCGCCATGCACAACGCCAGCGACAGCGCCGAGGAGATGTTGGAGACACTCACCCTGGCGCTCAACCGCGCCCGTCAGGCGGCCATCACGCAGGAGATCCTTCGAGGTCGTGGGCGGCGCTGAGGCCCTCGGGTAGGCCGGCGCCATGCACACCTCTCACGAGAGAGCGGAGTTGAAGCTATGAACACAGGCACAGTCGTCCAGGTCATCGGGCCGGTCATCGACGTCCGTTTCCCGGACGATGTTCCGGCCATCTACAGCGCCCTCACGGTACGCATCGACACCGGTGACGGACAGGCCAAAGAAGTCGTCTGCGAGGTGCAGCAGCATCTCGGCGACGACAAGGTGCGGGCGGTGGCCATGGATTCCACCGACGGTCTGGCGCGCGGCAGCGAGGTGGTCGACACCGGCCAGCCCATGACCGTGCCGGTCGGCGAGCAGACGCTCGGCCGGCTCATCAACGTCATCGGCGACACGATCGACAGCGGTGAGTCGCTGGCCGGCGTAGAGCGCTGGCCCATTCATCGTCCGGCTCCCGACTTCGAGTCGCTCGATCCCACCGACGAGATCTTCGAGACGGGCATCAAGGTCGTCGACCTTATCGCGCCGTACGTGAAGGGCGGCAAGATCGGCTTGTTCGGCGGCGCGGGCGTGGGCAAGACCGTGATCGTGCAGGAGCTCATCCGCAATATCGCCGCCGAGCACAGCGGTCTTTCCGTGTTCTGCGGCGTGGGCGAGCGCACCCGCGAGGGCAACGACCTCTGGATCGAGATGAAGCAGTCGGGCGTGATCGACAAGACGGCGCTGGTCTTCGGCCAGATGAACGAGCCTCCGGGCGCGCGTCTGCGTGTAGGCCTCGCCGGCCTCACCGTGGCCGAGTACTTCCGCGAGATGGGCGGTCAGGACGTGCTGCTCTTCATCGACAACATCTTCCGCTTCGTGCAGGCCGGCTCCGAAGTCTCCGCCCTCCTCGGCCGCATGCCGAGCGCCGTCGGCTATCAGCCCACCCTGGCCAACGAGATGGGCGAGTTGCAGGAGCGCATCACGTCTACCAAGACGCGGCTCGGTCACCTCGGTGCAGGCCATCTACGTGCCGGCCGACGACCTTACCGACCCGGCGCCGGCGGCCACGTTCGCCCACCTCGACGCCACCACCACGCTCTCGCGGGCGATCGTGGAGAAGGGCATCTACCCGGCGGTCGACCCGCTCGACTCAACGTCGCGCATCCTCACCCGCGACGCCGTCGGCGACCTGCATTACGAGGTGGCGACGCGCGTGCAGGAGAACCTGCAGCGCTACCGCGCCCTGCAAGACATCATCGCCATCCTGGGCATGGACGAGCTCTCCGACGAAGACAAGGTCGTGGTGCAGCGCGCCCGCAAGATCGAGCGCTTCTTGTCGCAGCCGTTCCATGTGGCGGAGCAGTTCACCGGCATTTCCGGCAAGTACGTGCCGCTGGCCGAGACGGTCCGCGGCTTCAAGGACATCGTCGACGGCAAGTGCGACGACATGCCCGAGCAGGCCTTCTTCATGGTCGGGCCCATCGAAGAGGCCGCCGAGCAGGCACGCAAGCTGGCTGCTCGCGCCGAGGGCGACTGAGAGGCATTCGTGGCCGACGAACGCGTACTGCACGTTGAGGTCGTCACGCCCGACGGCGAGGTCTACAGCGACGATGTCGCGATGGTCGTGTTGGCGGGAATCGACGGCGAGCTCGGCATCCTGCCGCAGCACCAGCCGCTGGTAACCCTGCTCGCGGTCGGGGAGACGCGCATCCAGGCGCGCGGCGGGGCGTGGGACTACGTCGCCACCGGCATCGGCTACGCCCAGGTGCTGTTTGACAAGGTGCTGGTGGTCGCCGACCACGGCGAGCTCGCCGGGGCCATCGACGTGAAGCGCGCCGAAGAGGCTTTGCGCCGCGCCAAGGAGCGGGTGCAAGAGCGCGGCGACCTGAGCGCCACGGCCGAGGTCGACTACTTCCGCGCCGAGCAGGCCATCAAGCGCGCCGAGAACCGCTTGCGCGTGGCGGCGCGCGTGCGCTGAGTCGCTCGCCGCGGGGTGCCGGGGGGCGCTTTGGCCCTGCCCGGGGCCACGGCGGCGCGGCGGCGGCACACGCTATACTTGTGGGCGTCTGATGAATGGCGCGATCGAACACGGCCCGCGCCTGCGGGTGCGGGGCGGCCAGCGGCTGGAGGGCGAAGTCGTTCTCGCGGGGGCCAAGAACTCGGCGCTCAAGCTGCTGGCCGCCAGCTTGCTTACCGACGAGCCTTGCGTGATCCGTCGGGTGCCGCGCATCACCGACATCGACACTATGGTGCAGATGCTGCAGGCCCTCGGCGCCGACGTGAAGGTCGCCGGCGACACGCTCTGCGTACAGGCTGGCGCGGCGCTCAGCGGCTGTGCCCCCTACGAGCTGGTGCGCACCATGCGCGCCAGCATCATCGTCATGGGGCCCCTTGTGGCGCGACTCGGCGAGGCGGTGATCGCCATGCCGGGCGGCTGCAACATCGGACCGCGGCGGATCGATTTTCACATTCGCGGCCTCGAGAAGCTGGGTGCCACCATCGAGATCGACCACGGCTTCATCAAGGTGCGTAGCGCGCAGCTCAAGGGGGCTGTGGTCCCGCTCGACTACCCCAGTGTGGGCGCTACCGAGAACCTCCTCATGGCGGCCACCGCCGCCACCGGCGAGACCGTGATCGAGAACGCCGCCCGGGAGCCCGAGATCGTCGATCTCTGCGAGTTCCTCGGCGGCATGGGCGCGGTCATCGCGGGCGCCGGTACCAGCACCATTCGCATCGAGGGCGGTCACGCTCTTCGTGGCGTCGACCACGAGGTGGTCGCCGATCGCATCGAGGCTGGTACCTACCTCATCATGGGCGCCTGCTGCGGAGGCGAGGTTACCACCGTTGGGCTCGATCCCGTGCATCTCGAGCTGTTCCTGGCCAAGCTGCGCAGCATGGGCGCGCAGGTCACCGAGGGCGCGCGGCGCATCACCGTGCGGCGCGACGGCCCACTGTCTCCCATCGACGTCTCGACACTGCCTCACCCGGGCTTCGCCACCGATCTGCAGGCCCAGACGATGGTGCTGCTGTCGCTCGCCGAGGGAACGTCCATCGTCACCGAGAACGTCTTCGAGAACCGTTTCGTGGTGGTCGACGAGTTGAACCGCCTCGGGGCCGGCATCACCACCAGCGGTCATCACGCGGTGGTGGCGGGGCCTCGAGTGCTAAGCGGCACCGTCGTTGAAGCTCCGGACCTGCGTGGCGGCGCTGCCCTGGTGACAGCCGGGCTGGTGGCCGAGGGCATCACCGAGGTGCGCAGCGTGGACCACGTCGACCGTGGTTACGAAGACCTGGTAGGCAAGCTCGGCCGGCTCGGCGCCGCCGTCACGCGCGTGACCAGCGGTGAGCGCACGAGCGCTGAGGCGGAGGCATCGCCCTGCTCGTGCGACGATGGGGAGCCACCGGGCGCCTGACAGGAGCGCCGGCGTCGGGGGAGCATGGCGAAGTACCGAGTCTACAGGGTTGGTGAGGCCGAGCCCGTGCGGGTGGAGGCCTACACGCCGCGCAGCGACGCGCGGGACGCATCGGGTCCCGCCGCCCGGCGCCGTGCGGCGGACTCCGGCGGCGCGCGACGCTCATGGTTGCTGCGCAGCGTCGCTGGCGTGGCCCTGGCGGGCGGCGCCTTCTTGCTCTGGTACTACGGTCGCGACGCCGTGGGCAACGCCCGCGCTGCCCTCGACATCGCCAGTCTGTCGCACAAGGTACCGCACTGGGTCATGATCGGCGCGCCCGTGGCGGTAGCGGTGCTCGTCGTGGCGGTGACCGCCTACCTCGCCTTTGGCAGGCGTCTGGCCCTCAAGGTCGTGGGCCTCGTGGCGATCGCTCTTGCCCTGGCGGCGCCGGGTCTGGCCCTGGGATGGGCTAACGGCACGGTCAGTCAGGTGAGCGTTACGAGCGCCAAGGAGGTGGAGGTGGCGAACGTCCGCAAGAGCCTCACGCGGCCGCTGCCGGGCAGGGCCATGAACATCTTGCTGATCGGCTCGGACAAGTCGCAGACGCCGGGCGATCCGGGGCGGTCAGACACGCAGATGCTGGTGCGCCTTGACCCCGAGACCAAGAGCATCTCCATGCTATCTGTGCCCCGCGACCTGCAGGTGAACATCCCGGGGGTCGGCTTGGGCAAGATGAACTCCGCCTATTCCTACGGTGGCGCGGCCGGCGCCGTAAAGGCCTTCAAGACACTAACCGGGCTGCCCATCAACCACTTCATCGAAATCGACTTCGCCGGCTTCTGGCATGTCGTCAACCTCCTGGGCGGCGTCTACCTACCCGTGGATCATCGCTACTACGTGCCGGTGGGCGCCGGCTACAAATCGATCGACCTTCAACCCGGCTACCAGTTAGTGCACGGCAAGCAGGCCTTGAACTTCGTGCGCTTCCGCCACGATCAGAAGGGCGACTTCACGCGCATGCAGCGTCAGCAGCTCTTCTTGCGGGAGCTGCAGCGGCAGTCGCGACGCTGGAGCGGAGACTGGCACGAGGTACTTGCTCTCATCAAGGCGGTCACCGACCAGACCACCTCGGACATCGACTCGCTCAAGGCGCTCGAGCCCCTGGTCAACTTGATCTTTCAGGTGAACACCTCGAAGATCAACGCCGTGCATCTCGAGGGGGCCACGCCGATGATCGACGGCGTGTCGTATGTGACCGACACGCCGCAGAGGTGCCAGCAGGCCGTCGATGAGTTCCAGAACCCCGCGACGCCGCCGCTGCCCACCAAGGGCCCTACCGTCACCAAGAAGATGTACCAGGTGAAGGTCTACAACGGTAGTGGCATCGCGGGGCGTGCCACGGCCGCCGCCGGCCAGCTCTCGGCGCTCGGCTACAATGCCACCGTCATGTTCGATGCCACAGAGTTCCCCGACAAAGAGACCGCGGTGTGCGCACCGCAGAGCCTGGCCGCGCAAGCCGAAGCCATTGCCGCGCTGATGGCGCCCGCGCATGTCCGGCTGCTCGGCCGCGCGCCCGGCACAGACGCCACCGCCGTCAGGGTATTCGTCGCCTCGTCGTTCACCGGCACCCTCGTCACGCCGCAGGTTCAGCAGCAGACCCAGCAGCGGGTGCAGCAGAACGTGCGCTACGACGCCGCTTCCTGGCGGGCGCTCGCCGCCAGGACCTCGCTGCCAATCGAGATGCCCACCGCCTGGTCTTCCGGCTTCACCTACGACCAGTTCCGCACCTACAGCGTGGAGACGGCGCCTCACAAGTATGCCGCGGCGGCGGTGGCCGTCATAGACACGCCCGGCGGCGGGTACGCCGATGTGCAGGCCATGCGCTGGCTCCACCCTCCGGCCATCGACGAGCCCACCGCGACGCAACTCATCGCCGGCAGGCGCTACCTGCTTTTCTATCAGAGCGACCATTTGCACATGGTGGTCTGGCAGGCCCACAACACGCTCTACTGGGTGCTGAATACCCTCGACAACCAGCTCTGCAATACGTTCATGCTGGGTCTTGCGACCTCGTCCAAGCCAGTGAAGTGAGATTCTTGCGCGCAGTGCTGGGGCGCCTCGACCCGTGGGCGGCTCTCTTGCTCGGCGTCCTCGTCGCCCTCGGCATCGTCATTCTTCTCGCGACCCCAGGCCCGTGGCATACCGTCGTCGGCCCACCCGCTAACGTGAAGCTGGCGCCGTCGCCACCCACTGATGTGGCGGTCTTCGCGACCAGCAGCTCAGGCGCGTGTTCCGCCGTGCTGTGGCTGCATATCGACCATGCCGCGCCCTCGCTGTCGGCGGTCGTGGTCGCCCCCGACACTCAGGGCTTCGTGCCGGGCGCGGGCTTCTCGCCCCTGCACGCGATCGTGGACGAGGTTGGGCCCGGAGTCGCGGCTCAAGCCCTCGGCCGTGTGCTCGGCGTCAGCATGGATGCCTGGGTAGAGCTCGACGAAGACGCCCTGCGCCTGGCGCTCGAGCCTATGTATCCGGCGCTCGACGCCCGCGCCAGCCTGCTTCAGTACTTGGCGGCAAGCGTCGCGTGGGAGGGCCGCGCTGGCCCTCGGAACGCCTGGGTGCAGCAGTACCGGGCGCTGCAGATCGGCCTGTCGCGCGTGGCCTACGACCGGCTCAACGTGGTTACGTTCTCCAACTACGTTCTGGGCTTTGGTCACGTGCGCAGTAGCCTCGACCTGGAGGGTGCCACCGGGATCGCCACCGTGCTGACCGCCCTGGCGCCTGCCGACGTCCACGCCCGCACCACGGGAGCCGTTGTTCTGACCTGCCGCCGGCGGCCAGGCCTGGCAGGTGAACAACGGCGTGGTCGAACAGCTCAGGCAGTCGTTTACGCTGGGCTCGGCGCCGGTCGAAGACGAGCCCGCAGTGCGCACCCAGCCGGTGTCGGCGCGGGTGCTGGTGGTGCTGCCGGGCACGTGGCGGAACTCCAGTGTGTACCTGGCCAAGGTGCGCCGGCGCCTGCGGCGCTCGGCCGGCGCGCCGGTGGCCGTGCGGGCCCTAACCGTGTCGACATGGAGCCGGCTCGTGCCGCGGGTCGCCGCCATGACCCAGTCGTGGCGACCTCTGGCGGTGCTGGTGGGTCCGCCCAGGGTGACGCCGGCCGACGCCGCGCCGGCCGCCGCCGCGCTGCGCGGCCTGGGCGCGGATCTGATCGCGGCGGGGCAACCCGCGGTGATGAGCAGCCGCCTGCCCTTGCCGGTCGCAGTGGCCAGCGAGACGGCCGCCGTACAGGCCGCTCAAGCCCAGGTGGACGCGGCCATCAAGGGCTCCGGACTGCCGATCTCGCAGCTGTTCGCGGAGCAGGGAGCGGCAGGCACCGGCGGCTTGACGTCGCCGGCGGCCGCCTCGTCCGACACGGCCGCCGCCGCGACCACTGCGGCGGCCCGCCAGCGGGCCGCCGCGCGAGCCAACGTGGACACTCTGGTGCGCGCCTGCTGGCCGGGGACGCTGGCGCCGCGGTTGGCGTCCACTCGCCTGAACTTCTGGTTCGCGGCCCGACGGCGTACAGACGGTGGGGGTGGTGGCGCCATCCGCGGCGCCTGCGAAGCTGGTCGCGGCGCGCCTCGGCGTGTGGGGCTACCGGACGACCGTGCTGAGCCTCACCGCGTGGTCGCAACGCAGCGCGGCAACCACGGTGTACTACCGCGGGGGCATGCGCCGCGCCGCGCTTGCGCTGGCGGGCGACCTGGGGCTGCGGACCGGGTCCGTGATCGCCGACGCCAGCGCGCCCGTGGCGCTTACGCTAAGTCTGCGCTGACGACGTACAACGGACGGGGCGCCTCCCGTGCCGGGAGGCGCCCCGTCCGTATAGTGCGTCTTAAAGAAACGCCGCTATGCTCGTGCTCGGCGAAGACGCAAGAACGCGCCTGTTCCGATGAGACCAGCACCGGCTCCGAGGATCACGAGGATCTCGCTGCCGGTGAAGGCGAGCTGGCCGCTTTGCTCCCCCGGCGACTGCAAGCTGGCGAGGTAGTCCTGGAGGACTCCCTTGAGGTCGGAATACTGCGTCAGGGTTGGATTGTTCTGGAGGTATACCAGCGCCGCGTGGATCTGAGCAGACGTCCAGTGGCCGCTGATGGTGCCGTCCTGAGCGTCTTTGAGGATCGCCTGGGTAGTGGCCAGCGAGGCCGTCGCCACCGCGGCGAACACAAGAACGATCAGCAGGGCTACCGTAACGGCACCCAAGAACTTGGCTATCATAACTTCACCCCCCCTCACCACACTTCCGGCTGCTTCTCGCCGGACTTGGATTCCAGCTTATAGCACGACCCCGCCACGAACACCACTGTTGAGTACCCGGCGAGGTAGTACTGTAACCGTCCCCGCGGCCGCGGTTCGCGACCCTCCAAAGCATGCCAGTATAATCCCGTGGATGGAGGCAGACGTAAACACCGCCCGCGTTGAGCGCCCGTTGCCGACGAGGGTCCGCAACGTAGTGCCGTTCCTGATCACCTTGGTGGCCGTGGGTCTGTTCTCGTTCCTCTCCGGCGGCTACATTCTCACGCGCAGCGCTCCGGTGGCTATCGTATACCTGCTGCTCACCGCGGCGTGGCTGGGGTTTCTGCGGCGCCGCTCGCGGCCAGGCACGCTGCACCTTCTGGCGCTCGCCGCGTTCGGACTGTTCGTCGCCTGGGCCGGGCTCTCGGTACTGTGGTCGTACAGGTCCCGATCTAACGTGGGTCGCCTTCGACACCGCCGCCCTGTACCTGGCCGCCGTCGCAGTGCTTGGCTTCACACCGGTACGCGGGTTGCAACTGCGCCTTGCGGTGTGCGGGTTGCTGGCCGTTATTGTTGCCGTCGCGGTATACGCTTATTTGGGCAAAGTGCTCCCGGACGTTGTCGCGGACGCGCACGTCTATGCACGGCTCGCCAGCCCGGTGGGCTACTGGAACGTGCTCGCCTTGATGATGGTCATGGGCATCGTGATCGTCCTCGCCGTGGCCGGCGACCGCGCCGTCCACCCAATCTGGCGGGCCGCCGCCGCCGCCGGTGGCGTGGTGCTGGCCTTCACGTTCTTCTTCGCTCTGTCGCGTGGCGGCTGGGTGGTGCTCCTCATCGCCCTCCTCTTGTACTTCGCCTTCACCAGCACGCGTCTCGCCAGCTTCGCCACGCTCGTGGCGGTCGCGGTGCCCGTGGTCGTCGTGCTGCTCAAGGTCCGTCATCTGGGCACGCTCTTTAGCGCGACCAACGATGACGCGCTGCGTACTTTGCAGGGGCACGCGCTGCTGCGCTACTCGCTGGCGGCTCTGCTCGTCGCCGGGGGCGTTCAGGCGGCCATCGCCCTCGTGCAGCGCGCAATGCCCTGGTCCAGGCGCCTGCGAGTGGCAGCCGGCGTGGCGCTGATCTGCGTGATCGTTCTGGGTGTGGGGGGCGGCACCTGGCGCTTCGTGGAGGCCCGCGGCGGCCTCGCCTACCTGCACTCCCGTGTCACCGCGCTTGCCTCGGACAGCGGTCAGGGCGGCAGCACCAACAACGTGGTGCGGCTGGAGTCCCTGAACACCGGTCGGCCGCCGTTGTGGCGCGAGGCCCTCGACCAATCTGCCCACAACCGTCTGCTCGGCACCGGCGCCGGCACCTTCGTGTTCACGCACTACCGCTTCCGCCTCACGGGCGGTGTGGTGAGGCACGCCCACAGTGAGTGGTTCAACGTGCTCAGTGAGCTCGGCGTCGTGGGGCTCGTGCTGTTCGTCGCGGCGATGGCGCTGCTGGTCGCGGCGGCGGTGGGCAACCCGTTCGCCGACCGCGGCGACCCCATGCATCCCGCCCTGGTGGCGCTGCAGGCCGGCATCGCGGCCTTCGTGGTGCACATCTCCTGGGACTGGGACTGGGACATGGCGGCGGCCGGCGTGATGTTCTTCTTCCTGGTTGCGGTGTGCTCTTCCTACCTGACGACGCGGAAGGCCGACCAGCGTCGCCTTGCGCTTGCGCACGAGGAAACCACGAGTAAGACTCCGCCACGACGGCACTCCTCGCAGTGGCCGCTGCGCGCCGTCGCCGCCACGGCGCTCGTGATCCTGGCGCTCAGCTGGCTGCTGCCGTATCTGTCGGCCAGAGCGGAGAACGCCGCGGTGAATTCCGCCGGCAACGGCGACGCCACCCTTGCTCTGGCGCAGACGCGCCACGCCGCGAACCTCGACCCGCTGGCCGTCGACCCCCTGATCACCGAGTCGCTGGTGCTTCAGCAACTCGGCGAGAACCGCGCCGCCCTGCAGGTGCTCAACAATGCTGCTCGTCTACAGCCGAACAACTACGAGGTGTACTACGGAGAGGGCGTGCTGCTGCTCACTGCTTATGGGCGCAAGCAGGCGGCCATCGCCGCCTTCAAGCATGCCCTGGCGCTCAACCCTCTCGACTACGACACGCAGAACGAGTTGGCGGTCGCGGTGGGGAGCTAAGAGCCTATCCGATAGGCCTGCACGCCCGGATGCGCTCGTGGGCACATCGCAGATGCGGCGCCTCCGACAGCGTCTCCAACGGCCTGCCGTGGGCGTCCGCGCAGCCGCCGCGAAGCCCTATGGTAAACTTCGCCCTGGCGCAGTCGCCGAACCTACATGGAGGTACTCTCTCGCATGGATGCCCCTGCCCCGATCGGCATCGTCGGCACCGGGTACGTAGGCCTTGTCTCGGCGGTGTGCTTCGCGCATCTCGGTCACCGCGTGGTGTGCATGGACATCGACGCGGCCAAGGTCGAGCGGCTCAGGAACGGCCAGGTGCCCATCTACGAGCCGGGGCTCGAGAAGCTCGTCGAAGACAACGCCGCGCGACTCTCGTTCACGACCTCCTACGACGATCTCCTGGCCGCCTGCGCGATACTCTTCATCGCCGTCGACACGCCGCCCTCGCCGTCGGGCGACGCCGATCTCTCGCGTGTGCACTACGCCACCCGCGAGATCGCCAAGCGTGGCGGGCAGCGTCTGCTGGTCATGAAAAGCACCGTTCCGGTGGGCACCGGCGAGAAGGTGATGCATGAGCTCGAGGCGCTGGGCGCCTCCGCGATCACCTATGCCTCCAACCCCGAGTTTCTCCGTGAAGGCGCGGCCATTCAAGACTTCCTCGAGCCTGATCGCATCGTGATCGGTGCTTTTCGTGACGCCGACGCCGACGCCGTCGAGGCGCTCTATCGCGGCATCGACACCGACATCGTGCGCTGCAGTGTGCCTACGGCCGAGATGATCAAGTACGCGTCCAACGCCTTCCTGGCCACCAAGATCTCGTTCATCAACGAGATCGCCAACGTGTGCGAGCAGGTGGGCGCCGACGCGCGCGCCGTGGCCCACGGCATGGGTCTCGACCATCGCATTGGGCCGCACTTCCTGCAGGCCGGCATCGGCTACGGCGGGTCGTGCTTCCCTAAAGACGTGCAGGCGCTCAAACAGCTGGCCGGCAACACGGGCTATCACTTCCAGCTGCTCACCGCGGTCATCGAGGTCAACGCTCTGCAGAAGCGCCGCGTGGTGGGCAAGCTCATGGGGCATCTCGGCAAACTGCACGACAAGACGGTGGCGTTGCTGGGGCTCACGTTCAAGCCGCAGACAGACGATCTGCGCGAGGCGGCCTCCATTGTGCTGGCCGGCCGCCTTATCCATGAGGGCGTCCAGGTGCGTGCCTACGACCCGATGATGGCCAGCGGCGAGCACGAGCTCTTCCCCGGCGTGATCATCTGTGACGAGCCGCTGGCGGCCCTGGAAGGCGCCGACGCGGCTGTGCTGGTCACGGAATGGCCGGAGTTCGCGCGCCTCGACTGGGCCGCCGCCGCCGCCGCGATGCGGCGCCCGCTGCTCATCGACGGACGCAACTTCATAGATCCCGCCGTGGCTATGGCGGCGGGGCTTGAGTACGAGGGCATCGGCCTCGGCGAGCCCGTGCCGGCGCCCGTCGCAGGCTGACCTCGCGGGCACCGGTGAACGCGGCGCGCGACATCCCATGTCAGGCTGTGATCCTCGTGGGCGGGGAAGGCACGCGTCTGCGTCCCGTCACCTCGCGCGTGCCCAAGCCCGTGGCCCCGGTGGTAGAGAGGCCTTTCGTCGCCTACATCCTCGATAATCTGGCCCGCCACGGGGTGGAGCGCGCGATCTTCTCCACGGGGTATCTCGCCGAGGCTATCGAGGCCGAGATCGGCGACGGTGCCAAGTACGGCCTGCAGGTGGACTACGCCGTGGAGCACCAGCCGCTCGGTACCGCGGGGGCCATCGCCAACTGTGAGAACAAGCTCGGCGCCGGCAGCTTCTACGTGTTCAACGGCGACGTGCTGAGCGACGTCGACCTCGGCGCGCTGGCGCGCCTGCACGTGAGCAAGGGTGGCATGGGAACCATCTTCCTCACGCCGGTCGAAGACCCGCGGCGCTACGGCCTCGTCGAGCTTCGCGACGACGCCAGCGTCGTCAACTTCCTGGAGAAGCCGAGCGAGTACACGGGCACGGCGCTCATCAACGCCGGCGTGTACGTGCTCGAGCCCGAGGTGCTCGAGATGATACCGAGGGGCCGGCTGTTCTCGATCGAGCGTGGCGTGTTCCCAAAGCTGGCCGCGGTGGGGTCGCTCTACGGCTATGTCGACCACGGCTACTGGCGCGACATCGGCACCCCCGACAGCTACCTGCAGGCGCACTTCGACATCCTCGAGCACACCGTCGACACGGTGGTGGCCGAGTCTCTCGGCCCTGAGTATGTCTACGTGGCGCCCAACGCGACGATCGGCGCCCAGGCGCGCGTGGTGCCGCCCTGCTACGTGGGCGACGGCGCGCGCGTCGCGGCGGAGGCGCGCGTTGGGCCTCTGACCGTGCTGGGCGCGGGGGCGGTAGTGTGCGAAGGCGCCACGGTTCTCGAGTCGGTGGTTCAGGCCGGCGTCGTGGTGGGCGCGCACGCTCGCGTGGAGGCCAGCATTCTGGTGCGCCACAGCAGTGTCGGCGCCGGCACCCAGGTTTCCGGAGCCGTGCTCGGCGAAGGCTGCCGCGTGGGTGCCGGCAACCGCCTCGCCGGCGGCATCTGCGTGTACCCCGAGATCACGCTGCCCGACAACTCGATCCAGTTCGACGAACAGCTTCGCGGAAGGGATGGCTGATGACGATCCCGGATGGCATCTTCAAGGTGTACGACGTGCGCGGGCTCTACCCAGAGGAGCTCGACGAAATCGGCGCCGAGCGCATCGGGTTTGCCCTGGCGCAGCAGCTCCGGGCCCGGCGTCTGGGCGTGGGCATGGATCCAAGACCATCTTCGATCAGCCTGCTCGAGGCGTTCGCGGCGGGTGCCGCGGCGGCCGGCGCGGGCACCGTCGACTTCGGGCTCGTGCCTACCGAGATGCTGTACTTCGGGGTGGCTTCCCGGGGCCTCGACGGCGGGGCCATGGTTACCGCGTCGCACAATCCTCCGCAGTACAACGGCATGAAGCTGGTCGCCGAGGGCGCCCTGCCGTTGAGCGGTGACCAGGGCATCCCCGAGCTCAAGCAGCGCAGTCAGGCCTTGGACGACCTGCCGCTGGTGCTGGGCGGCGGCGACCGTGAGCGTCTCGACCTCTACCCGGCTTACGTGCGTCATCTGCACGAGCTCGTCGATGTGACCTCCTTCAGGCCCTACAAGGTCGCCATGGACGCCGCCAACGGCGTGGCCGGCAAGCTGGCGCCAATGGTGTTCGACGGCACGGCCATCGCCCGCGTGGAGATGTACTTCGAGGTCGACGGAACCTTTCCGAACCACGATCCCAACCCCTTGCTCGAGAAGAACAGCCAGGAGATCCGTGAGCGCGTGGTGGCCGAGCACGCCGACCTGGGCATCGCCTGGGATGGCGACGCCGACCGCTGCTTCTTCGTCGACGAGACCGGCGAGTTCGTGCCCGGCGACTTCGTCACGGCGCTGCTCGCCGAGGCGCTGCTGCTCAAGAACCCCGGGGCCGCCATCCTCTACGATCTGCGCGCCAGCCGGGCCGTGCCCGACGTGATCCGCGCCAACGGCGGCGTGCCCCTGCTCAACCGCGTCGGGCACGCTTTCTTCAAGCAGCGCATGCGCCGCGAGCACGTATTGTTCGGCGGTGAGGTGTCGGGCCACTACTACTTCAGCGCCAACTACAACGCCGATTCAGGCTTCATCCCGGCGCTGCTCATCCTCGAGCTGCTCTCCGAGAAGCGCGCCACCATGGCGGAACTGCTCGAACCGCTGCGCAGCAGGTACTTCATCAGCGGCGAGATCAACTCGACGGTGCCCGACGTGGCGGCCGCGCTGGCGCGCCTCGAGCGGCGTTTCAGCGATGGTCAGATCACGCGGCTGGACGGCATCTCGGTAGACTACGAAGGCTGGCACTTCAACGTGCGCCCCTCCAACACCGAGCCGTTGCTGCGGCTCAACCTGGGCGCCGATAGCTCCGCGCTCATGGCGGAGAAGCGCGATCTGGTCCTAGGGGTCATTCGTGAAGGGTGACGTGGGTGCGGCGCAGGGAGGGGGGCGTCAGCCGGACGCGGCCGAAACCCCGGCTTTCGCGGCTCAGCGCATCGCGGCGCTCGACCGGGCGGACATGCTGGGTGCCATCGCCGCTATGCCCCGCCAGCTCGTGGCCGGCTACGCGGTGGCCCGGGAGTGCTTGCGTGCCGCCTTCGCGGCCGCCGCGGACGGCCGTGCCGCGCCTGCGCCGCCCACCGGCCTCGCCGTCTGTGGCATGGGCGGCTCGGCCATCGGCGCCGATCTTGTGCTGGCCACGCTGCCGGAGCTACCCGTGCCCGCCGCCGTGGTGCGCGGCTATCGGCTGCCCGCGTGGGTGGGGCCGCAGACGCTGGTTGTGGCGGTGAGCTACTCGGGTGACACAGAAGAGACGCTGGCCTGCGCCTCCAGCGCCGTGGAGCGTGGCTGCGCGCCGGTGTGCGTGGGTTCGGGCGGCCGGTTGGGCGCCCTGGCCGAAGCGAAGGGCCTGCCATTGATCAAGGTCCCCGGGGGAAGCCAGCCGCGGGCCTCGCTGGGGAGCCTGGCCACGCCCCTGCTGGCCACGCTGGCGGACGCGGGACTGTGCAGCGACCCGCAGGCCGACGTGGACGAAGCCGCCGCGCTGCTGCGCTCCGGCTGCGCGGAGCTGGGGCCCGAGACCCCCGAGCAGGCCAATCCCGCCAAGCGCCTGGCTCTGCGGCTGCGCGATCACCAGGCAGTAGTGTACGGCGCCGGCCTCACGGTGCCGGCGGCACGCCGCTGGAAGGGTCAGATCAACGAGAACGCCAAGGCTCCTGCCTTCTGGAACGAGCTTCCCGAGCTCAACCACAACGAGCTCATGGGCTGGACCAGCCTTCCGGCGTTGACCGCCAGCACCGTCGCCGTGTTTCTCGAGGACGAGCGGGGAGATGCGCGGCTGGTTCGTCGCACGGAGCTTACCGCCGCGGAGCTGAGCGCCCACGGCGTCGCGGTGGAGCGTGAGGTCGCGCGCGGCAGATCGCCCCTTGCGCGCCTGTTCTCGCTGGTGCAGCTCGGCGACTACGTCTCGTACTACCTGGCCCTGCTCTACGGAGTCGATCCCACACCGGTCGCGGCGATCCAGGATTTCAAGGCCAAGCTGGCCGGCGGCTGAGGCCGTGCCCGGCGCCGCCGTCGCGGTGGTCGTGACGGCCGCCGAGCCCGCCTGCCGCCGCTACAGCGCCGCTCTGTTCGCCGGCGTCGAGCTGCACGTTCTTTCGCGTGCCCAGCTGCGGCCGCGTAGCCCGTTTCGCGGACCGCTCTTCGACCTGTGCGCCGCCCAGCCGCCGGGTTCGCGCCTCGGCCTGGTGGTGCCCATCGTGTGGTGCGTCGAGGGCGCCGTAGCGGAGCTCGTGGCGATCGCAGACCACGTCAACCTCGCCGTACCGAGTCCCCTCTGTAGCCGCTGGCCGGCGGATGTGCCGCGCGCCTTCCCGCCTCTCACCGGCATATATCAACCCGGCGCCATTCGTGCCTGCGGCGGGCCTCGGGTATACTCTTCGAGCGTCATCGTGGCGGGCGTGGCCAACGCCGGGCGGCTCACGCCGTTCGAGGCCGGGGCGGTTGAGCAAGAAGGCCTCGAAGCTGTTTCGGACGTTCTCGTACCACCCGCCGTGGTTGCCGCGTACTACAGGTTAACGTTGGCCGCTTGCGGCGTGCCTCAGGCGGACGGTCGCGACTATAAGTGAGGGCTTCCTTGGCATCCGACTATCACATCAAAGACATCGGCCTCGCCCCCGAGGGAGTGCTGCGCATCGAGTGGGCCGACATGCACATGCCGGTGCTTAAGGCCATCCGCGAGCGCTTCGCTCGGGAGAAGCCGCTCGAAGGCGTGCGCATCGGCGCTTGCCTGCACGTCACCACCGAGACCGCCAACCTCATGCGCACCCTGGTGGCCGGCGGAGCAGATGTGGTGCTCTGCGCGAGCAACCCGCTGAGCACGCAAGACGACGTCGCTGCGGCACTGGTCAGCGAGTACGGCGTACGCGTGTATGCCATCAAGGGCGAAGACGACAAGACGTACTACGATCACATCAATGCGTGTGTCGATCACCGCCCCAACATCACCATGGACGACGGCGCCGATGTGATCGGTGTGCTCCACGGCGAACGCCCCGATATGGCCGCCGACATCATCGGCGGCACCGAGGAGACCACCACAGGGGTCATCCGCCTCAAGGCGCTCGAGGCCGAGGGCCGGCTCATGTTTCCCATCGTCGCGGTCAACGAGGCCAATACCAAGCACATGTTCGACAATCGCTACGGCACGGGCCAGAGCACTCTGGACGGAGTGGTGCGCGCCACCAACATCCTCCTTGCCGGCAGTACGGTGTGCATAGCCGGGTACGGGTGGTGCGGCCGCGGCCTCGCCATGCGCATGAAGGGCCACGGCGCCGACGTGATCGTGCTCGAAGTCGATCCCCTGCGCGCTCTCGAGGCCGTCATGGACGGCTTCCGGGTGATGCCGGTGGCCGCTGCCGCCAAGATCGCCAAGGTGTTTGTCACCGCCACGGGCGACATCCATGTGCTGCGCGGCGAGCACTTCGAAGTCATGCAAGACGGCGCCATCGTCGCCAACACCGGGCATTTCAACGTCGAGATCGACATCCCGGCGCTGGAGAAGCTCTCCGTTAAGAAGCGTCGCATGCGCGAGTTCGTCGACGAGTACACCTTGGCCGACGGGCGGCGCATCTACTTGCTGGCCGAGGGCCGCTTGGTCAACCTGGCGGCGGCCGAAGGCCATCCGGCGGCCGTCATGGATATGAGCTTCGCCAACCAGTCGCTGTCCGCCGAGTTCATGGTCAAGAATCACGCCGACCTCGTGAAGAAGGTCTACGTGGTTCCCAAAGACATCGACGACGAGATCGCCCGGCTCAAGCTTGCGACCATGGAGGTGGCGTGCGACACGCTCACCGCCGAGCAGTCCGCCTATCTGGTCTCCTGGGACCAGGGCACCTGAGCCGGCAGACGCGCTGATGGCCGACGAACGACCCGCGCCCACGCCCGCCGGCGGCCGAGCCGCCGAAACGCAGGCCCGCGCCGGTGCGCCGGCCCGTGAGGTGGCGAGCTCCGCTGCGCCGGGAGCCTCACGTCTCAGGGTGCGCACGGTCGAGATCTTGCCCGACGAGGTCGTGCTCATCGATCAGGTGGCGCTGCCTCACGAGGAACGCTACGTGCACTGTCGCACCTGGCAGGAGGTCGCTGCGCGCATCGCCGACATGACGGTCCGCGGCGCGCCGGCCATCGGCGTCACGGCGGCCGGGGGATTGGCGCTGGCGGCTCGCGCCGCCGCCAGCGCGCATCCCGACGACCTTGCCGGCTTTCGGGCCGCGCTCGAACAGGCCGCGAGCGGCCTGCTGGCCACGCGGCCTACCGCCGTCAACCTCAGATGGGCGGTCGACGAGATGCGACGTGAGTGGCAGGGCTGCCAAGGACCACCCGGCGTCTGTGCCGCACGGCTGGAGCGACGCTCCCACGTCATCCTTGACGACGACGTCCAGCGCTGCCTGCGCATCGGCGAGCACGGTTCCGAGCTGTTCGGCGCCGGAGACTGCATCCTCACCCACTGCAACGCCGGCGCGCTGGCTACCGCCGGCTACGGCACCGCCCTCGGCGTGGTGCGCACCGCCTTCGCCCGGCACGGCGACATCTCGGTGCTGGTCGACGAGACGCGTCCCTGGCTGCAGGGCGCGCGGCTCACCGCTTGGGAGCTCGAGGTGGAGGGCATCCCGTACCGTCTCATCAGCGACAACATGGCGGGTCACTTCATTCAGCGCGGCGCCGTGCAGGGTGTTGTGGTAGGCGCCGACCGTATCGCCGCCAACGGCGACACGGCCAACAAGATCGGCACCTATATGGTCTCCGTCCTGGCCAAAGAACACCGCGTGCCGTTTTACGTCGCGGCGCCGCTGTCGACCGTCGATCTCACGCTGCCAGATGGCGCCGTCATCCCTATTGAGGAACGCGCCGAAGCCGAAGTCACCTCGTTCCGCGGTCAGCAGGTGGCGCCTCTCGGTGCGCGTGCTCTGCACCCCGCGTTCGACGTCACGCCGGCCGCCAACATCACCGCCATCATCACCGAGGCCGGCGTCTTGCGGGCACCGTTTGGTCCCGCTCTGGCGGCGGTGTGCGCGGCGGGGGAGTGCTGGCCGTGAGTGCCGCCGCCCCTAGGGCCTATCTGATGGCCGCCGGCCTAGGCACGCGCTTGCACCCGCTCACGGGACTCACGTCGAAGCCGATGGTACCCATCCTCAACCGTCCGGTGATGGAGCACATCCTGCATCTCCTGCGCCGCCACGGCGTGAGCGAGGTAGCCGCCAACCTGCACTACCATCCCGAGAAGATTCGCGCTTACTTCGCGGACGGCACGGACTTCGGCGTGAAGCTGCGCTACCACGTCGAGCCGCAGCTGCTGGGCACCGCCGGCGGCGCCAGCGCCTTTCGCGAGTTCCTCGGCCAGGGCACCTTCTTCGTGGTCAGCGGCGACGGCCTCACCGATATCGATCTCACCGCGTTCCTCGCCGCGCACCGCGCCAACGGCAGCGTCGCGACCATGGCCGTCACGCAGGTCGCGAACCCCTCGCTGTACGGCGTGGTCGTGCACGACAGTGCCGGGCGCGTCACGGGCTTTCAGGAGAAGCCGCCGGCCGCCGAGGCGCTGTCTGATCTGTGCAACTGCGGCATCTACGCTTTTGAGCCCGAGATATTCGAGTACGTCGCCCCCGACTCGTTCGTAGATTGGGCCAGCGACGTGTTTCCCGCGTTGCTCGCCGGCGACGTGCCGTTTCACTGCTGGCGTCTCGAGACCTACTGGAACGACGTCGGCAACATCGAGCAGTACCGTATCGGCAACTTCGACGCCCTGCTCGGCAGGGTTAAGCTCGACGTGCCGGGGCGCCAGATCGCGCCCGGCGTGTGGGTTGGCGACGGCACGCTCATCGATCCTGGCGCGCGCCTGGAGCCGCCCATCCTCATCGGCGCCGGGTGCCTCATCGAGTCCGAGGCGGAGCTCATTGGTCCCCTCATCGTCGGCGATGGCTGCGTCATCGAGCGCGGTGCCGTGCTCGAGGGCGTCATTCACTGGGACGGCGTCAAGGCCGGGCGCGGCTCTCGCGTGGCCGGCAGCATACTGGGGCGCAACGTGGTGGTGCACCACGAGGCCGTGGTACGTGAAGACGCCGTGATCGGCGACCGCACCAGCGTGGCGGCCAATGCGCTCGTCGCCCCTGGGGCACGGTTCGAGCCGCGCTCGCGCGTGGACCAAGACGGACTCTGCGACGGCGAGCAACGCCCCTGAGCGACGTCCTTGAGACGAGATCGCCGATGGTAGAAGACGGGGTAGTCGACGGTCTCATCGACCTCCTTCTCCCCAAACGCTGTGTGCAGTGCGACGCCGTCGGGAGCTGGCTCTGCGAGCCCTGTGCCGGGCGGCCTTCGCGCGCTGCCGCCGGTGCGCTGCCCGCGCTGTGCGCCCTCGGGCGCTGGACGCCGTGCGGCGCCGCCGGCCGTGCTCTGCGCCGCGCCTGTGCCGCGACCGTTCGAGGGGCGCCCGCGCGGCGTGGGTCGCCCCTGCCCGGAGTGTGCCGGCCGCGAGCTGGCTTTCGTAGCCGCGGTCGCCGCCTTTACCTACGAAGGCCCGGCACGCGCGCTGGTGGCGGCCTGCAAGTTCCGCGGCCTGCGCTCCGTGGCCGCGGAGATGGCGCGCCTCGCGGAACCGGCCTTCGGCGCCGCCTTCGCTGGCACCCCGCCGGCCGCCTTCGGCGGCTCGCCGGCGGGCTCGGCCCTCACCCTGATCACCTGGGTTCCGGGCCACCGCGGGCGCGGCCTGAGCGGGGTTTCAACCAGGCCGAGCTGCTCGCCCGCCGGCTTGCGCGCGACGCGGGGTTGCCCTATGCTCCGCTGCTCCGCCGTGTGCGCCATGGGGCCCGTCAGAGCGGGCTCAACCGGGCCGCACGGGCCGCCAACGTCCAAGGCACCTTCGCGTTGCGGGAGGATGCGAACCGGGTACTAAAGAATCTCAAGCGAGTAGTCGTAGTTGACGACGTATACACCACAGGTGAAACGTTGAATCATTGCGCCGAGGTACTCGCTCAAGCAGATTCTCGAACCCCACGTTTTCACATTCGCGCGCACCGTCCGCGCAGCTTCCTCTCAAGCATCGCTAGACCACGCCTTCCAGAAGGAGCGATGTCGATGAAAACTCAGGTCAACGTCACCGTCACTGACGCTCTGCAGGACTACGCCAACGGGAAGATCGAGCATGTCCACAAGCTCCTGCAACAGCGCAAGATCGACGAGGTGACGAGGGAAGAGCTCGAGCTCAAGGTGGAGAAGAACCCGGAGCATCCCCTGAGCCGCGCATCGCCGAGGCGACGGTGTTCACGCGCGGGCCCGTGATCCGTGCCCGCGAGTCGTCGACCGACATGTACGCGGCCATCGATCTGGTAAGTGACAAGCTCGTGCGTCGTGTGAAGAAGTACCACGACAAGATGCATGGCAAGACGCGCCACGGTCACGAGAAGCTGGTTACCGACGTTGAGCCCGAGGCCGAGTTGGCGCCGGTCGCGGCCGCAGCGGCGATCGCCGACGAGCTCACGGGCGAGTTCGCTCACGCCGGCGACAACGGGCGCATCGTGAAGACAAAGCAGTTCGCGCTGAAGCCGATGTCGGTGCACGAGGCCACGTTGCAGCTTGAGCTCGTGGGCCACGACTTCTTCGTGTTCACCAACGCCGAGTCCAACCGCACCAACGTGGTGTATCGGCGCAAGGATACCACTACGGCCTCATGAAGCCGGCCGACAACTGAAGCGGCTTCCGCAGGCCGTTCGTTGTCTGAGAGCGTCGCCGTGCTGACAAGTGCGGCCGCCGGGAGGTGTGTCGCATGTGATCGGCGGCTTTCAGCCGCCGATCTTCGAGATGCACGCAGTGCCCGACTGTGTGCGAGAATACGTACCGAGGCCAAGTTACGCGACCCGGGAGAATTCCGTCTGTGATCAAGATCGTCGACAAGCTGCTGCACGCCGGTGAGGGTCGTCGCCTCAAAGCCCTCGAGGAACAAACCGCCAGGGCCTGCATCCGGCTGGAGGCCGGCGTTGTCGGCCTCACGGACGAGGAGCTGCGGGCCAAGACAGACGAGTTCCGTCAGCGCTACCAGAACGGTGAGCTTCTCGACGACTTGCTCTACGAAGCCTTCGCGGTCGTTCGCGAAGCGGGCAAGCGGGCCTTGAATATGCGGCCCTTTGACGTGCAGGTGCTGGGCGGCATCGTCCTTCACGAGGGCGACATCGCCGAGATGAAGACCGGCGAGGGCAAGACCCTCGTCGCCACCATGCCTATGTACCTCAACGCCCTGTCCGGCAACGGCACTCACCTGGTCACCGTCAACGATTATCTGGCCAAGCGCGACGCCGAATGGATGGGCCAGGTCTACCGCTTCCTCGGTCTCCAGGTCGGTGTCATCCAGGCCAACATGACGCCCGAGGAGCGGCGCGCCCAGTACAACGCCGACGTGACCTACGGCACCAACTCCGAGTTCGGCTTCGACTACCTGCGTGACAACATGACGATGCGCCGCGAGCACATGGTGCAGCGCGGCCATCACTACTGCATCGTCGACGAAGTCGACTCCATCCTCATCGACGAGGCGCGCACGCCGTTGATCATCAGCGGCGCCCCCGAGACGGCCGCCGACACGTATCGACAGTTCGCCCGGGTAGTGCCGCGTCTGCACGCCGCCGAAGACTACGAGGTAGACGAGAAGCAGCGCACGGTGGCGGTCACCAAGAGTGGTGTGGCCAAGGTGGAGCGCGCCCTCGACATCGACAACCTCTACAAGGACTCAAACGGAGGCCTCGTCAATCACCTCATCCAGGCGTTGCGCGCCGAGTCGCTCTACCACAAAGACGTCGAGTACGTGGTGCAGAACGGCGAAGTGCTGATCGTCGACGAGTTCACGGGCCGCATCCTCGACGGACGGCGCTACTCCGAGGGTCTGCACCAGGCCATCGAGGCCAAGGAGAGGGTGCCCATCCGCGAAGAGAACCAGACGCTCGCGACCATCACCTTGCAGAACTACTTTCGCATGTACGAGGTGCTGGCCGGCATGACCGGTACCGCCAAGACCGAGGAAGACGAGTTCCGTCGGATCTACGGCCTCGAGGTGGTGCAGATCCCCGCCAATGCACCGATGGTGCGCAAAGACGAGAACGACTTCATCTTCACTACCGCCAAGGAGAAGTTCGCGGCTGTGGTCGACGATATCGTGGGCCGCTACGAGAAGGGCCAGCCGGTGCTCGTAGGCACGGTCTCGGTGGAGGTCAGCGAAATGCTCTCGCGTCTGCTCGAACGTCACGGCGTGCCGCATAGCGTGCTGAACGCCAAGCAGCACGAGCGCGAGGGCGAGATCTCAAGACCGCGGGCCAGAAGGGCGTGGTGACGATCGCCACCAACATGGCCGGCCGCGGTGTCGACATCAAGCTGGGCGAGGGGGTCGTCGCGGCCGGCGGTCTCTACGTGCTGGGCACGGAGCGCCACGAGAGCCGGCGCATCGACAACCAGCTCCGCGGCCGTTCCGGCCGCCAGGGCGACCCGGGTGAGAGCCGCTTCTATCTCTCGGCCGAAGACGAGCTCATCCGCCTGTTCGCCGGCGATCGCATGTACCGTATCCTCAGCAGGCTGGGCCCGCAGGAGGGCCAGCCGCTCGAGGCGAGGATGCTCAGCAACGTGGTCGAGAAAGCGCAAGTGAAGGTCGAAGAGCTCAACTTCATGCGACGCAAGAACGTGCTCAAATACGACGAGGTCATGAACGAGCAGCGGCGCGTGATCTACGACCAGCGCAACCGCATCCTGATGGGCGAAGACTTCGGCGGCCAGGTGCGAGAGATGATCCGCGAGCTGGTCGAGGGTACCGTGGGGGGCGCGCTGGGAGGCGTGCAGTTCTCCGAAGACTGGGACATGGACGGTCTCTTCATCGGGCTCGCGCAGATCTACGATCCCAAGGTCAAGAAGAACGATATCGACATCGCGTCAGCGACCGAAGACGACATGGTCGACCTCTTCGCAGACGACGCGCTCGACCAATACGACGAGCGCGAACGCATCATCGGCGTCGAGCAGATGCGCACCGTGGAGCGGGCCGTGATGCTGCAGGTCATCGACGCGCGCTGGAAAGACCATCTCCTCGACATGGACTACTTGCAGGAGGGCATCCACCTGCGCGCCCTCGGGCAGCGCGACCCCCTGGTGGAGTACAAGAACGAGGGGTTCGAGCTGTTCCAAGACATGTCCGAGGGCATCAAGCTCAGCACCGTCACCACGCTCATGAAGAACAGCCCTGAAGACCTCGCCGTGTTCACCGCGGTGATTCTTCGAGGAGCCGCTCGTGCAGCTCAACTACACGAGCGGCGACGACCTCATCACGCAGACCTCGTTCCACGGCGCCGCTCAGGCCGCCGGCGAGTATGCCACCCCAGACGGAGACGGCTTCGCCGACGAGCCTCCACCGAACCTGGCCGCCGGCGGCGGCCGGCGCGGCGGCGCCAGCACCACGACGAGCACCGGCGGCGCCAAGGTGCAAGTGCAACAGAGGGTGGTCTACGAGAAGGTCGGGCGCAACGACCCGTGCCCGTGCGGCAGCGGGAAGAAGTACAAGAGGTGTCACGGGGCCTAGCACGTGCCGCGTGCCGGTGGCCGGGTGCGGGGGCTCGCTGCGCATGTATCGGCTGGTTCTGTGCTCGGCTGAAGCCATGCCGCATTTCGGGTACACTACCGGAGTCATGAGCCCCACCGTCTCAGAAGTAGTCGTTCAGCTCGACTCGCTCCGCGAGCGGCTCAAGGAAGCCTCCGGGCGCCTTGGCTGGCTGCGGAGCTATCTTTGACCCGGCTCGACTGACGACCGACCTGCAGGTGCTCAAGGAGCGCATGCGGGCCGCCGACTTCTGGGACGATCAAGTGGCCGCCTCGAAGGTCTCGGCCGAGTACAGCCGCATCAAGCGCCGTCTCGAGGAGCTCGCCGAGATCGAGGGGCGGTACGCCGACCTCGAGTCCACCGAGGAGCTGCTGCGCGAGGAGCTCGCCAACGAGACGGTTGACGACGAGCTTCTAAACGAGCTGGTGACCGGCATCGCCGAGCTCGAGTCCGACCTTCAACGGCGTGAGGAGCTGCGCTTCTTCAGCGGCCGGTACGACGAGGGCGGTGCCATCCTCACCATCCATCCCGGGGCCGGCGGCACCGAGTCGCAAGACTGGGCCGAGATGCTCCTGCGTATGTACCTGCGCTGGTTCGAGCGCCGCTCCTTCAAGGTCGAGATCAACGACGCGCAGGAGGGCGACGAAGCCGGCATCAAGAGCGCCACGCTCACCGTGGAGGGCGACAACGTCTACGGTCTGTTGCAGTCGGAGAAGGGGGTGCACCGGCTGGTGCGCATGAGCCCCTTCGACTCGGCCAATCGCCGCCATACCAGCTTCGTGGCAGTGGAGATCTCGCCCCTGGTCAGCGAAGACGTGGCGGTAGAGATCGACGAGGACGAACTGCGCATCGACACCTACCGCAGCAGCGGTGCCGGCGGCCAGCACGTCAACAAGACGAGCTCCGCGGTGCGCATCACGCACATCCCCACCAACATCGTGGTGCAGTGCCAGAACGAGCGCTCTCAGTTGCAGAACAAGGCCGTCGCCATGCGCATGCTCAAGTCCAAGCTGGTGGAGCTCGAGGAGCGCAATCTCGCTGCAGAGCTCGCCCGCGAGCGCGGCCAGGTGCTCGACGTGAACTTCGGCAGTCAGATACGCAGCTACGTGCTACACCCCTACCAGATGGTCAAAGACCTGCGCACCGGCTTCGAGACCGGCAACACGCAGGCTGTGCTCGACGGCGATCTCGACGGCTTCGTGCACGCCTACCTCGTCTGGCGCGCCGGCGGCAGCGAGCCGCGCAAGTAGGCCGGCGGCCTTACGGCCGTCGCCAACCGCTGCGCGCCGGCGGCCACTCACAGCCCGAACTGCTCGGTGTTCACCCAGTCGAGGCTCAGCAGCGACCAGAAGTCGCTGGCCAGCCGATCGAGGACGTACTGGTAGGGCAGCCACCCATAACCTTTGTCGCCCCAGGTGTCTCCCCAGGAGTTGCGCAGCATGATGGCGCCGGTGGTGGCGGCGTTGTCGACGGTGTTCGTGATGACCACCTCATCGTCGTACCCCACGGCGGCCACGGCGTGACCCCAGATCGCCCGCTCCCCGTGGCAGGGATACGGTATGGCGCCCGCCAGGTCCGCCTTGCTCCATGAGGGGAAGCCCCAGAAGCCGAACATCGCGGGGATGCCGCCTGCCAGGCTGGTCTTGAGCGAATTCAGCACGGCCTGAGGATCTGGCTGTTGAGCCTGCGGATCGTGGCAGAAGTACTTGAGGGCTCTGAACTCGTCGCCCAGCGCGTAGCAGAACGCCGGTGGCTCCACGTCGAAGTCTGGCGACTTGTCGGTATATGGCCAGTACTTCTCCTCGGGGACGCCGCACAGGGCGATGGCGCCCATGACCGAGCGCAGGAAAGCCCCCGTGTCGCCCTTGACGCGCATCAAGTTGCGCGTCGCCTTGTAGACGAAGAGGCGCGATCCGTCGAGGTATTTGCCGAAGGCCCGGCGCTCGTAGTACTCGACGATGCCCACCGCCGCGTGGGCGGTGCAGGCGCCCAGCTGGCCCTGAGACTCGATCGGCGAGCACCACGTTCGCAGGTCGACCTTCTGCGGCAGCGACGGGGCGGAGGCCGGCGAGCCGGCCAGACCGAGCCTGGCGGTCATGGCCGCCACCTCGGGATGTGCCGCGTCGTAGTCTCTGAGGTCGGGGAAGGATGGCAGCCATCCCGTGCCTAGCGACGGGCCGACCGATCCCGGGATTATCACGTCTTCATACAGCTCGTACATGGCCCCTCCTTGGTAGGTGCATGGTGCGTTCTCGGCCTGACGGTATGGTTAAGCAGGTACGCTCTACGTATCGGAGAGTTGATCTACACCAGGCGCTGCGTCGGCGCAAGCTGCGGGCCGTTTGCCGCCGTGGGCCGCGCGCGACAGGCGGCACCCGCCTCTGGTACCCTGCCGGCATGAGCAGCAGACCTCCCACCTTGCGCGGTCGTCAGGTGACGCTGCGTCCTCTCGAGCCCGACGATGCGCCCCTCCTGATTGCCATCCTGGCGCAGCCAGAAGTGGCCGCCTGGTGGCGGCGCGACGAGTGGGAGCGCTTGGACGAGGACGACGCCGTCACGTTGGCGATCGCCCGCGAAGGCGCGGTGGTCGGCTGCATCCAGTTCAATGAGGAGACGGACCCCGACTACCGGTCGGCCGCCATCGATATCTTCGT
Source organism: uncultured Thermoleophilia bacterium (assembly GCA_963848545.1). Classification (GTDB taxonomy): domain Bacteria; phylum Actinomycetota; class Thermoleophilia; order UBA2241; family UBA2241; genus CAIXSE01. Next base: position 49,305 of record CAWKEZ010000082.1, read on the forward strand.
GGCGGCGTCGGCCCACGGCCGCGGGATCGGCTCCGACGCCCTGCGCACACTGATCGGCTGGCTCATCGCGGCGCGCGGGCATCACCGCTTCACCGTTGACCCGGCCGTGGCCAACGGGCATGCCATTCACGTCTACGAGAAGCTAGGCTTTCGCCCCGTGGGCGTCTTGCGTCGCTACGAGCGCGTGGCCGACGGCACGTGGCGCGATGCCCTGCTCATGGAACTGCTCGCCGAGGAGCTCGTCGGTGAGGAGGCCGGGCGGCGATGACCGCGGCCGTCATGTACCCCAAGATGGAGCTCCACGTTCACCTGGAGGCGACGGTGCACCCGGAGCGCCTCCTCGAGATGGCACGGCGCAACGACGTGCGGCTGCCGGCCAGGGACGTGGCGGGGCTCAGGCGATTCTGCCGGTTCACGGATTTCGACCATTTCATCCGCGTCTGGATCAGGACCACCCGGGCACTGTGCCATGAACGCGACTTCCGCCAGGTCGTGGTCGACTACGCCGCCGACCTGGCGGCACAGGGCTGCGTGTACGCCGAGGCGCTGTTCTCGCCTTCAGAGCCGGTCGCGCGCCGTGGCACGCCGTGGCAGGAGATCTTCGAGGGCTATTGCAGTGGTGCCCAGGAGGCCCGGGAGACGCACGGCGTGGAGATCAGATTCACGCCCGACATCACGCGCGACTTCCCCGTGGAGATCGCCGACCAGGTGGTGAGCTGGGCCGTGCGCTACCGCGCACGCGGGATCGTGGGTATCAGCCTCGGCGGCAGCGAAGCCAGGTTTCCGCCGGAGCTCTTCGAGAGGCCCTTCGCCGCGGCGCGCGCGGGAGGTCTCAAGGCCGCGCCCCACGCCGGCGAGATCGCCGGGCCGGCCTCGGTACGCGGCGCCCTGAACGTGCTGCACGCGGATCGCCTGCGGCACGGCGTGCGCGCCGCGGAGGATCCCGGGCTCTCGCCGAGCTGGCCGCGCGTGGTATCGTCTGCGACGTGACGCCCACCAGCAACGTGCTCACCGGAGCTGTGCCCTCGCTGGCGCGGCACCCGCTGCCGCGCCTGCTCGCGGCCGGCGTGCGCTGCTCCATCTCGTCGGACGATCCCGTGCTCATGAACACCCACCTCAGCCGTGAGTGCACCCTCGCCACCGGTCTCGGGCATGCGCCCCGGAACATGTTCGCCCACGCTCTCGCCGGAGCCTTCTGCGACGACGGTCTCAAGGCGAGATTGCACGCCGTCGGGGAGGCGTTCGACTGGGGCAAGGCTGGGGCATAGGAGAGGCACAGGTCTTCCACGAGGGGAGCAGGCTGTGCGTAACCCGCGCATGAACGGGGCCCTCGTCGCGTTCGCTGTCATCTTCGGTTTGGCCGCCTTGACCTTGCCGCTGGCGGGGATCGAGCTGCTGGGCGTGGGGCTCGTCGTGGCGGGAGCCTATTTCGGCGGTGTGCGCGGCGGCCTCGTGACCGCCCTGTGGGCGGTGTTCGTCGCCACGGTGGGCTACTTCGTGCTGGCCAGCGGCGATCTCACGGCCTTCATCTTCAGCCTCATTGCCTACGGCGCCGTAGGCGTCGGCCTGGGTGTGGGCGTCGATCGCTTCGTGGCACAGCGCCGGCGTCTGGAGGATGTCGCCGAGCGTGCCGAGGCGGCGCGTCGCCAGCTCAAGGGTAGCCAGGCGCGCTACCGCCTGCTCTTCGAAGTGAGCAACGACGCGGTCTACCTTCACGGCCTCGACGCCGGCGGCGAGCCCACTCGCTTCATGGCCGTTAACGATGCCGCCTGCAAGCTGCTCGGCTACACGCGCGAAGAGATGCTGGGCCTTACCCCGCGCGCCGTCGAGACGCCGGCCCGGCCGGGGCAGTTGCGCGAGATCATGCAGCGTCTGCTCAAGGAGGAGCGGGTGGTGTACGAGAGCGTGCGCCAAACGCGCGACGGGCGGCGTGTGCCGGTGGAGATGGGCTCGAGCCTCACCGACGTGGACGGTGAGCTGCTCGTGCTGTCGATCTCTCGCGACATCACCGGTCGCAAGAAGGCCGAACGGCAGCTCGGCGCTCACCCTGCGCGACGAGCTCACCGGTCTGCTCAACCGGCGCGGTTTCTACGTGATGCTCCCCGAGCAGAGCAAGCGGGCCAAGCGGGCCGGCAGCCGTTCTGCTGGTGCTCTACGGCGACATTGACGGCTTCAAGGCCATCAACGACAGATTCGGCCATGGGCAGGGCGACAAGGTGCTGCAGGCCGTCGCCGCAACTCTGCGCGGCACGTTTCGCGACACCGACCTGTTGGCGCGTCTCGGGGGCGACGAGTTCTGCGTAGTGGCCGAGGCGACCGTGGACGCCGACCCTGCAGCGCTGACGGACGCCTCGATGAGGCTGTTGCCACCGCCGGCCGCGGGCTCGACCTAAACCTGAGCCTCAGCCACGGCGCAGTGATTGCCGATTGGAGGGGTCTCGAAGATCCCGACGAGCTGTTGACACGCGTCGACATGTTGATGTACGAGGACAAGCGCGCGCGACAGCGGGGCAGAGTGAGAGACGCTTCCGCTGAGGTATCCGAGGAAGACTAAACGCCGGGCGGCCGGGCGTGCCGGAGGACGTGGTGGGCACAGACGACAGGCGAGCGCACGACCTGCAGGTGGTGCTGGGTGCCGGCGGGGGCATTGGCGGGGCGGTGGTGCGCGAGTTAGTGGGGCAGGGGCGGCGTGTGCGCGCCGTCACCCGTGGCGGCTACCCCGCCACGGGCGACGGCGCGCAGCCCCCCGCCTCGTACGAGGATTGCGCCGCCGACGTGACCGAGCGCGGGCAGCTTCGCCGCCGCCCTCGCCGGCGCCGCGTGGTGCTACCACTGTGCCCAGCCGCCTTACCGGCGCTGGCCCAGGAGTTCCCGGCCATGACACGCGGGGTCATGGAAGAGAGCGCGCAGCCGGCGCGAAACTGGTGTTCGCCGACAACCTCTACATGTATGGCCCCGCCGCCAGCCGCCTCACGGAAGACACGCCGGTGGCGGCGCGGAGCAAGAAGGGCCGGGTGCGCGCCGCCATCGCCGAGGAGCTCCTGGCGGCGCACCGCGAGGGCCGGCTGCCGGTGGTGATTGCCCGGTCTTCCGACTACTACGGGCCGGGCGGTGCCAATTCTGTGGTGGGCGCGCGCTTCTTCAGGGCGGTGCTGGCGAGCAGGAAAGCCCGGTGGTTCGCCGACCTCGACCAGCCGCACACGCTGGGCTACCTTCCCGACATGGCCCGGGCCTTCGTGACACTGGGCGAGGACGCGACGGCCGATGGCCAAGTGTGGCATCTGCCCGCGGCTCCGCCTCTAACGGGCCGGCAGTTCGTGGAGCTCGCGGCGCGGGTGGCCGGCTCGTCCGCAATTCCGGCGGTGCTGGGCCTGCGCGGCGTGCGGCTGCTTGGGCTAGTGGTACCGGTCTTGCGCGAGTTTCCGGAGATCATGGATCAGTGGGACCGGCCGTTCGTCAGCGATACGGGGAAGTTCATGGCAGCCTTTGGACCCTTCGCGGTTACCCGCCACGAAGACGCTCTGCGAGAGACTCTCGACTGGTACCGGCGCCGGCGCCGCGGCGCCTGATCCGGCCGGTCGCGGGCCGAGGGACGGCCGGCCGCTGGCGGCGATCGCAGCTGCCGCCCGCGCGGGGGTGCGTCACCAGGCTTGCCAGAGTAAACCAGACCTGATAAGGTCGGTTTGTGGTAAGGGAGCCGGTTTCTTGCCCGCGCATCTGGCGCTGGGCCTTCCTCCTCACTCAGACCCCAGACTCTGTGGCAACCGGGCAGTGGTCTGAAAGCGAAAGGAACACTCGTACCTAAAGAGTCAGGGCGCCCCGAGGGCGACCCCCCAATAGACGTATTCCCGCACATCCCGCAACCCGCCGGTGAGCGGTTTCGCGCGCCCGCGAGTGATGATGCGCGGCAGGATGCGGAGTCGTCGAGGAAGAGAGCATCTGGTGAATCCAGTAAGTGACCCCACCATGGAGAAGAGCGCCCAACCCCAGGGCGAAGGCGTCTCGCAGCGCCGTCGCCGGCGCGGTGGCCGCGGCCGCGGTCGCGGCGCCGGCGCCGCGACAGGCGCGAGCGCGGCAAGCGGCGTGGCGGGCGCCACCGTGAACGCCCAGGGCGCTGCCCCTGCCCGGCCGCAAGCCTCTGACGGTCCCCAGACCGAGCAGCGCACAGACGTGCAGTCTGAGCGCCAGCCTCGGCAGGGCCAGCATGAGCGCCACGGCCGCCTGGGCGGCGGGTCTGGTCGCGACCACTCCGCTCGCGACCGGGCCCGGGGTCCGCGCCGCGAGCGCGACGATCGCCGCGGCCCCGGCGTGGATGAGAGCTACCACGAGCGCACTCACGCCGAGCGACCCGCCGGCCCCACGCCGGAGGTCGACCTGCCGCTGTTCGCCGCGCTTGGCCTGAGCGGCGACCTTCTGGCCGGCGTCGCGGCCATGGGGTACAAGACGCCCACTCCCATCCAGGAGCAAGCCATCCCCCGCGTCCTTGCCGGACGCGACGTGGTGGGCTGTGCGCAGACCGGTACCGGCAAGACGGCCGCCTTCGTTCTGCCCATAGTGCAACGCATGAGCAGGCCCGACCGTCGCCGACGGTCGCACCGCCCACCCGTCTGCCCTGGTGGTTACGCCCACCCGCGAGCTTTGCGGCCAGATCGAGGAGGTAGGCGAGACCCTCAGCACCTACACCCGTCGCACCGTGGTGGCCGTGTTCGGTGGGGTGCCATACGACCCCCAGGCGAGGAAGGTGCGCAAGGGCGTCGACCTGCTGGTGGCCACTCCGGGCCGGCTGCTCGACATGCTGCGGCAGGGCGACATCCTGCTCGACAAGGTCAGCACGCTCGTCCTGGACGAGGCCGACCGCATGCTCGACATGGGCTTCTGGCCAGACGTGAAACGCATCATCAACGCCATCCCGTCGAAGCGTCAGAACCTGTTCTTCAGCGCCACCATGAGCAAGCAGGTGCTGAGCATCATCGAGGATACGCTGCACCAGCCGGTGTTTCATCGAGCTGGGGGGCAGCGCCACGCCAGTGGAGAGCGTGGAGCAGAAGGTGCTGCCGGTCAACCATGACCAGAAGGTCGACCTGCTGGTGGAGTATTTCCGCCACCACGACCCCGAGCGCACCCTGGTGTTCACCCGCACGCGACGCCGCGCCGAACGCCTGGCGCGCACCCTCAACAAGGCCGGGATCACCTGTGAGGCGATCCACGGCGACCGTTCACAGGGCCAGCGCCAACAGGCGCTCGACGGCTTCAAGAAGGGCAAGATCGCCGTGCTGGTGGCCACCGACGTGGTGGCCCGCGGCATCGACGTAGACGACATTACGCACGTGATCAACTTCGACATCCCCACGAACCCGGAAGATTACGTGCACCGCATCGGGCGCACCGCCAGGGCGGGCGCCAGCGGCATCGCCGTGAGCCTGCTCACGGGGGAGGACGTGCACGAGCTCAAGGCCATCAAGCGTCTCATCGGCGCCACCCTCGAGCGCCACGACCTGCCCGAGTTCGACTACGACAAGCGCGCCATCCCGGAGTCACACCAGGTGCAGGCACGTCCAGGCAAGCTGGTGTGGAACGGCGGCGCCCGGCGCTCTGCCTCTCGAGGCATCAGGCCGCGCGTGCCGCGCCGCAGCGCGGCGCGCTAGGCCGGGAGCCTGCGAAGGGCGGCGGGTCGCTGGCATCCGCCTGATGGGCCGAGGAGCGGGGCGACGGCCGAAGCCGGCAGGCGTTCGCCTGCCGGCTAGCGCCGCCGCCGCCGCCTTCGCTATACTGCCGTCTCTGCGTGGGCGACTAGCTCAGTTGGGAGAGCGCCAGCTCGACAAGCTGGAGGTCGTTGGTTCAATTCCAACGTCGCCCACCACGTGCGCGGCCAGGCCGTACCGCGGGGGTATAGGGACCGGCAGCGCAGGGGAACGAGTTTGCCACACTCGCCCTTTGCTGTGAGCTGGACACGCCTCGCCACTTGCGGTAGTCCACCAGCTGTTACCCCTCGCTGTGCTGCCGCCGACTGAGTCCCGGGCTGCGATTAGTCTACCGCGAGGCCATGAAGGCGACACGAATCTGGGGTGACGGCTCAAGGGGCTACTCAAAATGGCGGAGGCGGTGAGCGCTGACGAGGGTTCGGAGAGCAGCGTGACTCTTGCGCTTCTCGACGGTCCGACCGACGCAGTCAAGGCTCTTCCGTCTCGCGTCGATAGTAGTATTCCGGCTATCGTGTCGATTGTGATGGGAGGCAAGGTATGCCAATTCTGCGTGCAATGCGGCCACCCCACTATGCCGCCTGAGCCTCTTAGCGGTGATG
>CAWKEZ010000083.1:0-15522 GCA_963848545.1 uncultured Thermoleophilia bacterium
GACGATGGCTGAACCGGCGTCTGCCCGGCTTGCTCGTCGCTGGCCGCGATGGGCGCTTGCGCGCCGTTCGCCGGGATCACCACCTGCAGGCCCACCGTCATGCTTCCTCCGTCTCGGCCCGGCAGCAGCCGGAGCCATCGGTGATGCTGGCTCATGCCGCGGGCTCGCGCAACCGCGAGGCGATGAGCGGCCGGGTATCGTGCGTCGCGCATCGCGCTTATCATGTCCAGACGTTACAGGAGGCAAGGAGACAGACGTGGCGAAGCGACGGGTACCGTTCGGCATGAAGGGCCTCGTGCTGGCTGCGCTCGTGGCGCTGGCTTGTGGGATCGTCGCGGCAGCCTGCGGCGGCGGCGCCACGGCCACCGTGTTCGCCGGTCCCAATCCTGGTCTCACGCTCACGGCCGCCAATGCGCGCCAGAGCATGACCTCGTTCAACCAGGCGTTCTACCGAGGCTCGACGGCCAAGGGCTTCTACCAGTTGAGCACTGCGGGAGGCCAGTTCGGCTTCTGGCAGGGTGCCGAGATGATCGAGACGGCCGAGGACTACTACCGCTACACTGCCGACCCGACGTATCGGCAGCTCGTGAGCGCACTCTGTGCGGGCTTCCTGGCCCACTTCGGCCCGAACTGGATGAAGAAGTACAAGGGCGGGGCCACGGGCAAGTACCTCGGCCCGCGCGCCAACGACGACATCATGTGGATGGTGATCGCCGCGGCACGTGCGTACAACATCACCGGCGACGCCGCCTACATGCAGATGGCGGCGACCAACTTCGAGGCCTCCTACGCGCGCTCCTGGAGCGCAGACTTCGGCGGCGGCCTGTGGTGGCGCACAGACACGGGGCATGCCCGCCGCGCCGAGAAGAACACGACGACGAACATGCCGGCCGTGATCGCCGCCTGCGAGCTCTACTTCGCCAGCCACGACCAGAAGTACCTCTCGCAGGCCACGTCTCTCTACGCCTGGGAACGAGCCCATCTCTTCAACACAAGCACGGGGCAGGTCTACGACCACATCCGTTACAGGGCCAGCGGCGGCACGCGCACATATCACACCAAGTTCTCCTACAACCAGGGCACCTTCATCGGCGCGGCGGCACTCCTCTACGAGATCACCGGCAATCACTCCTACTACGCCGACGCCACGCATGCTCTCAACTACACCGAGAACAACATGACGACGAGCAACGGCGTCCTCTCGGGTGACGGCACCACCCCGAACCAAGACACCGGTGGCTTCAAGGGTATCTTCGCCCGCTGGGCCGTGCGCTTCGCCCGCGACAACGGCATCACTGCTTACGACAGTTGGTTCCAACGCAACGCCGGGGCCGTCTGGGCCCACCGTAATGCCAAGGGTCTTATGGGCACCAACTGGACCGCACCGACCGGCAACGGCGTGCTGTACGCCTTCGACTGCTCGTCGGCGGTCGCCATGATGGAGGCCTTGCTGCCGGCCCCCTCGGCCACGGCGCCGAAGTGATGGCCGCGCGTCACAGGGCACGGTGGCAAGCGCGGTCCCGCGGCCGTGTGCGCGGGGGGGTGCGGGCCGCGAGTGGGGTGCGACTCTGGTCGCACGGGGTGGCGCGCGGGATTGCGCTCTTCTTCGGACTGTTCTCTCTGCTCAACCTCGTCGGCGAGCTGCGCGTGCCCGGCATGAACGAGAACGTGTGGTGGCTCGACTTGCGCCCCTTGCCGGCCCAGGTGACGGCACTCATCTTCGCCGTCGCGGGGCTCTTCCTCGTGTGGTGGGGCTTGAGGCCGGCGGCGGCGGGCTGGCGTCGCTTCGCGACGCCTGTAACCGCCGCCGGCCTGGCCGTCGTCGCGATGCGTAACGGCGTGACCTTCTACCATGCCTGGGAGCATGGGCAGATTCGGCCGTGGGTGCCGCTGCCGCTGTCGTTTGTGCTGGCCGCCGCGCTGCTCTACATCGCCTGGGCCGCAGCCCGCACGGCGTCGCCGCAGCGCCCTCGCCGGTCGCTGCTGCTGGTCGCCGGTGTGGTGGTGCTCTGCGGCATACTCTTCCCGCTGGCGCAGCAGGTCTTCTTCGGCAAGACCACGTACGTGCGGGCGGCACAGGTGGCCGTGGTGTTCGGCGCCCAGGTGCACGCCGACGGGCAGCCGTCCATCTGTCTCGCCGATCGCGTGCGCACGGCCGCCCAGCTGTACAAGGCCGGTCTTGCCCGCAGGTTGCTCATGTCCGGGGCCCGCGGCGCCAACGAGCCGGTCAATGAGGTGACCGTGATGCGCACGCTGGCCATCGGCCTCGGCGTGCCCGCTGCCGCCATCGAGCTCGACCCTCGCGGCTACAACACAGACGTGACGGTGCGCGACACGGTGCCCCTGTTTCGCGCCGCCGGCGATCGCTCCGTGGCCGTGGTGAGCGACTTCTTCCACCTGCCGCGCGTTACAGCTGGCCTACCAGCGCTACGGCTACGACGTCATCACGGTGCCGTCGCACGCTCATCGCATCCCCCAGACCACCCAGCTCGTCTTGCGCGAGATCCCGGCCTTCTGGGTGTACTACCTGCGGGCCGTGCTGAACTGATGCACGAACCATGAACCTTTACGATGTAATCGTCGTGGTGGTGTTCGCCCTGCTCGGCTTCCAGGGTCTGCGTCGTGGCCTCGTCGGCGAGCTTGCGGGACTCGCGGCGCTGGCGGCCGGGCTCTACCTCGCCTTCCACTACGACGGCCGCGCGGGCCGCCTGCTCACTCGTCTGGTGCCCCGCCTGACGTCCACCGAGGGGCGCATCGTGGCGTTCCTCGTCATCCTCGCCGTAGTGGGCGTCGCGGCGGGGTACGCGGTGGTGCGCCTGAACGGCGCGATCGCCCGCATCCCCGTGGTGAGAAGCCTGAACCGAGTGGGAGGTCTGCTGGTGGGTGCGCTCCTGGCGCTCGTTTTCGTTTGGATATTGACCAGCGCGCTCCTCCTCCTGCCGTCCTCGCTTGTCCCCTTCTCAGGCGCTGTCCACCGCTCGGCGACGGTTCGCGTTCTGCGCGCCGTCACGCCGCGATGGAGCAGCGACCTGCGCTCCTTCCTGGACAATTTCACGACCGGGCGCATTCATCACGGTTAGCCCTCACAGGGGCCGTTTGCGACATGGTGATTGGATCCTGCTCCGTGAAGCGTTCGCGGGTGGCCTCGTGCAGGGCGCGACCCACGTGCGGCCGCGCTGAGGAGTGTGGTCGCGGGAGAGGGCGAAGGACCTGCCGCCGGGAAGGGCGTTGAGGGCGGCAGGCCCTTCGCGTGTGATCTCGGCGGTGTGCGGACCATCCGAGATCGGTGTGCGGCAGGGAGGGCCGCACGTGGTGTGGGGACCAAAGCGAGTCTGCCCTGTCAATTTGAGTATCTCGTGAGAGCCGGCTGAGACTCACCTGTGAGAATCGCGGCCTGCGCGTCGTCCTGGGTAGCGCCTCACCGGGGTGCAGTGACGGCGCTCACAGCGTTCTGACACGTTCCTCTCCTGGCGCTTGCATGCTGAGCCCGGCGAGGGCAGTGCCGCGCGGCTCGTCGCCGGCGCACGCTAACTGAACTTGACATCCCCCTTCACGTGTACCTTGCCGGCCACCCCTATCATCGCCCCGCAGACCACTGCGGGCAGCCATCGCGACCGCCGCGAGCATCGATCAGCGACCATGAAGAGCGACGATCCGGGCGGGCTGCCGGCGACCGTGAGTGGCTGGTCAGCGAAGTGCTACAGGGGAGGAAGTTGTGAAGGTTAAGGGTACCAATCGTAGGAAGGCGCTCGCCGCCGGCGTGCTGGTGGGTGCGGCGCTGCTGGCCAGCGTGGCCGTGGGCATCTCGGCTGCCGGAGCGCATTCGCAGCCCAAGACATGCTCGCCGCCAGCCAGCAAGGCCTGGTCTTTCGGAGTCATGGGCGACACGCAGTGGACCTGCTCGACTGATCCTGCGGGCGCCAATCCGAACAGCGTGCCCGTGTCGATCATCAAGCAGATCAACGCGCAGTTCATCTCCAAGGGCGTCAAGTTCGTCATCGAGCCGGGTGACATCACCGACCAGGGCACGGACGCGGGCATTGCCACGCGTGCCGCCGCGGCCCAGCAGCTCCTCAACGCGGGCATCGGCTACTTTCCGATCCGTGGCAACCACGAGACCTACGGGGCGGAGTATGGACCGGCCAACAACTTCGCCATCCCGGCCTTCCGGGCGGCCTTTCCGCAGACCCAAGGGCTTAGCAACACCTTCGGCGCCACGAACTTCAGCAGCCCCACCTCAGTGAGCCCCGACCTGACGGGCATGACCTACTCGTTCGACTACGGCACCCCGGGTAACAACGCCCGCTTCGTGCTCCTCGACACCTGGGAAACGCCGAGCAAGGATGTGTCGGCGGCCGGCTACGACTACGGCTACTCGATCGCCGACCAGCAGGCGTGGATCAACAGCCGCCTCAACAAGAACACGCGCGGCACTACCCAGGCCTTCGTGTTCTGCCATCAGCCGCTCATCGCCGAAAGCCATCAGGACTCGCCGTTCGTCGGCTACACGAACGCGAATCCAGCCATGCAGAATGACTTCATCGCCAGCCTGCAGAACAACGACGTGAAGTACTACATCTGCGGCCACGATCACATCGCGCAGCGCTCGATCATCGCCAGCCCGGACGGCAAGTCGAGCGTGCAGGAGATCATCAGCGCTTCCAACAGCAGCAAGTTCTACACACCCAAGTCGATCACCGACCCGAACTGGTTCGGCCAGAAGGTCCGCGAGACGTCCGTGGCCCAGGACTTGTACAGGGTCGGCTACTACATCTACACCGTCGACGGCCCGCGCGTGACCGTGACCTACTACGGCGACGATCAGGGTAACTGGCAGTCCGACGAGAGCTATCCGAGTGGCCCCAGCGGCGCCGGCAGCCACATCACGCCCACGTTCCACTTCGTCAAGATGGCGACTTGGGGCTACAGCCTCAACGGCAAGGAGTTCGTCGTCGGTGGGGGTGCCACCAACGGCACCAACAACAGCCCGTCGTACACGGCCGTCAAGGACAGCTTCGACGGCACGTCGGCGCAGATCCTCTCGGGCTCCTACGCCAATAAGGCGACCGACTACACCGGTCGTGTTCTCGCCCAGACCGTCGACACCGGCTGGACGCCGGTCACGGCTTGTGACGGCGTCGATAGCAGCATACTCACCCTCTGGGGCATGGCCCCCATGGGCGGCACCCAGACCGACCCGTTCGCACTTGCCATGAGCGTCGGCAAGAGTCACGGCCACGGCCTCGGCATCCTGGTCGCCAAAGACGCCAACGGCAACTGGGTCAATGCCGTGAATCTGAACACGGGCACCCAGACCAAGCGCTTCGTCCTCGGACCTGAGCTGCCCTCGGACGGTCTCGGCACCTACGGCTTCGACCCCACCACTCACGCGGCTTGGGCGGTGATCGACTACAACGCTAGCTACGCCGTGAGCAGCCACGCCATGGGCTCACTGTTCTCCATGATGGATTGGGCGCACTGACGCAGCGCGCCAGCAGCTCGACGGACAACCGCGGCGGCCATCCCTCGCTTTAGGGATGGCCGCCGCGCCGCGCAGATGGGTGCGCGGATTCCGCCGCGAAGAGGCTTGCCGGGGCGTAGTCAGGCCCAACCAGTCTGCACGAGATCATGTGCTTGACTTGTATATATCGTGGGGATATATTTCTTTGTGCAATATGGCGATCAGGGAGGATCGATGCCCCGCGAGAACAAGACCAAGTACGCGCTACTCGGCCTGCTCGCCTACGCGGCGTTGTCGGGCTACGACATCCGCCGCATCTACGCGCGGAGTCTCGGCAATTTCTGGAGCGAGAGCTACGGGCACATCTACCCGATCCTCAAACGCCTGGAAGACGAAGGTCTCGCCACGCGGGATGTGCGGCACCACGCCGGCCGACCCGATCGTCACGTGTACACCATCAGCGATCGTGGCCGCGACGAGCTGCAGCGCTGGCTGGCGCAGCCTCCGGAGCCGCACAAGGAGCGCGTGGAGCTGCTCCTCAAGCTGTTCCACGGTTGGGAGACAGGCCCCGCCCCGATGATCGCTCACGTCAAGCAGTTTCGCGAGCAGCACGAGGCGCTGCTGCGCAGGTACGGTGGCTACGACGAAGCGATGGCGCGCGAGACCGACCCCCCCGACACCGTACTGGCTCATGACGGTGAGTTGGGGGCGCCACATCAGCGAGGCGTACATCAGATGGTGCGACGAGACCATCGCCGCGCTCGAGAAACTGCCGGCTGAACCTCGCGCCGGGGCTGAGGGCTGGCACCCGAGCGAGAACGACCACGCGGAGGAAGGCCAATGAAAGCGAAAGAGAGCCGTAGTGCCCTGCTCTTCGACGGCGCCGCCGACGGCGACGCCACCCTGGATCTGGTCCACGGGGTTGTGGTGGAGGGCCTGGTCGCCGCCGGCTGGACGGTCGCGGAGTGGCGCCTGCGCGACATGCGCATCGCCTGGTGCAGCGGTTGTTTCGGCTGCTGGGTGAAGACGCCGGGGGTGTGCGTGCACGGCGATGCCGGGCGCGACGTGGCCGCCGCCGCGGCGCGTGTCGAATTGCTCGTCTACCTTACGCCGGTCACGTTTGGCGGATACTCCGCCGAGCTCAAGAAGGCGCTGGACCACCTGATTCCACTGCTCCTCCCGGACCTTAAGAAGAGCGGTCCAGACACGCGTCATCCCCAGCGGTACCAGGGCAACCGCGACCTGTTGGTGGTCGGCAGCGTGCCGCGGGGCGAGGCGACAGGTGCCGAGGCGCACACGTTTCGTCGTCTGGTGGCGCGCAACCGACTTAACCTGAGGCCTGAGCGCTGGGCCGTCGGCGTGGTGGAGGACGGCGCCGGCGAGTGGGAGGTGCGAGTGGCGGTCGGCTCCTTGCTGAACGAAGTGGGCCTAGAGGTGGCGGGCGCCGCAGCCGACGTGAACGGGAAGGAGGTGCTGGCATGAAGGCGCCCCGTACAGCACTGCTCCTGATCGGCAGCCCCAAGCCGGGTGCGAGCTCGTCGGCGTCGCTCGGCACGTACTTGCTCGAGGAGCTCGGGCGGCGTGGCCTGCAGACCGAGACGGTGACTCTCATGAAGGCGCTGAGGTCGGAGGAGGCGACGGAGGGGCTGCACGCCGCCGTCGCGGCCGCCGACCTCGTGGTGCTCTCGTTCCCTCTCTACATCGACTGCCTGCCGGCGCCGGTGATCCGCGCACTGGAGCTCATCGCCGCGCGCCGCGCGACGGCCGCCCCTGCTTCGGCGCCTACTCTGGTCGCCATCTGCCAGTGCGGCTTCCCGGAGGCCGAGCACAACCACGTGGCCCTCGAGATCTGCCGCAACTTCGCCCAGGCGGCCGGCTGCGAGTGGGCCGGCGGCCTGGCCATGGGCGGCGGCGGCGCGGTCGGCGGGCGCCCGGCACGCGAGCTGCGCGGGTTGCTGCGCGTGGCGCTGCGCGCGCTCGATCTGAGCGCGGCGGCGCTGGCCGCCGGCGAGCCACTCTCCGCCGAGGCCGTGCGGCTCATGGCCAAGCCGGCGATCCCGGCGCCGGTCTATCGCTCCTTGGCCAATCGCGGCTGGCGCAGCGAGCTCAAGAGGGGCGGAGGCACGACGCCGCTGAACGCACGGCCCTTTGCCTAGCCGGAGGAGCAGGGTGCAGAGCCTCGCTGCTCACGCACTCCGTACACCTCGCTCGCGAGATCCTCACGGCCGCGACCTAGCCTGCACATCTGAGAGAAGGCCGGGCCCGGTCTTCACGGTGCGGTCGGGGAGTCGGCGTTCGCGTGAACTCGCTTCAGGACACGATCTACAACCTCGCCCGAGTGCTGCTCTGGCCGGTGCTCGTGGCCGCCATCATGTGTCTCCTCTGGGTGCTCATCGAGCTCGGCGTGCTGATCTACGAGCTGTACATCCGCTTCCGCTATCGCGACCTCGACACTTTGGAGGTACGCGCCTTGCGGGCCCGCAAGGCGTTCGCCGACGGCAAGCCCCGTACCGCTTACCGCTATCTGCAACAGAACAACTACTCGCTGGTCGTGGTTCGGTTTCTGTTCGAGCTGGTGCGCAACTATCAGACGGAGCGGCTGGAGGCGAAGCCGCTCAAGCTGCTGCAGGAGTACGAGTTCTACACCATCAAGCGCCTCGAACGGACTCGCATGCTGGTGCGCGTGGGTCCGATGCTTGGGCTCATGGGGACCCTCATCCCGCTGGCCCCGGCCCTCGTGGGCCTCGCCAACGGCAACTACGCGAAGCTCGCCACCAACCTCACTACGGCGTTTTCCGTCACCGTCATTGGCCTGCTCATCGGCGGCCTGGCGTTCACCGTCAGCATTGTGCGCGATCGCCTCTACTCTCAAGACATCTCCGACATGGAGTACCTTCTCGAGCTGATCGAGGGTGATGGTGCTCGCCTGCGCGCGGGGAGCGGCCAGATGGGCACCTGGGAGATCGATCCCGACACCTGAGCCGAGGGCGACGACGAGACGGCCGTGACGGCGGACATCGCCATGCCGTGGCTCGACCAGGCCTCCAGGCTCGACGAGACCCCCATCGAGCCGCTGATACCGGCTGTCTCCTCGGAGGCCGACCGGCTGTTCGACGATGTGCCACCGCTCTCGTTCGACGATCCGCGGCTCGACTGGTGCAACGATGACGACCCGTTCGCCGAGTTGGGACCGGTCGAGGCCGAGCCGGGCGGGGACGCCGGCCCATCCGGCGCGCCCCTCTGAGGCGGCCACGTCGGGCGCCGGCGACAGCGGCAGCGCAAGCGCGGCACCGTTCTCGGTGAGCCCGGCCGAGGGCTCCGCTACATGCGCCGCCGGCGGATCGGCACGGCCGACCGCAACGGCGACCCCCTTGACGGCCTCGTCAACCTCTTCGCCGTGGCCATCGTGCTGGCTGTGGGCTTCTTACTGGCGGCCCTCACGGGCGCCGGGATATCCGACCTGCTCACCAGCAGGAACCTGACTATCGTCACCAACCCGGGCACGGCGCAGATGAGGGTGATCGTCAAGCAAGGCGGCGAGCTGAGGCGTCTCGACCTGCGCGGCAGCTCTCAGGTGAGCGGGGTCGGAGTCCTGCTCGGCGCCTTCTACAAGCTTGCCGGCGGCACCGTGGTGTACGTACCGTCACGATCTCTGCCGCCCGGGGGGGCGGCGCAGGCGCCGGGCGCGCCGAGCACGACCGCGCCGAGCACGACCGCGCCGGGTGGCTCGGCCTCATCGTCTCCCGGCGCCACTGCGGCATCGTCCCCGAGTGTGGCCTCCAGTCCGAGTACGGTGGCCTCGCCGCCCACATCGTCGCCCGGCGCGGCGTCGCCCGCCGCGGCGGCTTCAGTGACGCCCGGCTCAACGGCCTCCTCGACGCCCGGTCCCTAGGCGCTGCCTGGGCGCCGCGCCTTGGCTTCGCACCCCGCTTTTCGGCCACCATCGGCATGGTGCCGCACTCCCCGGGGAACCCTGTGGGGGTCGTCCGGGTGGCCAGACCGCGCAGAGGCCGCGGGGTGACGAGACGACTGTGGCGGACGAGAGGAGGAGCACTGTGGCCAGGATGCGAAGGGCGCAGGTTCTGGCGGCGCTCTCGCTTCTCGCGACGCTCGCCGCGTGCGGTGGCGCCGCCAAGGCCGGGGTTACGCCTCACGCGAACTCGCCGGCCACCGCCGCGCCGCCCGCGGCCGGGCAGCCGTCGAGCCTGGGGGCGACGCCGGCACGGCGGGCCGCCACCCTGGCCACGCCGAGCTTTCACCTCAAGGTCATCGCCGCCGGGCTTACCAGGCCGCTATCGGTCACCTCGCCGCCGGGCGACAAGCAACGTCAATTCATCGTGGAGCAGCGCGGCAAGATCCTCGTGCGTAGCGGCGGAACGCTGCTCGCCAAGCCCTTCCTGAACGTGTCCGGCCTGCTCTCGGGGGGCAACGAGCAGGGCCTGCTCGGCTTGGCCTTCGATCCCCGCTACGCCACCAACGGGCGTTTCTACATCGACTACACCGATCACTTGAACCACGTGGTGATCGCGCGCTACACGGTGAGTCGCGCCAACCCCAACGCAGCCAATGCGGCGTCGGGGCATATTCTGCTCAGCATCGCCCACCCCTACACGAACCACAATGGTGGTCAGCTGGCCTTCGGCCCGGATGGCAGGCTGTACATCGGCGTGGGGGACGGCGGCAGCGAGGGCGACCCGCACGACTACGGGCAGAACCTCCACGTGCTGCTCGCCAAGATCCTGCGCCTGAACGTTAACGCGACTCACCCGACGCCACAGATGTACGCCTACGGCCTGCGCAACCCCTGGCCTTCTCGTTCGACAGTGCCAACGGCAACCTCTGGATCGGCGACGTCGGCCAGAACGCCTGGGAGGAGATCGACTTCCTCAAGGCCGGCACGGCACCCGGCACCAACTTCGGCTGGAGCTACTATGAGGGCGACCACGTTTACAAGGTCCAGCCGATCAACCGGTCGCGCCTTACGTTTCCCGTGTTCGAGTACCCGCATACGCAGGGCTGCGCCGTCATTGGCGGTTTCGTGTATCGGGGATCCGCCATCCCCGCCCTGCGCGGCTGGATGTGTTCAGCGATCTCTGCTCGGGCCGGATCTGGCCGACGCACGGGCCCCGGGGCCCGGTGCGCCTGGCCACCGTCAGCGCGCAAGTGACCAACGTGACCTCGTTTGGCGAGGACGCGAGTGGCGAGCTCTACCTCAGCTCCCTGAACGGCCAAGTCTACAAGCTGGTGCCTTGAACGCCTCCCCGCCCGTCGTTTGCGCGGCCGGCCCGGCGGCGCTACGCACGACGATGTGTCAGGTACAATAGTGGGCCACAAAGTCGTGATCGTCTGCCCTGGTTCCGTGCGGGAGGATCTTCGTGAAGAGCTCGCTCGCGAACGGCAGACTACGAGACGAGGTGCTCACAGAGGCCGTGCATAGTGAGGCGGGCACATCCCGGCCGGTCAGCGGACCGGAGGTAGACTGAAGTTGCGGGCGCGCTACTGGATCATGGCCGCCGCGATCGTCGTCGTGCTGGGCGGCCTTGCCGGGGCGGCTCTCCTCGCGTGGCCTCGACGTGCATCTCGACTCCACGAACGACGCGCTGGCGCGCGTTGCTCTGCCGAGCTTCGCCGGGCGCGTGATCCCGGTAAGCGTGAGGTCGGCGACGGGCAAGCCGGTGCCCGTGCAAGTGCGGCAGGGGGAGCTGTGGCCGCAGCACCGGCTCGCCGCCGGCGAGCGGCTGACGGTCGCGGTCACGGTGCGGCGGCCAAGCTGGATAGGGTGGCTGGTCGGCCGTCGCGAGCAGCACACCTTCACGGTTGAGACGCCGCGCACTCAGCTCCTCGGCACCTGGCTGCAGGTGCAGGCCGGGGCGCCGGTTACGGTGGCCTTCAGCGCGCCCGTGAGGCTCGTCTCCCTAGGAGGCTCTCCCGCACAGGTGCTTGCCAGCGGGCAGTCGGTGGTCGACGTGGGCGTGGTGGCGCGCGGTGCGCAGAGTGCCGGCGCGCTCAAGGTGGCCGCCGCGGCGCGCTCGTGGGAACGTCTGCCGGCGCCGGTTCAGGTGACCTGGTTCCCGGCGCGCTCCTACCCGCAGTGGTCCGCCGAGGCTCAACCATCGGCTACCCTGACGCCGGCCGGGCAGATCACTCTGACCTTCTCCGCCACCGTCCACGACGTCCTCGGCAAGAGCCGTCCCGTGCTCACTCCGGCCACCCCCGGTCGCTGGCGCACGCTTTCGACGCGCACACGCTGGCCTTCCAGCCTCGCGGGCTGGGTTTTGGCTTTGGAGCGAACGTGCGCATTCGGCTGCCGCGCGGCGTGCACGTCGCCGGGCAGGCCGGGTCCAAGCTCACCAGCACGCTGCAGTGGACGGTCCCGCAGGGGTCGCTGCTGCGGCTGCAGCAGCTGTTCGCCCAGTTGGGTTACCTACCGCTCAAGTGGAAGCCGTTTGCCGATCCCCCATCTACCTCGGAGAGCGTGCAGCTCGCCGCCGCCGTCGCGCCGCCGCGGGGCCGCTTCTCGTGGCGCTACCCCAACACACCCGCCTCGTTGCGCAGCCTTTGGCAGGTGGGCGCGGACAACGAGATCATCCGCGGGGCCGTGAGCATGTTCGAGAACGTGCATGGTATGGCTGCCGATGGCCTGCCGGGGCCCAAGGTCTGGGCGGCGCTGATCGGTGACGCCATCGCCGGCAAGCGCGACACCAATGGGTACGACTACGTCTTCGTGCATCGCTCGATCCCTCAGTCGCTTAACCTTGGCACAACGGGCGCGTGATCCTGAGCTCCCCAGGCAACACCGGCGTCGCCTCGGCGCCCACCGCGCTGGGCACGTATGCGGTGTTCGAACACATCCCCGTCGGCACCATGAGCGGCACCAACCCAGACGGCACTCACTACAACGATCCGGGCATCCAATACATCAGCTACTTCCACGGCGGCGATGCGATCCACGCCTTCACGCGTGGCTCCTACGGGCACTCCGCAGAGCCTGGGCTGCGTGGAACTGCCGCTGACGGCGGCCGCCAAGGTTTGGCCCTACACCCCGATCGGCACGCTCGTCACCATCGAGAACTGACGGGAGGCGGGCCCGCTGGCCGCGCTGCTCCTGGAGATCGTCCCCATCGCCGTCGTCATCGCCCTCGAGCCGCTATGCGTGATCGCCGCCCTGGTGATGCTGGCCACCGACAGGCCCCTGGCCAACAGCATCGCCTACCTCGGGGCCCTGGTTGGGGTGATGCTGGGCTACGGCGCTGCCGTGCTGGTGGTGTTCCAGCACCGGGCACTGATGGGCGGCCAGCGCACCGACGATATCGTGCAGCTGCTCTGGCTGCTCATTGGGCTCGGTTTCCTTACGGCGTTCGTCGTGATCCTGGTGAGGCGCCCGCCGGCCGGCGGGCCGGCGCAGGAGCCGCGCTGGGCGCGCTGGGTGCAGCGCATGGGTCCGCTCGGCGCCGCCGGGGTAGGTGTGTTTCTCGCGAACTGGGAGATGGAGACCCCCGCGCTCACGGTCATCCTCAAGGCGCGGGCGTCGCTGGCGGCGGCTCTGGTTGCCCTCGTCGCGTTCACGGCTGTCGCCGTGTGTACTTCGGTCGCGCCCCTCGTGGTGTACGGTGCTGCGCCGGCGCGTGTGGGCGGGATGCTGGGCGGTGGCAAGACATGGCTGAGCCGGCATCAGCGACCCATCGTGCTGGTGCTCTTCTGCTCGATAGGAGCGGCATTCACCTATGAAGGCGCGGCGGCCTTGCTGAAACAGTAGGAGTGTTCGCCTTCATCCGCATCACGATCGACCCCGTGATCACCCATCTGGGGGCCATTGACGCTACGCTGGTACGGTTTCGTCATGGCGTCCGCCGTGCTGGTCGGCACGGTCGTCTTCGCTCGTCGGCTGCGCCGTCGCGGCATCGACCCGGGTCATCGGGCCCAGCCGGGGCGCCGGCTAGGGCTACGGCGCAGCGCGGCGGCGGAATGCCGTGCACTTCGCGGGAGCACGCCTCAAAAGACGCCGGCGGCAGGTACCCTCGGCGCTAGATGCCGCCCTCGAGCACGGGTACGCGAGCTCGAGCCACACGCTGGAGATCTTCGGTGTCTGCGCGCGCTGTCAGGGTAAGTAACGAGCGGCGCACGCACACTGCGCGCGCCGGCCGGAAGACAGTGACCGGAAGGACAAGTCGTGGAGATGCGGGCGGCAGCCAGGGTCTGCTGGTGTCATCCGAGGGGTCGGCCGCATGGGTATGTCGGAGTTCTACGGAGCCACCGACGATACGGAGGCGATAGCCACCATTCGGCGCGCCCTCGAGCTTGGCGTTACGCTGCTCGACACCGCGGGCAGATACCGCCCGTTCACCAATGAACGTCTCGTAGGGCGCGCCCTCGCCGGCCGCCGTGAGGAAGTCGTGCTGGCCACGAAGTTCGGCAATGTCCGTTCGCCAGGACGGCAAGTTTCTGGGCGTTAATGGGCGGCCGGACTACGTGCGCCGTGCTGCGAGGCAAGCCTGCGGCGGCTGGGCGTCGAGCAGATCGATCTCTACTACCAGCATCGCGTGGATCCAGTGTTCCCATCGAGGAAACCGTGGGCGCGATGGCGCAACTGGTCCAGCACGGCAAGGTGCGCTTCCTGGGACTCTCCGAAGCCGCTCCGGCTACGATGCGGCGCGCCGCCACGGTTCACCCCATCGCCGCGCTGCAGACGGAATACTCGCTCTGGACCCGGGACCCCGAGCGCGAAATCCTGCCGACGTGCCGTGAGTTGGGCATCGGATTTGTCGCGTATAGCCCGCTGGGGCGTGGGTTCCTGACCGGCAAGTTCGCGACACCGGGAAGCTGGCGGCCAATGATCACGGCGGTTCGCCCGGCACCGAGGTTTCAGGGCGAGAACTTCAGGCAAAATCTTAGTTCGGTTGAGCGAATCGAAAAGATTGCAGCCGAGAAGGGATGTACGGCGGCACAGCTCGCCCTCGCCTGGGTCCTGGCGCAGGGCCGCGATATCGTCCCGATTGCCGGCACCAAGCGGCGCGAGTACCTCGAGCAGAACGTCGCCGCGGCGGAGGTGGAGCTCGCCGCGGGGGACCTGGAGCGGCTCGACGAGGCGGCGCCGCGGGGTGCCACCGCGGGCGACCGTTACGCGAACATGTCGAACATCGACGGGTAGACCTCGCGGGCCGCCTCGCCGCGGAGAGCCCGAGGCTTGGGCCGCGGCGCGCGGCGGCGTAACATGAGCTTCGCATTGCTCAATGTGGGGTTACTACCCGTCTGATTATGTCGGAGAATACGAGCGAGACCGTCGCCCGTGGGCCGGGCGGCGGCGCAGAACACTCGCCACGGTCGTAGCCACCAAACTCAGCCTCGAGGAGCGCATCGCTTGCCTAACCGGCGTCCGCCACTCACCACCATCGCGGGCATCGCTACGATCGTCGCCGCCGTATCGCTGGGCGCGATTGCCTACAGCTTCTATCCTTGGGCCTTCAGCCCCGCCAAGAACTGGTTGAGCGACCTCGGCAACACGGTGCTCAGCCCACACGGGGCCATATTCTTTCGCCTCGACATGTGGGTGGTCGGGCTCACGCTCACCGCCTTTTCCCTCGGCCTGCGCGCGTGGAGCCGGGCAGAGGCTTGCTCCTGTGGCTGCTCGTCGTGGCAGCCCAGACGAGCGGTCTGACGGCGGCGGTGGCGCTGTTCATGACCGGCGTCTTTCCCGAGAACCGTCTGGCCGAGCACTCGCTGTGGGCCACGGTGCTCTTCCTGGCGCTGGCGGCCGCAGTGTGGTTCATGGCCTGGGCCGTCCTGGCGCATCCGCACCTTCCGAGCCCCGTGAGCGGCTTCGCCTTCGCCGTCTGCGGCGTCGACGTGATCGCTGTGGCGGCCCGGCGCCACTGGCTCGAGTGGGTCGCGGTGGCGCTGCTGCTCATTCTCGTCGGGGTGCTTGCTTACGGCACCTCGTCGCTGGCCGCGCGCCGCGTCCGTAGCGAGACTTAGAGCCTATCTGGATAGCACTATTAGCCTACCGCGGCGTAGCGGCCGCGGCACCGCCCGCGGCGCCTGCGGCAGCGGAACCTGCCGCAGGC
>CAWKEZ010000084.1:0-14280 GCA_963848545.1 uncultured Thermoleophilia bacterium
TGCGCCGCCGCCGCCGCCGCCGCCGCCGCCGCCGCCGCCGTCGTCTCGTCGTCGTCGTCGTCGTCGTCGTCGTCGTCGTCGTCGTCGTCGTCGTCGTCGTCGTCGGCCGCCGCCGCCGCCGCCGCCGCCGCCGCCCGCCCGCCGCCGCCCGCCCGCCCGCCGCCGCCGCCGCCGCCCGCCCGCCCGCCCGCCGCCCGCCGCCGCCGCCGCCCGCCGCCGCCGCCCGCCGCCGCCGCCGCCGCCGCCCTGGCCCTGGCCCTGGCCCTGGCCTGGCCCTGGCCCTGGCCCTGGCCTGGCCCTGGCCCTGGCCCTGGCCTGGCCCTGGCCCTGGCCGATAACGATCGCTTGCGCATCGGCGCCATCGATCTGCGGAGGTCACGCCGCAGGCCAACGCTATGGCGCTGCTGGCGCGCGACTTCATGGTCCGTCGGCGCCTCATGCCCGTGCGCCTCGACGACGACGGCAACCTCGTGCTGGCCATGACGAACCCCCTCGACGTGATCACCATCGACGAGGTGGGGATGCGCACCAAGAAGCACGTCGTGCCGGTGATCTGCACCGAGTCCGGCTTCGATGAGGCGGTGGCGCTCTACTTCAGCACGCGCGGCAAGCTCAGAGAAGCCCGCGAGGAGTCCGGCGACGAGGGGGCAGACGCGACGCCAGCCACCATCGACACGAACATCATCGAGATCGTCGATGGCTTGCTGGCCGACGCGGCGAGCATGGACGCCTCAGACATCCACCTCGAGCCGCGCGACGACTCGCTCAATGTACGCTGCCGCATCGACGGCGTGCTGCACGATCTGCGAGAGTTCCCAAAGGATCTGCAGGCCGGCATCATCAGCCGCCTCAAGATCATGGGCAACCTCGACATCGCCGAGCGGCGTCTGCCGCAAGACGGCCGTACCACGTTCGAGCTCGCCTCGGGGCGATCCGTCGACCTGCGTCTCGCCTCTATCCCCAGCCTCTATGGCGAGAACATCACCATCCGCATCCTCGAAGTCTCGCCGCTGCCGCCGACGCTCTCGTCGCTCGGCCTCATCGGCGACAACCTGGCGCCGCTTCGAGCAGGCCCTCGAGGCCCCGGAGGGCCACATCGTCATCGTCGGGCCCACGGGTTCGGGCAAGTCCACCACCCTCTACGCCACCCTCGAGCTACGTCAAAACCCCGGAGCGCCAAGGTCTCACCGTCGAAGACCCGGTGGAGCGAAGATCACGGGCGTCATCCAGACCGAGGTGAAGCCGGTCATAGGCGTCACGTTCTCCCAGGTGCTGCGATCGCTGGTGCGCGCTACCCAGACGTGATCATGGTCGGTGAGATCCGCGACCTGGAAACCGCCAAGATGGCGGCCGACGCCGCCCGTTACAGGTCACCAGGTGTTCAGCACATTGCACACGAACGACGCGTCGTCGGCGGTGAACCGTGTCGCCGAGATGGGCGTGCCGCGCTACCTGGTGGCCGCCCGCTCGGCATTGCTTCGTGGCCCAGCGGCTGGTGCGCCGGCTGTGCCCCAGCTGCCGCGAGCCCGAGACCCTTACCGACCAGCGCTGGGAAGAGCTGCGGCTCGGACCAGCACCGAGAGCGCATTCGCGTGCGCCAACCCCGTCGGCTGCGCCAAATGCTTCGGCACGGCTATCGTCGGCGCTTGGGCCTGTACAAGTGTCTCGTGGTGATGACGAGGTGCGCGACCTGATCGCGCACCGGCGGCACCGTGTCGAGCTCCAGCGTGGCACGAGGCAAGGGCGTGGAGTCGCTGCGCGACGACGGCGTGCGCAAGGTCCTGGACGGCGCCACGGCTACCTCGAGCTGCTGCGCGTAACGGTTTAGCGGCGGGCGAGACTCTTCTGCAGCAGCCCGCACGGGCTCATTAGAGGGTGTTCTGTCACCGTCGCGGCCCCGTTTCCGATGGAATGAGCAGGAGACCGGAAAGAGCTTTGAGAGAGGGTTTGCGAGTCGGTTCCACCAGAGGCCGGCGGCACGAAGCGGGGGCTCGTGCCGCCGGCCTATCTACGGCCCGCCGCGAGCGGACTAGCTGGGCCGCCTATCGGATCACGCGCTCGGCTTTACCTCGGAACGCTCGATCTTGCCTGGCTGGAACTCTAGTTTGACCTTGGGCGCACCAGCAGAGCCGAGCGCAGCCGCTCGGCGACTGGCTGCTCGAACTCGCACGCAGATGGTTGATCCATCTGTCGAAGATGCCCTCGGTGACCTCTCCTCGCGCACCTTGACATCGTGCGTGCCCATCTTGGCGGTCGAGTACGATCGGATAGTGGGGCTCCAGGCCCTCGATCTCGAGGACCACCTCCTCCACCGCCGAGGGAAACACGTTGACGCCGCTGATGATGAACATGTGGTCCGTGCGGCCCACGATCTTGTGCATGCGTACCCAGCGTGCGGCCGCAGGCGCAGGGCTCGTGCGTGAGCCTGGTGAGGTCGCCAGTGCGGTAGCGAAGCACCGGTGAGCCACTGGCGGGGATCGAACTGAGACGAGCCGCCGACCTCGCCGTCGGCGACCGGCTCCCCGGTGCCCGGGCGGAGGCACTCGACGACGAAGTGATCCTCGGCGATGTGCATCCCGGCGCGACACTCCATTCGCCGAACCACACCCAGGGTCCGATCGACCTCGGTGAGGCCGTAGTTGTCCGTCGCCCTGATCGGCGAACGTGCTTCCACTTGTCCCTTCGCATCTGCTCGCTGAAGCCCTCGGCGCCGAACAGCCCCAGACGCAGCTTAGATTGTCGCGCGGGACGCCTCTGCTCTCCAGCGCCTCGCCAAGGTACAGCGCATACGAAGGCGTGGCGATGAGGACGGTTGTGCCGAAATCCCGCATGAACTGCAGCTGCCGCGCCGTGTTGCCGGCGCTCAGCGGGATCACCGCCGCCCCGGCGCGCTGCAGCCCGTAGTGCAGGCCGAAACCCCCGGTGAACATGCCGTACCCGAAAGCCACCTGGGCGATGTCGTTGTTTCTCACGCCGGCGGCCACCGCAAGCCGGCAGACCAACTCGGTCCAAGTCTCGAGATCGTTCTTCGTGTAACCGCAGACGACCGGTTTGCCCGTGGTACCGGAGGAGGAATGGATCTCCACGACCTCGTCCAGCGGCACGGCGAACAGACCATACGGATAGCTGTCGCGGTAGTCTGACTTCTCGGTGAACGGCAGGTGGCGAAGGTCGCTCAGGCTCTTGAGGTCGACCGGCACGAAACCGGCACCGTCCAACCTGTGGCGGTAGAACGGGATGTTGTCGTACACGCGGACGAGCATGCTCTGCAGCCGCTCGACCTGGAGCCGCTCGAGCGGTTCGCGAGCGATGGTCTCGTGAGCTGCGTCCCAGATGGTCATGGTGAGTCCTCCCAACACGTACCGTCAGCGATCATAGCGTCCCGCGTTGGGCGGCGCGAGACGCCTCGGCTGCGAGGACTTGAGCACACCGCGGCTGCGACCACATGAGCGCCTCGGCTGTGGGGCGCGAGCGACCCGCCGGCGGGCTGCGAGAACACCTCACCCGGGCGCGCCGGCCGGCCGGTCCACGCTGACGTCCCGTATACCTCGTGGGGTATAGTGGTCTCAACCGCATAAGCCCTCGCAGCCGCGCGATGCGCTAATCTTGAGGAATCATGAGCGCCCACAAAGCCACCGTCGAGCTGCCCATCACCGGCATGACCTGCGCCAGCTGCGTGGCGCGCAACGAGCGCGCCCTTCGCAAGCTGGAGGGAGTCGCCGAGGCCAACGTCAACTTCGCCACCGAGAAGGCCACTGTAACCTTCGACAGCGACGTTCTCTCGGCGGCCGAGCTCGTGGAAGCCGTCGAAGCGGTGGGCTATGGCGTAGTGACCACCCAGGAGACGCTGCCCATCCTGGGGATGACGTGCGCCAGCTGCGTGAGCCGCGTGGAACGTGCGCTGCGCCAGCCCGCGGGCGTGCTGCACGCCGAGGTAAACCTGGCCACCGAGAAGGCCACGGTGACGTACATCCCCGGCCGGGCGAGCCACGCCGAACTGGTGGCGGCGGTCGCCGCCGCCGGATACGAGGTCGTCGAGCAGCCGGCCGGCGGCGCAGCCGACGGCCGCTCGCAGGCCGCGGCCGCCGCGGACGCCGCCGAGGCCGCCCGCGCGGCGGCCTATCGCACGCTCAAAGTCAAGGTCGTCGCCGGCTTCGTACTCGGCGCCGTCATCTTCGCCGGCACCATGCAGCCCGGCTGGTTCCCCTTCCTGCCCTCCTGGTTGCACAACGGCTACGTGCTCTGGGCCCTGGCCTCTCCGGTGCAGTTCTGGGTAGGCCGGCAGTTCTACACCACGGCCTGGTCGGCGCTACGCCACGGCACCACGACGATGAACACCCTCATCGCCCTAGGCTCGTCGGCGGCCTACATCTACAGCGTGCTGGGGGTGCTCTTTCCCGGCTTCTTCGCGCACCGCGGGCTGAGCATGCCCATGTACTTCGACTCGGCAGCGCTCATCATCACCCTCATCTTGTTCGGGCGCCTGCTGGAGGCGCGCGCCAAGGGGCAGACGGGCGCGGCCATCAAGGCGCTCGTCGGCTTGCAAGCCAAGACGGCGCGCGTGGTGCGCCACGGCGCCGAGGTTGATGTGCCCGTGGCCGAGGTCGTCGCAGGCGACCTCGTCGTCGTTCGGCCAGGCGAGAAGGTGTCGGTGGACGGCGTAGTGACGGCGGGCTCCTCGGCCGTGGATGAGTCGATGCTCACCGGCGAGTCCATCCCCGTCGTCAAGGTCGAGGGCGCCGAGGTGATCGGCGCCACCATGAACACCACCGGGTCATTCACGTTCCGCGCCACCAAGGTGGGCGCCGATACGGCGCTGGCGCAGATCATCCGGCTGGTGGAGCAGGCACAAGGCTCGAAGCCGCCCATCGCGCGGCTGGCCGACGTGATCGCTGCGTATTTCGTGCCGGCGGTGATCGGCATCGCCTCGCTGACCTTTGTGGTGTGGCTCGTCCTGGGACCCTCCCCCACGCTCAACTACGCCCTGCTCAACTTTGTGGCCGTGCTCGTAATCGCCTGCCCGTGCGCCCTGGGGCTGGCCACGCCCACGGCCATCATGGTGGGTACCGGCAAGGGCGCCGAGAACGGTGTGCTCATCCGCGACGGCGCGGCCCTCGAGACGGCTCACAGGCTGCAGACGATCGTGCTCGACAAGACGGGGACGATCACCCAGGGCAAGCCACGACTGACAGACGTGGTGCTGTTCGCCGCGCACGATGGTCTTGGCGAGAACGAGCTCCTGACACTGGTAGCGGCCGCCGAACGCGGCAGCGAACATCCCTTGGCTGCGGCTGTGCTGGCGGCGGCGGCGGAGCGTGGCCTCACGGTGCCGCCGGCCGCGAGCTTCGAGGCGCTGGCCGGCCACGGCATCAGGGCCGTCGTTGACGGCCACGACGTGGTGGCCGGCAACGCGCTCCTCACCGGCGCAGCCGACGACGAGCGCGTGGCGAAGCTGAGCGCCGAGGGCAAGACGGTGATCTCGGTGGCGGTGGACGGCCGGCCGGCCGGCGCTATCGCCGTGGCCGACACGGTGAAGGTGGGCTCGTCCGCGGCGGTGCGTCGGCTCCACGAGATGGGTCTCGAGGTGGTGATGCTCACCGGCGATCACCGGCAGACCGCCGAGGCCATCGCCGCGGAAGTGGGCATCAGGCGAGTGGTGGCAGAGGTGCTCCCCGAGCAGAAGACCAGTCAGGTGGCCGCGCTGCAGGCCGAGGGCAAGCGCACGGCCATGGTCGGCGACGGCATCAACGACGCCCCGGCCCTGGCTCAGGCCGACATAGGCATCGCCATAGGAACGGGCACGGACGTGGCCATGGAGGCCAGCGACATCACCCTCATGTCGGGCGATCTGGGTGGCGTCGCTACGGCGATCTCGCTCTCGCGAGCCACCATCCGCGTGGTCAGGCAGAACCTCTTCTGGGCCTTCGCGTACAACGTGGCCCTCATCCCGCTGGCCGCCGGCGCCTTCTACCCCGCCTTCGGGGTGCTGCTCAACCCCATCTACGCGGCCGCCGCCATGGGCCTCTCGAGCGTGACCGTGGTGAGCAACAGCCTGCGCCTGCGTCGCTTTCGCCCCCTCTGAGCGCGCTGCCGCGCAGCGGCAGCCGCGCCCCTCGGGGCCCACCCGGCGCTTTGCACCCGCTCTTCCCCACCCGCAGCGCGCCGCCTGAACCCTCGCGCCCGCGCCGGCGCGGCGCAGCGCGCCCCGGGGGGCGCTTGCACTCGCTCGCTCGGCTCGGCACCAGAAGGCCGGCGCGGCGCAGGGTCAGCGCGCCCCCAGGGGGGCGATCGCATGCAAGGCCGGCGCGGCACAGGGCCAGCGCGCCCCCAGGGGGACGCTCACTAACGTTCGCTCGCGCTCGGCAGGCAGGCCACTACTCAGACGGGTTCTTGACGAATGCGGCTACGTCCGCAATCGTCAATCCCGGTCGTGAGCAGCGTCCGCCTCGCAAAGCCCCCTGGGGGCGCGCTGGCCCTGCGCCGCGCCGGCCGCGGTCGCCTGGCACGCAGGCGCTGCGTCACCCGCTGCGCGGCGGGCGGCGCGGGGCCGGGCTGCCCGTGCGGCGCGCGCCCAGCGCGCGCCGGTGCTCTTGCTCTCAGAGGCGCCGCCGGTGCCCTGCGTGGCCGAGGCGCGCGAGCGCGCTGGCGCCTCGCGGGAAGCTTGCGAGGCGGTCGCTGCCGAGGTCAGGGGTTGACGATGGCGGGGAGGCCGCAAGCGGCCAGCTCCGCCTTCGTCAAAAACCTGCCGAACAGCGGCCATGCTTGCCGAGCCGAGCGAACGAAGTGAGCGCCTTCCCGCGAGGCGCCAGCGCGCTCGCGCGCCGTCAGCGCAGACCTGACCGAACAGCGGCCAGTCGAGCCGAGCGAACGCAAGTGAGCGCTCTGCCGTGCCCCACTGCCCCTGCGCCGCGGCGGCCTATCACGCGAGCGCCCAGCACCGCGCTGCGCTCCCCGCCTATCCAGAACGGACAAGACAACCGCCAAACGTGCGTTGCCCGGTCCATTGCCACTGCGACGCTGCGGATGCAACGATATGCAGGGCACCATCATGTCTCAGGCAAGGGGCCTCCCCGGCCACCTGCGAAAGGATCACCGTGCTCAACGTCCTCGACCGGCACGCGATCGGACAGTTGCTCCGCACAAAACAGATCGACTTGTGGGGCGTCGCAGCCAATGTGCCGCGCCTACCGCAGGCGCCCGACCTACCCATCGCCATCGCCATGCTCATGTGCCTCGACCCCCTCGTGGCGCGCGGCCTGCGCCACGGCCCCACGCGGGACTACTACGAGGAGTATCTGCGCCTGAATACCGCCCTCGACGCCGCCGCCGAGGCCCTCACCGAGGTTCTCGTCCTCCACGGCCACGCCGCCCAGAGAATGCCGACCACCAGCGACGAGAAGAACAACGGTCACGTATTCGCACACAAGACGGCGGCGACCACCGCAGGGTTGGGGTGGATCGGCAAGACCGCTCTATTCGTGGCTCCGGAGTTCGGCCCGGCAGTGCGGCTGACCACGGTGTTCACCGACCTCGATCTGCCGACCGGTGAAGCGGTGCGCGAGGGCCTCTGCGGCGACTGCCGCGCCTGCCTCGACGCCTGCCCGGCTGGCTGCGGGCGTGACGTGTGCTGGCACGCCGGTATGTCTAGAGACGAGCTCTTCGACGCCGCCGCCTGCCGGCGCCATATGGCCCACACCAGCCTACCGGCGCAGATCTGCGGCATCTGCATCGCCGCCTGCCCGTACGCCGCCCGGTAGCGGCGGCCTCTCACACCAGCCTCCGGCGGCGCGCTGCCGGGTAGCGCGGCGCCGGCCGGCGCATCACCAGTTTTGGCGACCGCCGCGGCGAGCATACTGGCCATGCATCGGCTGCCCGCACTTGGGCAGGCTTGGCGATCTGTCTCCTCGGCACCGGGAGGATCAATGAAGTGGCGCCCGCCGCGGGAAGACCTCGTGGAGCTTCTCCACGAGGTGATCCCCACAGGTGAAACCGCAGTGTCGTTCAGGCCCATGTTCGGCGGTCCGTGCTACTGGGCGGGCGGCAACATGTTCGCCGCCGTCCACCAGGAGAGCATGTTCGTGCGGCTCGGCGAAGACGACCGCGCCGCGCTCCTCGCCCATCCCGGGGCACATCTCTTCGAACCCATGGCAGGCCGCCCCATGAGGGAGTACGTCGTGTTTCCCGACGACATGCTGGCCGACCGCGAGGCACTGCGCGGCTGGCTGGCCAGAGGCTTGGCCTACGCCGCCGCACTGCCCCCCAAGGAGAAGAAGGCGAGCAGGAAGAAGTTGTGATCGGCGGGACACGTGACGCCGCGGCTCGCGCCTACGTGAGGACCTCCAGGAGCACTACGCCACACGAGCAGTCGAACGAGTAGAGTGGACCGTTGGTGGTGAGATGAGGCCAGTCTTGCCCCATGAGGTCGCGCAGGTTCCTGTGCGCCCACGCGGTCTCGGCGTTGCGCGTAAACCAGGCGTTGAATGCGCTGATGTGGTTGTCGCGCGTGAAGCGCACGGCCCAGCGGCAGAAGATGCCCTTGAACCCGCCTCCGTTGTTGTTGTTCCCCGGGCTCTCGCTGTGCAGGATGCCGTTGGTGGTGAGGTCTTTCTGCGACGCCTTCAGGGTGCGCAGGGCGTCGTTATAGTAGGAGAGCTGTCCGGTGGCTGCGTGCAGCAGATCGGCGGCCCCGATGAACGAACCCTGGTTGTAGCTCAGGATCACCTGGCTCAGGGTGCCGGCCTGACTCGAGCCCGCGGCCGGCACCGTGATGTTGTCGTACACCACGCCCGTGGTGGCGTTGTACAGGTGGCTGCGCAGCCAGTCGTAGAGGCCAACGGCCTCGTCGAGGTACGTGCGGTCATGGGTGGATCGATACAGCAAGCAAGCGGCGATCGCCGCCGGGGCGTTGGTCGTCACGTTCTTCTGCGTACGCTCGGTGGTCCACCAAAGGCCGCCGCCGAGGTCGCTGCTCCAGGCGCGCGCGTAGACGCCGTCGAAGTTCCGCCGGGCAAGGGCGAGATACTGCTTGTCGCCGGTGATCTGGTAGGCGCGCAGCGTGGCGATGACCATCCACATGATGTCATCGTTCCATTTGCGCTTGGTCCAGCGGCGCCCGTAGAGATTCTGCACCCCGGCCAGCAGGTCGACCACGGTTTGCCGGTCGGCAGGCGCAGCGGTGGCGCCATAGGCGTCTTCGACCATCTCGATCATCTCCGCCTGTTTCCAGAAGTCGGCATGGCCGCCCGCCGTGCTGGTGTGGAAGTATGCCTTGCCATTGCCCAATACGTAGAACGCGGTCATGAACGCCTTCAGCGCCTGCGCCGCCTCAGCCTTAGTCAAAGGAGTGCGCGGGTGAGGCTGGGGTGGCGGCGCCGGCGAGGCCGCGGGCAAGGTTGCAGCGCGTGCCGACGGCGAGGGAGAATCCGCGGGTTGCCCGCCACAGGCCGCCAGCGTCGGCAGACCGGCGCATACCGTGCAGGCCATGAGGGCGAGGACAAGACGACGTGCCGGCCGTGGCGCGACCGCTCGCCTTGAGGCGGCCGGGTTCGGCGCGCGGCGCGCGGCAGACCAACGGCAGGTAGAGCCATGGCGACGACAGATACGCAAGAGCCGACGGCCGAGGCTCAAGAACCCTCGCGGAGCGGCGAACGGTCGCTGCTGTGGCCGTCTCTCGCGGTCGCCATAGCTTCCAGAGCCGCTCTGCTCGTGCTCGCGTTCCTCTATCCCGTAGACCTGCGCACGGTGAGCAAGACCCTGCGCTACCCCGGCGCCGAGGTCTTTCACGGTACCCTCGGGCGCCTTCTCAACCCGTGGGCCCACTGGGACGGCGTCTGGTACATCAGGATCGCCAGCAAGGGGTACGCGCCGTTCCCCAACAGCCAGGCGTTCTTCCCGCTGTATCCGCTCGTCGTTCATACGACTGGGCTCCTCGCTGCGGCACAATCTGGAGCTGGCCGGCATCGTCGTCTCGCTGGTCTGCTTCGCTGTTCTCGTCGTTCTACTGTACAAGCTCGTCGCACGCCACTTCAGCGCGCGCATCGCCTTCGCCACGATCGCGTTCCTGTGTGTGTTCCCGACCAGCCTCTTCTTCCAGGCCGTCTACACCGAGTCGCTCTTCCTGATGCTGATCGTGATGTGCTTCTACTTCTCGCACCGCGGCACCTGGCCGCTCGCCGGGCTCGCCGGGCTGCTGGCGACGGCGACCCATGTGGACGGTGTCGCGCTCGTGGTTCCCATGGCGCTAACCTACATGAGCGAACGAGGATGGTCGCCGCGCCGCATCAGACCAGACGTCGCCTCCCTTCTACTGGTGCCCGCCGGCCTCGGCCTGTACATGCTCTATCTGCAACGCACCTTCGGCAGCGCCCTCCTCTTTCGCCGCGACCAGACCCACTGGGGCCGCCGCTTCGCCTGGCCGTGGCAGACCGTCTGGCGAGGCATCATGGCGGTCGACTACGACCTGCGCGGTGTACCCTGGAGGGCCCGCCTGACCAACCCGACCGACAGGCTGGCCGACCGCCTGGAACACATCTACGCCCTCCACCCCGAGCTGGGTGCCTCGCTCACCGTCAGTAACCTCAGCTCGCTCGTCGCCCTCGGCACGATCGCGGCGGCAGTGGGCGTTGGCTGGCGGCGGATTCCTCTCGCCTACTCTGCATTCGCGGTGACTATCACCGCGCTGCCGCTGTTCGGCCCAACGGCGCTCAAGCCTCTCATGTCGCTGCCGCGCTTCGCGCTGGCCGCCTTCCCGATTTTCATCGTCTTCGCCCTGGTGACCGATCGGCGGCCGCTGCTACGCGCCGTGCTGCTCATCGCGTTCTCCGCCGGCCTCGCCTACTTCACCATCCGCTTCGCGGCCTTCCGTTGGGTGGCCTAGCGCGGGCGCCGGGCGGCGCAGCGCGGGCGCCGGGCGGCGCAGCGCGGGCGCCGGGCGGCGCAGCGCGGGCGCCGGGCGGCGCAGCGCGGGCGCCGGGCGGCGCAGCGCGGGCGCCGGCGCAACGGAGGCGCCGGCCGACCTATCGCGCACCGATCTGCTGCAACAGAACCACGGCCGACGAGCAGTCGAAGGCGTACAGCGGGCTGCTCGCCGTCGGTTGCGACCAATCCTCGTCCATGAGGCCGGCCGCGTTCTGGTGCGAGAGCGCCGCCAAGGCGTTCTCGAGAAACCAGGGGTCGAAGACCGTGATGTCGTGGTTGCGCGTGAACGCCACCGCGTACCGCGCGAAGATGCCCTTGAACCCGCCGCCGTCTTGACGCCTGCCCTCGGTGCGCAAGATGTCGTCGCTGGTGAGATAGTCCTCGGCGTACTCGAGAGCGAGCTGCGCGTCGGTGTAGTAGGCGCTGTTGTGGGTGACGCCGTAGAGCGCGTCAGCGGCGCCGATGAAGCTCCCCTGGTTGTAGGTGTAAGTTGAAGGATCGACTGTGGCGACGCCACCGGCGCCGAGCGTCACGTGATCCTCTACGGCCCCGGTAGTGGGATTGTAGAGAGTGTTCCTGAGCCAGCCGTACAACCGCTCTGCCTTGGTCAGGTATGAACGCTTGCCGGTCGCCTTGTAGAGGTCGTAGGCGGCGATGGCGGCGGGTGCGTTCACGCAGGCGTTCTTCACGTCGCAGTCAGTAGTCCACCAGAGGCCGCCGCCCAGGTCGCTGCTCCAGGCACGGGCGTAGGTCGCGTCGACGTTGCGCTTGGCTGCTGTACGGCAGGAAGTATCGCCGGTGATCTGGTAGGCCCTCACGAAGGCGATGACCATCCACATCACGTCGTCGTTGTACTTGCGGAGCTTCGTCCAGTTGCCGCCGAAACGAGCGGCAACGCCGCGCCGCAGCTCCGCCACCATGCGCTTGTACATGGGCCGGCCGGAGCGCTGGTAGGCATCTTCGACCATCTCCATGAGCTCGGCCGTCCGCCAGAATACCGGGCGAGAGGCCGACGTATCGGTCGCCCTGTATGTGCCGACCCCGTTCTGCTCCGTGTAGAAGGCGAGGTTGAACGCGTTCAGAGCGGCATCCGCCTGGGACCCCGTAATGGAGGCTGCCGCAGTGGCACGCAGGTCGCCTTCCGGGATGGAGCCCGCCGGGGTGCTCGACGAGACCACTTGCGGCTGAACGACAACCGTCGGACTCGCGGCCACGGCACCGTGCGCGCCGCCCTGCGTTGGAACGGGCGAACCCGTGAGCGCAGGCGTACTCGCCGCGGCGCCCGGCGGTGTCGACGCCCAGCAGATGAGAGACCCGAGAAGAGCCAGGCCCAAGGCGGCCAACAGGATCAGGATGTGCCGGTGCTTGGTGTGCGCAGGTCTAGTCAGAAGAGCACCCGCCCTGTCGCCGGTTCGAGGTCGTCACTATAGACGCATGCCATAGGACCTCGCAAGCGACAAAGGGCCGAGAGGCTGTGCGGCGGGCGGCGAAGCCGCCCGCCGCACAGCTCGTCAGCGCTTGCTTGGCTGACCGGGAGTGGGGTTGGGTTGGGCAGGCTTCGTCGGCACGGGCGCCACGCCGGCGAGGTCGCCGATCACGTTGACGAGCTGGCCGTCGGCCGGCACCACGATCTTGGCGTTCTGCCAGAAGGCTTTCTCGACCGTCTCCAGCTTGCGCAGCACCTGGGCGTTGCCCACGAAGTACTTCTCGGCCGCCTCGTTGACCAGCTGGATGGCCTGGGCCTCGCCTTCGGCGGCCAGGATCTTGGCCTGCTTGATGCCCTCGGCCTTCTTGATCTCGGCCCGCCGCTGGCCGTCGGCCTGGGTCTCGGTCGCGGTCGCGAAGTCGACGGCGGCGATCTTCTCGTTCTCGGCCTTGACGACCTTGTTCATCGTCTCCTGCACGTCTTGCGGCGGGTCGATCTCCTTGAGCTCGGTGCGCAGGATTTCGATGCCCCAGCTCGCCGTCTCGGTCTTCAACGTGGTGCGCAGCTCTTCGTTGATGCGGCCGCGCTCGCTGTTGGCCGACTTCAGCGTCAGTGTGCCGATGATATTACGCAGCGTGGTGCGCGCCAGGTTGACGATCTGGTTCTCGTAGTTGGTGACGTTGTACTGGCTCGCCTTGACGTTCTCCTCATCGGCCTTGACCTTGAGGTACACCTGCGCGTCGACCTTGGCGTTGAGGTTGTCGTTCGTGATGATCGTCTGCGGCTGCGCCTCGACCAGCACCTCGCGTACGTCGACCTGGAACATGCGCTCGATGAACGGGACGATGATGTGCAACCCCGGGTCGCAGTAACGGCTGTACTTGCCGAGGCGCTCCACGAGCCCGCGATGGGTAGGACGGATGACACGGATGCCCATGGCCAGCAGCACCAGCACGACGACCACGATGGCGACGATGATTCCCAGCAGCACGTAGCCCAAGGCCATGCGACCCCCTTCGCGCGAAGGCGTGCGGCGGCCGTCCGCCGGCACCTCCCGCTCTTCTCTTCGTAGAAGATGGTATGGGCAGCGGAGGCGAGTGTAAAGAGAGACAATGCGGGCAGCGCGGTCCGCGGTGACGCGACTCGCAGTTCGCGGCTACTCGACTCGCGACGCAAGCACTGGCGCGCGCACCTTCGGCCCTCCGGCGAAGGTAGCCGTGCGCCGGCGGTCACGAGGCAACTCATGCCGGCCGCCCACGACGGGCTTTGATCTCGCGCCAAAGGCCTACAACCACCAGCGCTGGTGCCGGAGCCGGGGCTCGAACCCGGACGCCGCAGGCTGCGGCAGAGGATTTTAAGTGGTGGAAGGCCGTCATGCCTGCTCATGCCACATCTGGGAAAAGCCTGCAAATGAGGCTATTGTCCCGGCGAGCCTCCGGCCTCTAGCCTGCCGGCTCCTGCCCTGTCATGGGCGGTTCGTTGGCAGACTCGTTGGCAGACGCAACGCCGGTCTTCGGCTCTCCTCCGCCCCCCGCTGGGGGGCGGAGGCCAGGGCCATGAGTGGACCAAGTTGGCGAACGCCTCTGTGGCCGCATGACGGCGGGCTTCGTTCCTAGAGGCGAAATGGATCGCCGCAGACAGCACTATCGCCGCGACGGCTATGCCAAGGGTGGTAGCGACTGAATGTGGGAGGCGCGACGGGTGCGGAGCACGGTGCCCCAAAGGGGTAGGCCGCGGCGGACAGACAGTGGGGTGGCGATATCTCCGGCCAGCGAGAGCACAGCCCAGTCGCTCCGACCGACCCGGCCAGCGGCGGGACGCACTGACCGGGTCGACCCCGCACTCACCCTTGCAGTTCGTTTACTAACCCCGGCAGCAGCGACGAAACGTCCTCGAGAAGCACCTGGTCTTCGCGCGGCAGGTAGTAATCCCGAACA
>CAWKEZ010000085.1:0-4778 GCA_963848545.1 uncultured Thermoleophilia bacterium
TGCCGATGAACGGCGCAATCACGCCGCCGAGCCCGTAGACCAGCAGGTTCAAGCGCAGCAGCGCGGCAGCGCCGAGGGGGCGGTACTTCACGCCGCGCAGGGCCAGCGGGATCAGCAGCGACGATGATGAGGGCGTTGAAGATGACCGCCGAGAGGATGGCGCTGTGCGGCGAGTGCAGGTGCATGACGTTGAGCGGGTCGCAGCTGCGGGAAGGCCACCATGAACATGGCCGGGATGATGGCGAAGTACTTGGCCACGTCGTTGGCGATGCTGAAGGTGGTCAGCGCGCCGCGGGTGATCAGCAGCTGCTTGCCGATCTCCACGATCTCGATGAGCTTGGTGGGGTTGGAGTCGAGGTCGACCATGTTGCCGGCCTCTTTGGCGGCCGTGGTGCCGGTGTTCATGGCCACGCCCACGTCGGCCTGCGCCAGGGCCGGGGCGTCGTTGGTGCCGTCGCCGGTCATGGCCACCAGCTTGCCCTGCTGCTGCTCGGAGCGGATGAGCTCCATCTTGGCCTCGGGGGTGGCCTCGGCGAGGAAGTCGTCGACGCCGGCCTCCTTGGCGATCACCGCCGCGGTCAGCGGGTTGTCGCCGGTGATCATGACGGTGCGGATGCCCATGGCGCGCAGCTGGTCGAAGCGCTCGCGGATGCCGCCCTTGACGATGTCCTTGAGGTGGATCACGCCCAGGGCGCGCTCGTCGCGGCCACGGCGAGCGGCGTGCCGCCCTGCGTTGGAGACGGCCTCGCATCGGTCCGCTCGAGCTCGGCCGGCACCGTCGCCGCCCTGCTGGCGGATCCAGGCGCACGATCGCCTCGCCGGCGCCCTTGCGGACCGAGGTGCCGTCCAGGTCGATGCCGCTCATGCGGGTCTGGGCGCTGAACGGGATGAAGGTGGCGTGCTCGGGGTCGATGTGGCGCCCGCGGATGCCGAAGCTCCTTGGCCAGCACGACGATCGATCGGCCCTCGGGCGTCTCGTCGGCCAGCGAGGCGAGCTGGGCGGCGTCGGCGAGCTCCGCCTCGGTCACGCCCGGCACGGGCAAGAACTCGGTGGCCTGGCGGTTGCCCAGGGTGATGGTGCCGGTCTTGTCGAGCAGCAGGGTGTCGACGTCGCCGGCCGCCTCCACCGCGCGGCCGCTCATGGCGAGCACGTTGTGGCGCACCAGGCGGTCCATGCCGGCGATGCCGATGGCGGAAAGCAGACCGCCGATGGTGGTGGGGATCAGGCAGACGAGCAGGGCGATCAGCACCGTCATCGATGACGGCGTGGCGCCGCGTAGATGGCGAACGGCTCCAGGGTGACGATCGACGATCAGGAAGATGAGCGTGAGGCCGGCGAGCAGGATGTTCAGGGCGATCTCGTTGGGCGTCTTCTGCCGCTCGGCGCCCTCGACCAGGGCGATCATGCGGTCGAGGAAGGTCTCGCCCGGGCTCGGACGGTGATCCGCACCTTGATCTGGTCGGAGAGCACCTTGGTGCCGCCGGTGACGGCGCTGCGGTCGCCGCCGGCTCTCGCGGATCACCGGCGCCGACTCGCCGGTGATGGCCGACTCGTCGACCGAGGCGATGCCCTCGATGATCTCGCCGTCGCCGGGGATGATCTCCACCGGCCGACACGATGACCACGTCGCCCTTGCGCAGGTCGGTCGCCGCGACCTGGCGTGATCCTGCCGTCGCGTCAGCACGGTTGGCGAGGGTCTCGGTCTTGGGTGCGCCGCAGGGCGTCTGCCTGGGCCTTGCCGCGACCCTCGGCCATGGCCTCGGCGAAGTTGGCGAAGAGCACCGTGAACCAGAGCCAGCGCGCTGCACCTGCACCGACGAAGGCGGTGTTCGCGCCGCCCGGATGATGCCGCCACGATCGCGGTAGACAGGAGGTGATGGACGCTGCCGATCTCGACCACGAACATCACGGGGTTACGGGCCACCTCGCGCGGGTCCAGCTTGCGGAACGAGGCGAGGATCGCCGGCCGCATCAGGCTGCGCATCGAGGCCTGGCTGGGCCTCGTGGCGTCGCTGGGGGCTGCGTGCTCGGTCACCGTGGTCGCTGTCCGTCATCAGAAGAGCTTGCCGGCGTTCATGAGGAGGTGCTCCACGATCGGGCCGAGCGCGAAGGCCGGGAAGAAGGTGAGGGCGCCGACGATGAGGATCACGCCGACGAGCAGCACGACGAAGAGCGCCGTCGGTGGTGGGGAACGTGCCGCTCGACGGCGGCAGCGCCTTCTTCCCGACCAGCGAGCCGGCGATGCGCGAGGCACGGGATGATGAAGAGGAAACGCCCGAACATCATCGATGAGGCCGCGCGATAGTTGACCAGAACTGCCGCTCACCGTGAGGCCGGCGAAGGCGCTGCCGTTGTTGCCAGCCTACGAGGGTACGCGTAGAGGATCTCGGAGAGGCCGTGCGGGCCGTGGTTGAGCACCGCGTCCTTGCCCGCCGGCAGCACCGCGCCAGCGCCGCGAAGCCCAGCGCGGTCGACGCAGCAGCACAGTGATGGCGAGCACGGCGAGCTTCATCTCGTCGACCCTCGATCTTCTTGCCCGAGGTACTCGGGCGTCCGCCCGACCATGAGGCCGGCGATGAACACGGTCAGCACGGCGAAGACGAGCAGGCCCATACATGCCGGCACCGACACCGCCGAAGACGATCTCACCGAGGGCGATATCGAGCATCGCCATGCCGCCAGCCAGGGCGTGAGGCTGTCGTGGGCGTTGTTCGACGGCGCCGGTCGACGTGACGGTGGTGACCGTCGAGAACAGCACGGATCCGCCGATGCCGTTGCGAACTTCTTTGCCCTCCTGGTTGCCGCCCGACTGCGTGGCCGTGGCGGCCTGTGTAACACCGACCTTGGTGAAGTTGGGGTTGCCCCTCTGCTCGCTCCAGTAGCATCACGCTCACGCTCAGGATCACGAGCACCATGGCGGCGGCGAACAGGGCCCAGCCTTGTCGCTGGTTACCGGCGTAGCGCCCGAACATGTAGGTGAAGCTCGACGGGGATGGCGAGCAGGGCCAGCATCTCGATGAAGTTTGTGAGCCGGCGTGGGGTTCTCGTACGGGTGGGCGGAGTTGGCGTTGTAGGAGCCGCCGCCGTTGTTGCCCAGCTCCTTGATCGATCTCCTGGGAGGCGAAGGGCCCCTGGGCGATGGTCTGCGTGACGCCCTGCACGGTGACTGCGTGCGTGGGGCCGTTGAGGTTCTGCACGACACCCTGAGAGACGAGCACCGAGGGCGCCGACGACGCAGATGGGCAGGAGGATGTAGAGGAAGCTGCGCGTGAAGTCGACCCAGAAGTTACCGAGCTCGCGCACGGAGTGGCGCGTGAAGCCGCGAATGAAGGCGACCCCCACCGCGATGCCCGACGGCCGCCGAGACGAAGTTCTCGCGGGCCAGGGCGAGCATCTGGGTGAGGTAGCTGACCTGGGTTTCGGGGACGTAGACCTGCCAGTTGGTGTTGGTGGCGAAGCTCACCGCGGTGTTGAAAGCCTCCCACGGCCTCATGCTGTGTACGTGGGCGGGGTTCCATGGCAGACGCCCCTGCAGCCGCAGGATCGCGTACAAGAAGAGCAGCACCGCGAAGTTGAAGACGAGGAAGGAGACGGAGTAGCGACAAGCCCATCTCGTGGTCTTCGGCGACGCCGCAGAGGCGGTAGATCAGACGCTCCGCCGGGCGCAACACGGGGTACATGAACGTGCGCTCACCGCGGTACACCTTCGCCATATACGTCCCCAGGGGCTTGGCGATGAGCCCCAGCAGCACGAGGTAAACGACGATCTGTACGATTCCCCAAGTCATATGTGCCGCTGGGCCGCGCTCAGAACTTCTCGGGTCGGATGAGCGCGTAGAACAGGTACACCAGCAACCCCGCGGCGACGATGCCGCTGATCAGGTAGGCGAAGTTCACGTCTGTTCCCTAGAGACGCGGTGCCACGCGGGCATAGGCGATGGCCGCTGCCAGGAAAGCGAGCGTAATGATGATGTAAGCGAGATCGCCCATGCCGTTCGTCAGTATATCGTGCGCGCTGAGGCCGTGTGAGTGTGAAAACCGGCACCCGGACCGGTCGTGTTGCGTGCTGGGGTTGCTGCCCGGCCGCGGCGGCTAGGACGACGCGTCTGTGGCGCCCGGCGTGGCGGCGTGCGCCTGGAGAAGCGCAGCAGAGCCTGCTTTTCTCGGCGATGCTGGCGACCACGAGCCACACGGCCATCGAGGGTCCCACGATGGCGACAACGACGATCACCGCATCGATCACGATCTCCCCTACGAGACACAGGATGACAACGCCTCCCATAGGCACACTACAATGAGTGGCGCAATTTGTTGTAGGAGAATTGTACCCCGGGCGCCCTAAAGGAGCCGTGAACGTGGCCCGCCACTGGCATAAAGAGTCCATAAAGGACGGCGCCCGCGCGTGCACCCGGCGTGCCTGTGGCCGGCGCGCGACAGGGCCAGCGCGCCCCCAGGGGGACGCTCACTATCGTTCCGCTCGCGCTCGGCAGGCAGGCCACTACTCAGACGGGTTCTTGACGAATGCGGCTACGTCCGCAATCGTCAATCCCGGTCGTGAGCAGCGGCCGCCTCGCAAAGCCCCCTGGGGGCGCGCTGGCCCTGCGCCGCGCCGGCCGCGGTCGCCTGGCAGCAGGCGCTGCCGCTGGCGTCCGCCGTGGCAGCGCCCAGCGCGTGCCGGTGCTCTTCCTCTCAGAGGCGGCGCCGGTGGGAGCCGTGGCCGAGGCGCGCGAGCGCGCTGGCGCCTCGCGGGGAAGCTTGCGAGGCGGTCGCTGCCGAG
>CAWKEZ010000086.1:0-6244 GCA_963848545.1 uncultured Thermoleophilia bacterium
CCGGTCACGCACAGCCCGCGCCGCTGTGTTCACAAACGAGGCGAAGACGTCGGGGTCGGCCTCGATGAGCTAGCGCAGATGGGCGGCAAACGGCGCGCCCGAGCCGTCGCTGTCGATCGCATCGACCGTGACGCGCCAGTCCTCCGGGTCGTCGATCTGCTGGTAGAGCCGCACGAGCGCAACGTGTAGCTTGTCGCTCACCAGCGCCACTGCGCCTCCCATCAGAGGCTGGGCCGCAGCGTGGTCGACCACCCAGCCGCCGGTGTTGCGCAGACGCAGCCCGCCGCCCGGCCAGGAGTCGTCGGGCCACCACTGACTGAAAGGCTGTGGGCGTGACCGATGACCAGCGTGACATCGTTGGGCGACGCGCATCCGCGTTCCTTCAGGCGCGAACGCAGCGAGACGAGGTACTTGCCGAGACCGTCCCGGGTGTCGTCGGTCAGAAGCTGCGTCGTGATGCCCCGCTCACGCGCCGAGGCGACCATGTCGACCAGTGCCCCCACGCCCCAGCGGATGCCGAGGCGTTCGTCGTGCCCAGCAGGCGGCCGGTCTTGGCCGTCATGCTGCGCGCCACGGCATCGAGCAGGCGAGAAAGGGCCGCCTCGTCCTGCAGCACGTCGTAGATGTTCTCCACGAGCGCTCCCGCCCTGCCCGAGCGCGTCATCGAGGAGAAGAAGAAGTCGAGCCAGGGCCAGTTCTCCTGCTCCATGGTCTCGACGTCGAGCGGCTCGGGCACCCGCGGCGCCAGGGCCCGCAGGGACCCCGACATGACCTTGCTGACCGACTCGATGTAGTGGCCGTGGGTGATCAGCACGACCCGGCACCCGTCGGGAGAGGCCAGCGCCAGGTCGGGGTAGAGCACGCGCAGGCGCACGTCGCGCAGGTGCGTCGTGTCGCGCATGAGCTCCGACAGCAGCGGGGCCTCGTAGCGCGGCTGCTCGTCGAGCCACATCGGGCCGATGCGATGGCGCACCGCCGGCACCGCGAGATCTCCCTGGATGACCTCGGACAGATGCTTCTCGAACCAGTGCTCTCGGGTGTACTCCCAGAGGATGTGGTCGTGGTTGCCGGGTAGGAGGATAGCCTCGTGGTCGACGACCGGCCGCTGCGGCGCCATGAGGCCGACCAGCAGCCGGCCCAGGACCGGCACGGTGTGCTCGGGCGCCGAGAGCGCGAGGTCGAGCAGGTCGCCCGAGGCGACCAGGGTCGGCAGGCGGCCGCTTTGGTTACCAGCGACCAACGTTGCGAGGCAGTCGGTCAGGCCGCCCATGACGGCACCGGCCTGGCCTTGCTCGCCCTTGGCCTCCTCCGCCCCCGTCGGCGTGAGGATGCTGTTGGGGGCGCCAAGGTGGACGTCGGAAAGCACGATGTAACGAATGTCGGTGGTCACGTCAGTCTCGATCGCCGCCACTGTCTGCTAAGTCCCTCCCGACTGTGCCAAGCCGGGGTCAGCTTCCTAGGCGGCTCCGCCGACCTCGGTCAGAGTGTCCCTATCGGTGGTGTTGCCCAAGCCGAGAGAGCCCCAGAAGTTGTCGCCGCAGGCCCACAGCGTGCCGTCGTTTCTGAGGGCCATGGTCTGCAGGTAGCCGCAGGAGACGTTCGCCCAGTCGCTGCCGGTGCCGACCCGGGTCGGCGCGGTGCCGGTTTCGTCCATGTGGCCCAGGCCGAGATTGCCGGAGGTCGTGGAGCCCCAGGCCCAGAGGCCGCCGTCGCTCGTGACGGCCAGGTTGAAGCCGTAACCGGCCGAGACGGTCTGCCAAGTGCTGTCCGTGCCGACCTGAGTGAGGGTGTTTCTGTCGTTGGTGTCGCCCAGGCCGAGCTGGTAGTCGTCGTTGTGGCCGCAGGCCCAGAGGGTGCCGTCGCT
Source organism: uncultured Thermoleophilia bacterium (assembly GCA_963848545.1). Taxonomy (GTDB): domain Bacteria; phylum Actinomycetota; class Thermoleophilia; order UBA2241; family UBA2241; genus CAIXSE01. The sequence goes on from CAWKEZ010000086.1 coordinate 1,865, forward strand.
TCTCGAGCGCCAGGGTGTACCAGTCGGTGCCCGATACGGCGGCGGTCGTCCAGGTATCCGCGCCGACGTGGGTGAAGGTCTCGGTCCCATCGCTGGCACCAAGGCCGAGCTCGCCCCGCAGGTTGTCGCCGCTGCCCCAGAGGCTGGCGTTGCTCTGGATGGCCATCGTGTACCCATAGCCGGATGACACGGCCGTCCAGGTGTCGAGGCTGCCGACCTGGGTTGGGGAGTTGGTCTCGTTTTCGTTGTTCAGGCCGAGCTCGCCGTCGCCGTTGTCGCCCCAGCCCCAGAGGGTGCCGTTGCTCTGGATGGCCAGGGTGTCGTCGTAGCCGGCCGACACGGCCGTCCAGGTGCTGCCCGGATCGACTTCGGTCGGTTTGTTCTTCTGGGCGGTGCTGCCCAGGCCGAGCTGACCGTCGCCGTTGTCGCCCCAGGCCCAGAGGCTGCCGTTGCTCTTGATGGCCAGGGTGTAGTCATAGCCGCAGGAGACGGCCTTCCAGGTGCTGCCCGGATCGACCTGGGTCGGCGAGTTCTTCTCGGCGGTGCTGCCCAGACCGAGCTGACCGTTGTCGTTGTCGCCCCAGGCCCAGAGGGTGCCGTCGGTCTTGAGGGCCATGGTGTGGGCAAAGCCGCAGGAGACGTATGCCCAGCCGTTGACGGTGATCACGACGACCTTGCTGTGCACCTTGGTGCTGCCCGCCTTGTACTGCGCCTCGAGACGCCAGGTGCCCACCTTCGTGAGTTTCACCGTGACCTTGTAGGTGTGCTTGGACGAGAGCTTGGCCGTGGCCAGCTTCTGCCACTTCGTGCCCACCCGTTCGAGGATGGTCACCGACCTGGCGCCGGACCGGGGATGACCGACCGTGCCTTTCAGCGAGAGTGTCTGTCCGACTGTGACGGTCTTGGCTGCGGCCTTGAGGCTCACCGAAGGTCTGGCGGCCGCCAGCGCATTCGCCGAGGGAAGGAGGAGGAGCACCGCCGCGGTGAGGACGACGCCGACTGCGATCCGGTAGCGTTTCACGACACTCTCCTTTGGCTTTCAGACGCAACTGGCGATGCACGAGGCTCAGGATTCTGCGGAGAGTGAGTCGCCGTCTCCGCCCATCAGGCACGGTACGAGACGGCTACCAGGCTGTCAAACGATGGCAACGGCTCACTTGGCTGCACGACGGCTCGGTCTTTCCCAAGAACCGGGTTGCGGCGGCCTGGGTGGAAGCGACCCGGGCGCGACGGTGCCGGCGACCTACCGACCCGGCCCCAACGCTATCGGCGACCTACCGCCCCCGTCGCGAGAGCCAGGTCTCCCGGGCCACGCAGTCGTCGCCGAAGGCCAGCACGCGGTTGCGTCCGGCGCCCTTGGCCGCGTACATCGCCCAGTCGGCCTTGTCGAGAAGCTCGTCGCGGGCGGCGGCGTTCTGCGGGAAGCCGGCGACGCCAATGCTGACGGTGAGCGGCTGCCCGCCCTTGGCGCCCGCGGCCTCGACCTCGGTGCGGATGCGCTCGGCGACGAGCAGCGCACCGGCGGTGTCGGTGTCGATCAGGGCGAGCACGAACTCCTCGCCGCCGTAGCGGGCGGCCAGATCGGTGCGCCGGCTGCAGGCCTCGATGATGCGGGCGATGCGGGCCAGGGCGGCGTCACCGGCCTTGTGTCCGTAGGTGTCGTTGTAGACCTTGAAGTGGTCGCAGTCGCAGAACAGCAGGGTGAGGGCGCTGTCGCGCCGCCGGGCGCGCTTGAGCTCCTCCTCGAGACGCTCGTGCAGGTAGCGGTGGTTGTAGAGGCCGGTGAGACCGTCGGTGATGGCCTCGACCTCGGCCCGGCTGAAGCGGATGGCGGCCGACTGCAGCATGGCCGCCAGGGTGTGGGAGCGATCGGTCTGCTGGTCTCGGGCACGCGAGTCCACGACCGGCGCGTCAACGGTGACCGCCGCCACGATCGAGCCCTTGCCGTCACGTACCGGGGCGATGCCCGACACCCAGACGCCGAAGTCGTCGGCGTTCAGGACGTTGGCCAGCGTACTCTCCTGGGCGAGCACGCGAGCCAGCTCGTCCTCTGCCAGCCAGGGGTCACCGCAGTGGGAGATCTCGTCTTCGGCGTCGCCGGTGTCTAAGACGGTGATGCACTGGTCGCCCTGCAACGCGAACGTCGTGACGAAACGCAGCGGCGGGTGGGCGTCGCGGAAGCGGCGGAGCGCGGCCACCATCTCGTGGTATTCGGCTCGCGCTTCGTCGGCGCGGCTGCGCAGCACGGCGTGGGCAGCCGGGTCGATCGAGCTGGGCGGCCTGCTGGGCCAGCTTGGTGACGCACGTCCGCCGCCGCCGCAGGTGCTGGCAGCACGCGCACGAAGGCCGTGACCATCTCCGGATCGAACTGCACACCGGCGCAGCGCTTCAGCTCGGCCAGGCACTGGCGGTAGCTCAGTGCCGGCCGGTAGGGGCGCTCGGCAGGACATGGCGTCGTAGCAGTCGACGACGCACATGGCGCGGGCCAGCGGGGGGATCTCGTCGCCGGCCAGGCCGTCGGGGTAACCGTTGCCGTCGAAGCGTTCGTGATGGTGGCGTACGCCCGAGACGAGCGCCTCGTCGAACAGCGGTCGCACGATCTCGGCGCTGATGCCGGGGTGCTGGCGGATGAGCTCCCATTCCTCGGAGGTCAGCGGCCCAGCCTTGAGCAGGACACGGTCGGAGACGCCGATCTTGCCGATGTCGTGCAGGAAGGCGACGTTCTCGACCTCTTCCAGGCGCTCGGCCGGCCAGCCCAGCTCGCGGCCGAGCAGGGCCATGTAGGCGGCTACCCGGCTGGCGTGACCGAGGGTGTAGTAGTCCTTGGCGCTCAGGGCCGAACTGAGGGCCCGCAGGTTGCCCAGGTGGAGGTTCTTGACCTCCTCGTAGAGCTGGGCGTGCTCGAGCGCCAGGGCGACGAGTTGGGCGACCGCCTCGGCGTGGCGATCTCCTCTGCGGTGTAGACCCGCTCGACGTGATCGAGAAGGCAACCAGACCGACGACCTTATCGCGCGCGATCAGCGGCAGCGAGACGCAGCTGTGTGGCCGCAGCCGCGCATGTTCTCACGTTCGGTCTCGGTGAGTCGCGGGTCGTCGAGGCTGCTCACGGTGACGGTGCGGCCCGTCTCGACGGCGAGATGCTTACAGGGCCACTCCTCCAAAGAGATCTCCTGGCCTACCCAGGTGGCGTCGCAGGCGCCGTCGATCGTCGAGGCGATGCAGACCAGACGCCCGTCACTCTCGAGTCGGTAGACGTCGCAGTCGTGGATCTGCAGGGCTGCGCTGAGGCGTCGCGCCGCCGACTGCAGGACTTCGTCCAGCTCCAGGCTGGAGGCGAGCTCGAGGCTGGTCTCGAAGAGCAACCGGTAGCGCTGTTCGTCGCTGCCGGGCCCGACTTGCGGGCCGGGGTGACCGTCTGCCCCCGACACGATCCTCTCCAGGTCGTCAAGGGCGAAGCGACGCTGTCCGCTCGGGGATTGCCGGCCGACGAGCTTGCCCGAGTCGGCCCAGCGCCGCACCGTGCTGGCGCTGACGCCGAGCAGATCGGCAGCCTGCTGCACGCGCAGCCAACGGGTCTGTGTGGTCGTCGCCATAGTCGACAACAGTATCGGCAGCACCAGGCGATTCTTGACCAGCTCTGCCAGCCGGCACCGACTGCCGGCCGCTGCCGGCTTGCCCGGGCCAAGGAACGTGACCGCCCATCGGTTCTCTGCATGGTTGCGCCGGGGAATAGGCAATGGCTCGTCCCGGATGCAGACCGCCCTGCCGAAAGGGGAAATCAGATGCGCCTATGGCACACGCTCCCGGTCCTGTTGCTGTCCCTGCTGATCGCGACCCTGCTCGTGCCCGGCACGGCGGCCGCCGCAGCCAAGAAGACCCAGCGGGTGAGCGTCAGCTCGGCCGGGGTCCAGGGCAACAACTACAGCGGCGGTAACGCCCCCTCGGTCTCCGCCGACGGCCGTTTCGTGGTCTTCGACTCCCCTGCCAGCAACCTCGTGGCCGGCGACACCAACGGCTACATGGACGTGTTCGTGCGCGACCGCAAGCTGCACAGGACCTACCTGGTGAGCGTCAGCTCGGCCGGGGTCCAGGGCAACGGTGACAGCTTCGACGCCCTCGATCTCGGCCGACGGTCGCTACGTGGCGTTCGTCTCCGTGGCCAGCAACCTGGTGGCCGGCGACAGCAATGGATTCAGGGACGTCTTCGTGCGCGACCGTAAGCTGCACAAGACCTTCCTGGTGAGCGTCGGCTCGGCCGGGGTCCGGGCAACGACGATAGCAGATCTCCCTCGATCTCGGCCGACGGCCGTTCGGTGGCCTTCGACTCCGCTGCGAGCAACCTGGTGGCCGGCGACAGCAACGCAGCCACCGACGTGTTCC
>CAWKEZ010000087.1:0-18325 GCA_963848545.1 uncultured Thermoleophilia bacterium
CTCAGCCTGCAGGACCTGACCCTCCGCGATCTGCGGGGATGGCATAATCATCGTGCTGTCGAAGTTGGTCCATCCCGCGACACGAACTGTGAGGCACGCACATGCTCATCGACCTCCTGCGCTCCCGAAGAAGCATCCGCGCCTTTGCCGACCGGCCGGTCGAGCAAGAGAAGCTCGACCTGTTGATCGAGGCCATGCTGCGAGCGCCCGCCTCGCCGGGCAGGGCTCCCTGGGAGTTCGTCGTGGTCAGGGACAGGGAGACGATCGCGCAACTCTCGCAGGCCAAGGCGACAGGGCTCCGCCTTCCTCGAGGGCGCGGCGCTCGTGGTCGTGGTCTGCGCTCATCCGCAGATCTCGGACGTGTGGGTCGAGTATGCCGCGATCGCCACGCTCCTCTTGCATCTGGAGGCGCACGACCTCGGCCTCGGCAGCTGCTGGGTGCAGGTGCGTCTCCGCGAGCACGACAAGCAGCGTAGCGCCGAGCAGTACATCGCTGAGGTCATCGACCTGGACCCCGCCATGGCCGTTGAGGCGATGGTCGCCATCGGCTACCCCGCCGAGACGAAAGCCGGTCACCCGACCTCGTCTCTGCCCTACGACAAGGTGAGCTTCGAGAAGCTACGGCCGCAGGTGAGGCGCTGGCTGCGGGCTGGGTGCGTGCTCACGGCCAGCGACCACGATGACGTTCCGTGGGCTAACAGCGACCAGACTCGCCGACGAGGGCCGTCCGAGGGGGCGACCTTCGTTGTCCGTTCTTGGCAGTAGACTCCGGCTGATCGGCTGGGGGTAAGCATGCGGATGGTCCTCGTGTCACTCGGGTTGCTGCTGCTCGTCGCGGGCTGCGGCAACACCGTCATGACAATGCAGCCGGCACCGACGCCTGCCGTGACCATCCCAACCTCCGCAATCGCGCGGTTCGTCAGGCCCACCGCGCTCGCCTACGAGCGCGACGTTGCCGTCTGCGAGGACCCCGCGGCGGCAGGGCTGGTTGAGCAGACACGATCGGCCGCTGCCGACATGAGGATGGCCCTCAAGATCGCTCCGCCAAACAGCGGCAGCCCGCAGTGGCGGCTCGCCAAGCGGTTGAGCGAGTGCGTCGCCCTCAGCACCAGCCACCTGCGGCGCCTCGTGGCCGAGGCCAAGGGCAAAAGGAGCGTGCGGGCCGGACGAAGGGACCTGCTCGCGGCCGCCGCGTGGGCACAACGCGCACAGACTGCCTACGGTGCGTATCTCGCCCACGTCAAGCACGTGCGGGTGCCGACGGCCAGGCCGTCACTCCTGCCCAGCCCCTCATCGCCCGCCGGGCAGGGGAGCTCCGTCGTTGCGCCCGACTGGGCCGGCTACGGCGCAACCGGCGGCGGCTTTCGCAGCGTCACGGCAACCTGGACTGAACCCGATGTCTCCATCCCGCAGGATGGGAGAACCACGGAGGTGAGCACGTGGGTCGGCCTCGACGGCCAAGGTGATATCCCCCTCGAGCAGGTCGGTACGGAGGCCTTCTGCACTCAGGGGGTTCCCTTCGTCTTCCACAAGGCCTTCTTCGAGATGCTGCCAAAGCCACCGGTGTACTTGGCCCTGGAGGTGAACACCGGCGACGAGATGACGGCGACCGTCACAGCTCTGGGCGACCACCGCTTCAAGCTGACGTTGATCGACGACTCGACGGGCGAGCGGTTCACGACCACCCAGACCAACATGTTGCAGCCGAGGCCTCTCGGCCGAGATCGTCGTCGAACCGCCGTCGAAGCGCAGCCAGGGGTTGGCCCAGTTCAAGCCGGTACACTTCTCCGCATGCGCCTTCAACGGCCGTCCCCCCAGCACCTTCGACTGGACGAAGTTCTTCATGAACGCTCCCACCGCCGCGCAGCCCTCCGACCTGTACGACGGCGGCGCGAGCTTCACCGTGTTGCGCCGATGATGACCGACGGTCGCGTTTCACATTAGTTCGCCCGCGCTCAACGCAGAGCATGTGCATGACCGCGTAGAATGCGGGGCGTCGACGACAGCGGCGACCTTGGCCTGTGTCGGCAAGAAGTCCAGGTTGCGACGTGCAGACGATGCCGCACGCCTTGGTGGCCGCGACTCGAGCCGTCAAGCCGCCCCGCGAAGCAAATCCGGCGGGCGACGCTCGAGCTGCCCGCGGTCCCAGCCGCCCAGGTCAGCGACCGCTCCGTAGGCGCTGCGGGCGAACTCAAGCAGCGCCTTGCGTGGATCGGCTGAGCTTCGCAGGTCCTCGTAGCGCAGCGTGAACAGGCCGCCCATGCCGGGCATCTCCACGTAGCGCGCCTGCTCGGGCTGCAGCTGCGCGCCGGCAGCCTCGGGGGGCATGGGATAGGCGAGCGCGCTGACCACAGGCTCGGTCATCATGTCGTCTCGGCCGAAGCTGAAGCTCAGATTGAAGCTCTCGGCATCAAGCGAGCCGGTCATGATCTTGGGCAGCCCCTGCGGCGCCTCGACCGAGCGGCCCGAGAAGCGCGACACGCCCAAGTCGAAGCCGCCCCAGTAGAAGCTCACCGCCGACTGCTTGCCCCAGTAGCCACTTTGGAACTCCTCGTAGACCGCGCCCACCCTGATCAGGGCCTGCCAGAGCCGGTTGGCCTGCCCGGGATCGTAGGTGGCATGGATGGTGTCGGTCGCAAAGGAGACGGGGTTGGGCACCTCCTGGGGCAGGGGGTTGATCGACACCTCGACGGCGAGCGCGCGCAGCGTCTCCGTGACCGCGTGGTAGAAGTCCGCCACCGGCTGTGCCAGGGCAACGGTCTCGCGGCGCCCGTCGCTGCGTACGAAGCGCGCTTCGTGGCGGATCAGGTCGAGGTCGATGCCAAGCGTGCCGTCACCGACCCAGAGCGGCCCCGTGGTGAGGCCGTCCGGGCTCAAGCGCAGCGGGGCGTGGGCCCACTGGGCGAGCGGCGGCGTGAGCGCCAGCCGGATCTTGCCGGCGATCTGGGTCGTCATGTGCAGCGTGTCGCGCGTCTCCTTGTAGTCCTCGTAGCGCAGTTCGGGCCAGCTGTCGCCTTGAGCAGTCATCGTCTTCCTCCAGCATTCAACTTGCCGATTCCTGCAATGGTTGCGTTGCCCATATGATCGTGGGGGGTAGACTGCCCGGGCATGGCCCACAACGATACCGAAAGCCCACCGGGGAGCATCCTCGAGGAGAGGCTACGCAGCCCCGGCCTGCTGCTCGCCCTGCTCGGACAGGAGGCGATGCGCCGCCTGCGAGCCGCCCACGCTGCCGTCGAGCTCTCGCCACGGCGCTTCCAGTTGCTCGCTTTGCTGCACGATCGCGGCGCCATGAGCCAGGCGGACCTGCACGAGGCGATGGCCGTCGATCCCAGCGCCCTCGTACAACTCCTCAACCCCCTGGAGGAGAACGGCTTCGTCAGTCGCCGGCGCGATGCCCGCGACCGGCGTCGCCACATCGTTTCGCTGACGGCCGCCGGCGAGCGCCGGACTGATCAAGGCGACGCGCGCCCAGCGGCAGGCCGAAGATGAACTCTTCGCCGCCTTGGACGCTGGTCAGCGCCAGGCCTTAAGCGAGCTCCTGCTCGTCGTGCGCGGTGGCTCCGGCGAGTCACCCTGCCTTGCGAGCGACGACTCAGGCGACGGCCCGGGAGAACGGCGTGCCTGAGGCCGAATCGTTCGCCCAACCGGCCTCGTTTGAGACGCTCGCCGCGATCGCCCAGCGTCTCGGCGAACGCAGACATCGAGGCGCTCGTTGTGGCCGACGCAGATGAGGCGCGTGGCGAGGTGCTTGCGCGCATCTCGCAGGGGGCCGAGGTCTACTCCGGCAAGTCGAAGACCCTCGAGGAGAGCGGGATCTTTGCGGAGCTGCAGGACTCGGGGCGCTACAGCTTTCTGCGCAGCGCGCTGCTACAGATGGACCGTGCCACACAGGCCCACGAGATGCGCAAGCTCATCGCCGCCCCGGATTTCATGGTCGGCAGCGTCGCTGCGATCACGACCGACGCTTTGATGGTCGCCGCCTCTGCCACCGGTAGTCAGCTTGGGCCGTACGCAAGCGGGGCGGGGCGGCTGATCCTCGTCGTCGGTGCCCAGAAGGTCGTACCCGACCTCGAGACGGCGCTGCGCCGCATCCGCGACTACGTCCTTCCCTGGGAGATGGCCCGCGTGCGCGAGACGATGGGCGTCGACACCGTGCTGGCCAAGATCCTCCTGATCGAGCGCGAATGGCTGGCGGGGCGCACCACCGTCGTGCTCGTGCGCACGGTGCTCGGCGTGTAGTTGAGGATCTTTCTGAGCAAGCCTTCATCCTGCGCACCGTGCTCGTCCCGGCGGCCATGCACCTCTTCGGCGCGGCCAACCGGTGGCTGCCGAGCTGGGCCGAGCGGCGCCTGCCACATCTCTCCGTTGAGCCGGCCACCGAGGAGGAGGCCTGATGTGGGCTCAGACGGCATGATCAGACTCGCCGGCACGAGGCGAAGCTGCCGATGAGATTGACGGTCTTTGGAGGCACCGGTCCCACCGGCATCATCTTGGTCGACCAAGCCCTGGCCGAGGGTCACAAGGTGACCGCCTATGCCCGCGCGCCCGAGAAGTTGCGCCCTCACACGCAACTGCAGGTCGTTGCCGGCGAGCTGGCCGACGGCGCGGCGATCGCCCAGGCGATCACGGGCGCCGATGCCGTGATCAGCCTGCTTGGACCGAACACGAGGAGAGCCGACAGTCCGCCGATCGTGACCGGCACCCACAACATCATCGCCGCCATGCAGGCAAGCGGGGTGCGGCGGCTCGTTGCCACAGCGACAGCTAGCGTGAGCGTCCCTGAGGACAGCAGAGATCTCAGGGTCGCCGCCATGGTCGCCTTCATCAAGAGGACCCAACGCGTCGCCTACGAGGCGATCGTCGCCGTCGGGGAGGCCGTCATGTCCTCCGACCTGGAGTGGACGCTAGCGCGCCTGCCCCTCCTTACCGACAATCCGGGAAATGGTCGCGTGAATGCCCGTTATGTCGGACAGAAGGGGCCCTTGCGGCTCTCGCGCAACAACGCCGCCCACTTCCTACTTGAGCAGCTAGCGGACAGGGCCTGGGTCTGCAAGGCACCACTGATCGGTGACTGAGGCAGACCTCCGTCGCCCGGTGTCAGAGGTCGGAGAGCCGTCTCTCTCGCGCTGGGAGGCATCCGGTTCTCGGACGGCGCCTTAAGGCTTGGGCGACGTCGTGGGCGTGGGAGTCGACGTCGGAGTCGGTTGGGTTGTGGGGGTCGCCGTCGGCGTGGGCGGGACGGCCGTCATCGTTACGGTCGGCCCGGGAGCCGGCTTCTTCGAGGGGCGTGGTGAGCTCGAAGGGCTCGGCAGCGGCGACGCAGTAGCGTGAGCTCCGTGCCAGGGCGTGAAGCCCCAACTCACGATTGGAAAACCGGGATGCACGTCGCCGGCCAGCGCCGCCGCCGTAAACTGCGCCCACATCGGCGCACAGTAGTACTCGCCGAAGGCGCCGTTCATGGGCAGATTGGCGTTCATGTCGCCCATCCAGACGCTGGTCGCGAGTTGCGGCGTGTAACCGACATACCAGACGTCCCAGCTGTTCTCGGTGGTGCCGGTCTTGCCGGCACGCGGGTAGGGGAAGGCGGCCGCGGTGGTGACGCCTGTGCCGCGGCTGGCGACCAGCTCCAGAACCTGGGTGACAGTCGAGGCGACGCCTGCCGGTATGGCGCGGTTGCCCTTGGTCGACGGGCGCCAGAGCAACTTGCCGTCGGCGGCCACGACCTTGACCACCGCCTGGGGCGCGTGGTGAATGCCACCGTCGGCCAGTGTGGCGTAGGCGTCGGCCATCTCCAGCGGCGTGACGACCGAGGTGCCCAGCGTGATCGAGGGCACGGCCGCAAGCGGGCTCGTGATGCCCATGGCGTGGGCGACCGTGACGGTGTTCTCTGGCCCGACATCAACCGAAAGACGGGCGAAGACGGCGTTATCTGAGATCGTCATGGCCTGGGCCACCGTCTCGGGTCCGCCCGGGCCGTCGCCGTGCACCACCCAGGGCGCCGCGTAGGCTCCCATAGGAATGACCACGGGGCTTTGCGACGAGTAGTAGGTCGTAAAGGGATCCATGCCCTTCTCGACGGCTGCCGCCAAGACGAAGGGCTTCATGGCCGAGCCCGGCTGGCGCCGCGCCTGTGAGGCCAAGTTGAACTGCTGCTTGGCGAAGTCGAGGCCGCCTACCATGGCGCGGATGTAGCCGGTGGCCGGATCGACGGCCACCATGGCGGCTGAAGGCTTGAAGCCGAAGTTCAGCGGCGCGACCGTGTTCTTGACGACGCCGAGAGCGTCGTTCTGCCAGGCCGAGTCCAGGCTCGTGTAAACGCGCAGACCGCCCTCAAAGACCTCGCGGGCGCCGTACCGCGCCACCAGCTCCTGCGTGACGTAGTCGACGAAGTAGGCCGCCGCGGGAAGCACGCCGGAGGGTGTGGTGTGATACACGCGCAAGGGGGTCTTCAGGGCGCGACGTTCTCGGGTCGGGGTGATGTAGCCCTGGCTGGCCATGTCTCGCAGCACCACGTTGCGCCGCGCCAAGGCGTCGGCGGAGTCGTAGACCGGCGAGTAACCGCTTGGGTCCTGCGGCAGGCCGGCCAGCAGCGCCGACTGCGTCAGCGTGAGCCGTGAGACGCTTCTGTGGAAGTAGGTCTCGGCCGCCGCCTCCACCCCGTAGGCCCCGTCGCCGTAGTAGACGGTATTCAGGTAGGCCGTCAAGATGCGGTCCCTCGACCAGCGGTCCGTGAGCTCCCAGGCCAGGATCGCCTCGTGCAGCTTGAGCGTGAGACTGTCGTCGTTGCCACCGAGGTAGGCGTTCTTGACATACTGCTCGGTGATCGTGCTGGCACCCTGCAGGGCACGGCCAGCCAGGAGGTCGGCGAGCGCCGCCCTGGCCACTCCCGTCACGTCGATGCCGTGAAAGTCCGAGTAGAAGCGCTTGTCCTCGACGGCCACGGTGGCCTGCTTCAAAGACAGCGGCAGTCGCGAGCTTGGCACAATGACTCGATTGACTGAGCCGTGCAGATCGGCGATGGGCTTGCCGGCGCTGTCATAGATCACGGTCGTCTGGGCAGGCACGCCGCGCAGCAGGCTGGCCAAGGCGGGCGTGCCACGCGCCGAGTAGAGGACCGCCACTCCCAGGGCAGCGACCAGAGCGATGCTGAGGGCCAAGAGCAGAGACAGGCTCACGCCCAGCCAGCGAGGCCAAGCTCTTCCTCTACGCTTCTGAGACGCGAGGATGCCCGCCTCAACCCTGGCGGCGTGCGGAATCCGAGTCATCGTCTAATCTCCGCCACGACAACGTCATACTACGCTCCCACGCTTCTGCGCGTCCCGTGGCGACCATACGAACGCCGTTCTATTGACAGGCTACGAGTGCGGATGTAGGACGCTCATAGGCACCATGCGCAGGCGTTCGGAAGGGTGCCCTGGGGGGAGACGGCGATCCGTCAGCCGCAGCAGCGCGGTCACCGTGGGCTGACGAGGAGTCACTGGTGAGACCGGCCCTGTGGACCGGTCTTTCTGTTGTGTAGGGTCTGCGTCGCTCGGCTTGAGGGGGGACTGTGTCCCTGTCCCGCTGTCGCTTCGCTGCTCGTTCCGGCAGGCCGCCGCTCGCCTGCTTGCTCGGCCTGTCGCTCGCCGTTGTCGCGCTCCTCCTGTTGCCGACCTTGGCCCTGGCGTTCATCTCCAGCGACGAGGGCGGCTGTCTCTGCCAGAGCCCGCAGCCGTCGGGCGGCTCCCTCACCGTGGTCGCCTTGCTCGACGCCTGCCACGGCTGGCTGGGCGGCGGCCCCGTGCTTCCGACCACCGGTTGCCGCTCGGAAGCCCTGGCCGGCCGCACCCTCATCCCCCAGGGCTGTTCCTGGACGGCAGCTTCCGTCGGCCGGCCGCCTCCGCTGAGCGCCTAGGCAGGCTCGCGCCCAAGAGGGCGCGATCGTGCAGGGAGGCGCCGGCAGCATCGCGGCTCGGGCCTTGAGCCCGGCCCACCGTCGTCGCTTCCTTCTCGCCACTAGCGGAGGGCACCATGAGAAAGCTCATCGTCCTTGTCCTTGCCGCGCTCGGCCTGCTGCTGGTCGTACCGGCAGCGGCCTTGGCCAGCCCCAAGACCTTCTACGTCCATCCCAGCGGCGGCAACGACACTGCCAACATTCAGGCGGCCTTCAACGCCGCCGTCAAGGCCGGCCCGGGCAGCACCGTGCAGCTCAGCGCCGGCCACTTCTATACGAACACGATCTTCGTCCAGAACTTCAACGGCACCTTCAAGGGCGCCGGACAGGGCGTGACCTTCATCGACACCCTGCGGGGCATCGACCCGAGCGCGGCATCGCTCGGCCCGGTCACGCTCGACAACTCCGGCAACCAGGTCGCGCCCTGGCCCTCGCTGTACGGTTTCGTGGGCGGCAGCGTGTGCGTCTCGGGCATGACCGCCGCCATCACCGACCCCACCCCGGGGCAGGGTTGGAACGACTACGGCACCCCAACCACAGCCTTGGGAACCGTCTTCCAAGTCACGAGTGAAAGGAGCGCCACTTTCAGCCGCGTCACCTTCCACGACGGCAGCGGCGACTTCGACGGCTTCAACGTCACCAGTGACATCTCGGTCACAGGCCGCCAGCAACTCAACGCAGACGGCCTTCCGACCAACTTGGGGACGACGGGTGGCAGCGTCACGATCACGGCCTGCTCCTTAGTCGGCGAGAACGGCCTCTTCTGCTCGGGACTCACGCACGGGAGCCCGACCGTCAGCGGCAACGTCTTCGAGTCGGCGGTCTGCTTTTACGGCTGGGACGCGAGCGACTCCCAAATCACTGTGTCCGGCAACCGGATGGACGGCCGCGACTGCGATGTCTTGCTGGAGCAGGGCTTCGCTGCCAGCTACGACCTCGGCGCCCCGGTGCCCAACACCCCGGCACCGCGCTACCTCATCACCGACAACGACCTCAAGTGCGGGGACGGCACAGCTCTCCTCCTCTGGACAACTGTCCCTTCTCTCGGGTTTGCCGGGTGCCTCGCCGCTACCATCACCGGCAACCAAATCGACCTCGGGGAGCGCCGCTAGTCCAGCCTACGCCGGCATCGCCGAGGAATGCACGCAGAACATCAAGTGCTACGACAACGTCCTGAGCGGCTGCGCCAGCATGGGCTTCGCCCTGGGAGACGACCAACTGCCCGACCTCAGCTACTTCCCGGTGAGCGGCTGGCAGATCGTCGGCAACGACTGCAGGAAGCTGACCGCAAGCGTCGCCGACGTCTACCTCGGCCTCGGCACCACGCACTGCCTGGTGGTGGGCGGTCCGCCGCCGACCACGGTCCTTAACGAAGGGACCGACAACATACTCATCAACGTCACCCCGGTTGCTGACCCGCCCGCTGCGGCGGCCACACCGATGAACTCGCTGAGGCAGTTCAAGCAACTGAAGGGGGCGATGCTGCCCTGACGTGAACTGACACGCGGTCCCACCATGCGGGCGTGACTTCCACGGGCGGCGCTCCGGATAGCCGGAGCGCCGCCCGTGACCAACTCGAGTGCCGGATTGCTCGCCGCACAGCTCGCCGCCCCGGTGGCCCCGGCGGCTCGGCGACGAAATGTCGGCAACGGGCGCTCACGGAGAAATCCCGGGACGGCTGGTATGGCCATATCCGCTGACCCGCCGTCATCAGCCCAGATCGTCGAGCACGAGATCGACGTCGTCGCGGCTCGTCAGTGGATCGACGAAAGCACAGGCGCAGCACGGTCTCGCCGCGCGAGCCGTGGGGATGGCAAAGGCGAGGCCGCCGCCTCCAGAGCCTGCGCCGACCAGGCATCGTAGTTCGGCCGACCGCCAGCCGCGGCGGCGCACGAGCAGGACGGTGAGCGCTGGGTCGAGCACAAGCTCCAGGCAAGGACGCTTGACGACGGGCGTGGCGGCGTAGGCTGCGATCGCAAAGCAGTGGTCGACGGCCTGTGCATAGGCGTCCCAGCCGTAGGCTTGCAGTGAGACCCAGAGGGGCACGCCCCGGATGCGTCGCGTAGATGGATGGCGGGTCCCCGGGGTCGTCGCCACCGCCCTCGCTTAGCCATTCGAGTACTCGGCCTCCTGGGTGAGGCACGACGTGCCGCGGCGGCATCACGGTAGAGCACGGCGGCACAGTCGAACGGCGGCATAGAGCCAGTGTGCGGGTCGACGATGAAGGAGTCGGCCCGCTTGATGCCGGCAACAGCTCGGCGAGCCGGGACCCAGCAAAGCGCCGCCGCCATAGGCGCCGTCCGACGTGCAGCCAGTGCCGCCTCGTGCAGAGGCGCGGCCAGGCCGGCGAGGTCGTCGACGGCGCCGTTGTCGTCGGCCCGCGGTGGCGACGACGGCCACCACCTCGTCGGGGTCGCGACCGTCGAGGGCAACGGCGAGCGTCTCGGGCGTGAGACGTCTCGTACCACGGCCGGCGGTGCCGTGAGGATCACAGCCGATGACGCGCGCCGCTGCCGCCGCAACCGAAGGAGTGCGCCGAGGTACCGGCGACGATGACCTGCCGAGGCGAGGCCAAGTAGCGTTCGCCGCGGGCGGCGACCAGGGCGCTCAGGGTGGCAATCGAACCGCCGCTCACGAAGGTCCCCCCGAGCCGCGGGAAAGCCCACGACGTTGGCCAGCCAGCGGATCACGGCGTCCTCGGCGTCGGCGGCCAGGCCGGCCTCCAGGCGGCTGCCGCCGTAGACCATCGCCGCCGGGAGGGCCATGTCGGCGATCGCCGAGGCGACCGTCGGAGTCCCGGGGATGAAGGCCAGGTAGCGCGGGTGATCGGGCGGCACGGCGGTGGGCAGTACGACGCCGAGCAGCAGCTCGATCGCGGCCTCGATACCGATGCCCTGCTTGCTTAGCTCGGGAAGTGCAGCCGGCGCGGCAGGTGGCAAGACGGCCTCGCGATCGGCCAGCCGGGCCAGAGACCAGGCCAGCACCCGCTGCGCGGCGGCGGCGTCCGCGGGTGTCGGTTCGTGCATTGACATGCTTGTCATGCTACAGGCGGCCGGCGCCCAGCCCAAGGTGGCGGCAGGAGCGCCAGCGGGGAGTGCCCGCCCGCGAAGGGAAGGCAGCGACCGGTACCCGGCTACTCCTCCAGCAGCCGCGCCTCGTCCCACTTGCTCTCGGGCAAGATGACCTTGTAGGGCGGCTGACTTCCCGGCGAGTCGGCCTCGAGCAGCAGCGTGGCATAGAGCGCGCCGGTGGCGACAGCGCAGGCATGGCCACCCCCGATAGCGACCTCTAGAGATCGCCCGGCCTGGCGAAGCGATAGAAGATGGGACCTTCAAAGGCCTGACTGGCGGCACCGTAGATGCCGAACAGGAAGTCCTCCTGCGTGCGTGCCTTGTCGAGGCCGCCGATGAAGACGGGATCGTAGCCGGCGTCGCGGCTGAGTTGCTCGGCCACCTGCGCGCCTCCTCATCGCCTGACACCAGGTTGCCAGGTCGCACCCGCTGCGCATCGATCTGATCGTAGGCCGCCGCGGCGTTGGCGTTGAAGGCCTTGGCCACCGGACCGCCGGTGATCGACTTGACCTCGTGGGCCAGCGAGGGGAATGTTCATCGCGGCCCCCATAGGCGTTGGTCGCGTCGATGGCGACCTTGCCCTGCAGGCCCGTGACCTGGCGCAGCGCCTCGCTGATCTGGTTGGAGGGCACGGCCACGAGTACGGCGTCGGCGTCGGAGGCATCGCCACCATCGCGGCCGATCCTCGTTACCCGATGGCCCGCCTTCTCCCAACGCTGGGCGAGGCCACCGCCCACGTGTCCGCGGCCGATAACGGTGATGTTCATGCTGGTTCCTCCCATACGGACTTTCGCTGTTACATTCCCAAGACGACGACCGGCCCGCTGCTTTAGTGTGCGAAGCGGCGGGCCGATGGCGATGCTCGGACGTTGTAGGGGCTACGGTTTAAGCGCGGAGGCTAGCGCCATGGCGGCGCGGTCTTGGTGAGCATGCTCATGACGCTCTCCTTGCGTTGACGATCCCGCTGGGCGATGCGATGGGCGCCTGGTCGGCGATGAGCATGACGCGCATCCGTTGCTGGCCCCGGCGGTGGGCATGGCCGCGGTGCCCGCTCATTTGGCGAAGCCGGTGCTTCGCACACCTCGGCGGGCGGCCTCGTCGAGACCAAATCTCGGTCGGCAAGAATAGTATTCCCATGTTCGGACGGTCGTAACCGAAGACATCATGTACCCTCATGGCCGCGTGTGGAGCTACCCCGTCGTGACTGATTACGCGGCCTCGGATCGGCGGCCACGCGGCCAACTGGGCTCTTGTACCGTGATCAGCCCGCAGACGTTAGCATGCGAGAGAGATCACCGCCGACTCGACGGCGAGCGGCGCGGCCCGTGGAAGAGGGAGACGTTCGATGAAACGCTTCGCATGGTTCTTGGTCGTTCTCGGTGTGGTGTGCGCCGGCTTGTTCGCGGCGCTGGCGGCCGCCCCGGCCGTGGCCCGTGCCGCGGCGCCACTGAGCTCCACGCCCGACCCGCATCTCTGGGTCACGGACGGCAACGTCTTCGCAATCGCCCCCGCACCCGACGGCAGCGTCTACATCGGCGGGGCCTTCGACTACGTCGGCCCCCTGACGGGCGGCGGAGCCATGCTCCAGGCGTCCGGCGGCGCGCTGAAGAGCCGGCTGGGCGAGGGGCCGGGGGGCGTCGAGGTGGCGCTTCCCGACGGCGCCGGCGGCGACTACATCGGCGGCGACTTCACCAGGGTCGGCGGTCTGGTGTGCAATCACCTCGCCCACATCCTTGCCAACTACTCGTCGACCGGGCCTTCAACCCCGACGCCAACAACGTCGTCTTCGCCCTGGCCCGCGTAGGCTCGACGCTCTACGTGGGCGGCAATTTCACCTACATCCACGGGCAGCGGCGCGGCTACCTCGCGGCGCTGCGTACCGGCAGCGGCGCCCCCACCGCCTGGCGGCCCAACGTGAACGGTCATGTGTTCGCCCTCGCCGTCTCGGGTCAGACGATCTTCGCCGGTGGCCTGTTCACGACCGTCGACGGCAAGATCCGCCACCGCCTCGCCGCCCTGAGTGCCGGGGCGCGCCGTCACCGCCTTCGATCCCAAAGCCAACAACGAGGTCGACGCCCTCGCCGTCTCGGTCGACCGTCTACGCCGGCGGCTGGTTCACCTCGACTGGGCGGCCAGACCCGCTACTCTGTCGCCGCCCTGACGTCGGTAGCGGCGCGGCGACGGCCGTGACGCCGGCAACGCGCCCGACGGCAACGCCTACGTCCTCGCCCTGCGGGTCTCGGGCTCTACCGTCTACGCTGGCGGCCGGTTGACCTCATCGGCGGCAGAACGCGCAACGGTATCGCCGCTCTGTCCGCCACCAGCGGCCGCGCGACCGCCTGGGACCCGAACGCAGGCGGCGGCAGTTCCGACGGATCTCCGGTCTGGCCCTGCCGTCTCGGGTCGACCGTCTACGCCGGCGGGCCTCTTCACCTCGATCGGCGGCGAGGACCCGCACGAACTCGCCGCCCTGAGCGCCGGCAGCGGCGCCGCCACGGCCTGGAACCCCGGCGCCAGCGCCGACTGCGACGCGCTCGCCGCCTCGGGCTCGACCGTGTACGTGGGCGGCGACTGCGCCTCGATCGGCGGCGTCACGCGCAATGACATCGCCCACATCCTGGCGGACGAGCCCACGGTCGATCCCGCCTTTGACGCCGACGCGAACGGCAACGTCGACGCCCTTGCCGTGACGGATTCGATCGTCTACGCCGGCGGTGAGTTCAGCTCGATCGGCGGCCTGGTGCGCAACAACATCGCCGCCCTCGTCGCGAGCAGCGGCGCCGCCACGGCCTCGAACCCCAACGCCGGCAACCACGTCCACGCTCTGGCCGTCTCAGGCTCGACGGTGTACGCGGGCGGCCTTTTCTCCACCATCGGCGGCCGGACGCGCGACCGCATCGCCGCCCTGAGTGCGACAAGCGGCGCCGCCACGGCCTGGAACCCGAACGCCGACGGCGAGGTCTTCGCCCTGGCCGTCGCGGGCTCGACCGTCTACGCCGGCGGGCAGTTGCCACGATCGGCGGCCAGACGCGCCACGGCATCGCCGCCTCGGACGCCGGCAGCGGAGCCGCCACCGCCTGGGATCCGGAGGCGACCGGCGGCAAGGTCGACGCCCTGGCCGTCTCGGGCGAGACGATCTACGCCGGCGGGCTGTTCACGAACGTGGGTGGCCAGACGCGCGAGCGCATCGCCGCCCTCGACGCCGGCAGCGGAGCGGCCACCCCCTGGGATCCCGAGGCCAACGGCGAAGTCGACGCCCTGGCCGTCTCGGGCGAGACGATCTACGCCGGCGGCGCTTTCACTACGATCGGCGGCAGCAGCCGCCTTCGGATCGCCGCCCTGCCCGCCAGTCACGCCACCGCCACGGCCTGGAACCCCGAAGCCAGCGACGCGGTCGACGCCCTCGCCTTCGCCGGCCGGACCCTCTACGCCGGCGGCGCCTTCGCAGCCATCGGCGGCCAGCCGCAATGGCCACGCCTGGCGCGTTTCTCGCCGCTCCCGAGCCCCAGGATCGGTGCGCTCAGGCCAAGCCGCGGAGCGGTGGGCGCGACGCTGACGATCACCGGCTCCGGATTCGGCGCAAGCCGTGGTGGGGCCAGGGTCTTCTTCGGCAGCAAGGCGGCCATGAGGTACGTCCTCTGGAGCGCCACGAAGATCGAGGTGGTGCCCGCGCTGGGCGCCGGCCGCACGACCGTCACGGTCAGGACGGCCGCCGGCAAGAGCAACGCCAAGGGCTTCAAGGTGCTGTGGAGCAAGCCGCAGGAGGAACGATCGAGGGCCGTCAGGGCCGGTCTTCGTATTCCGGCGCACCCGGTTCAGGAGGAGTGCCAGGGTTCTTCGCCGCGGCCGGGGCCAAGCTGGGCCAGGCTAGGCGGGCGCGCCCGGCGAAGTCCTCGAAGTCCAGGCTCGGCCAGTCAAGGTTGGCCAGGGTGACACCGTCGAAGCCGTTGGACGACTCGATGAACCACCGTTGCCCAGGTAGATGGCCGTGTGAAAGACCGAAGCCGGGCTGGACTGGGCCTTTTTGGGGCCGAAGAAGATGATGTCGCCGGGGGCGAGCGCCTGATGCGCGGCTTGGCCTTCGCCGCCATCGCAGCCGCCGGTGCGCTCGCTGTCGGGATCGGGTAGCCGAAGTTCATCTTCAGGACCCACCAGACGAAGCCCGAGCAGTCAAAGCCGCCGTGGGCCTGCACGCCGTAGGGCGAATCTGGGGTCGGGTACTCCCCACCCCAGATGTAGGGATAGCCCACGTACTGCAGGGCAAAGGCGATGATCTGCCGCTGGCGCACGCTCAGCGTGGGCAGCGTGACTCGGTGGAGGATGAGGAAAGCTCGGCGAGGCGCCAGGAGGGCAACGTGAGCGCTACCTTGAGCATGTAGGCGACATCGGCCCGGTCGATGTCCTGCGTGGGCGAGACCTCGAAGCAGGCGCTGAGAGGTGGTTGTAACGCAAGCCCCAGAATGCGCGCCGCCACCTCCCAGGGCAGCCGCACAGGGAGCGTTCGTCTTCCACCCGGACTGGCTCCCAGCGGCTCGGCTGCAGGGCGCCCAGCATGCTCCAGTCGGCGTCGGGGTTCATCAGGCGGATCATGCGCACCAGGGCGCGATCGGCCTGCCGCTCGGCCACGAGGCCGTTGGGATAGAAGTCGCCGTGTGAGGGCGCCAAGAGGCGCAGGGCGATGGCCACTTGCACGGCGTGGAAGTAAGGGCTGGTGGCCGCCAGGTCGGCGAGCGGGAGCGGTGCGGCGACGGTATCGCCGAGGTGGCCCGAGGCCGTGACCAGGGCGGCGGCGAGCTGCTGTCTCGTGATCGCCTGAGAGGGTTCGAAGACCTGGCCGGCGTAGTCGTCGAGGAGCTTGGCGCCGGCGGGGCCCTGGTTTGTCACCCAGTTGATTGCGCCCGGTCCCAGAAGCTCTTGGGCACGTCGCGATAGGTCTGGGCCTGTGCGGCCGGCGCAAGGCAAGCCGCGAGCCCGATCAGCACCAGGGTGATCGCGACCGAGAGGCCAAGTCTTGTTGCCGGGTTCCTCATGGCAAACCGGCGCGAGGCGCCTCGGCGTCTCGGGCCTGCTGCAGCTATCGGTGAGCCGCTCAAATCCTTTACGAGGCAAGGGTATGAGTGCTACCATGCGCCACATGGCAGTTGACTCTCAGCGACGAACGGAGCTCCTCCGCGGTGTGCTCGACCTTTGCCTGCTGGCAGTGATGAACGAGGGGCCGGCATACGGCTACGAGATGACCAAACGGCTGCGCGACCGCGGCCTTGCGACCGTCGGCGAGGGCTCCATCTATCCCTTGCTCGGACGTCTGGAGCGCGATGGTCTGGTCGAGACCTACCGGGCCGCGGGTAACGCAGGGCCCATGCGGAAGTACTACCGGCCCTCAAGCGCGGGCCGGCTGGCACTGGCAATGGGGGTGTCCGAATGGCGAGCTGCCCGCGATGCCGTCGATGCGGTGCTCGCTCCAGTCAAGGTCGAGGTGCTTCATGACTGATTTCGTCGAGCAGTGCCGCCTGGAGTGGAGGCGCCTCGGTGTACTTGATTCGCTTGCCGAGGAGATGGCGGCAGAGCTGGCCTCCGACTTAAGAGAAGCCAAGGCCGCGGGCGTCTCGGGCGCGAGGAGTTCCTTGGAAGCAGTGCCGTTGATCCGCGTACGTTCGCTGCCTCCTGGGCTGGCGAGCGAGGGATCATCCCCGCAGCGCCCAGCAGAGGAAACGCCCGCCGCAGGCCGCTCGTTCCTCGTGGCGTTCGCCGCCTTCCCAGCGATCGCACTGATCGTTGCAGCGCTGCTGCTCCTGACCGGGCAGCCCAGGGTGTCGGTCGCCGCGTCCAGAGCAGCACGAACTCCACCTTTCCTGGCCACCACCGGCCTTCTTCGTACCACCCGGCGCCAGCCGGGTGGTACTCCACACAAGCACATCCGCGCCGGTCGAGTTGATCCTGCTGTGCTTCGCGATCGTCGCGCTCGGCTTCGCTGCATGGCTGTGGTCGAGGTGGGGCCGCTCGCGACCACCCAGCGTCTCGGCATAGCCACCTTCCGCGACCTTATGATGGATCCTCCAGATGTTGCCCAAGCACGCGCGGGTGTGGATTTCGTCTTGGCCATCGTGCTCGTGGCGCAGTCTAAGGGCGAGTTCTCAAGCTCCACGGGATGAGCGTCGCCGGTGCGTAGCGCAGGTCGCAGTTGCGGAGGGGTTGCTGGGCGCGGCGGCAGCACGGGGGTCGTATCGTGAAGTCCACCCGAGCCGGCACAATGAAGTGAGGCACGATCCAGCGACGAGGGGACCACGAACATGAGCGACATGACACCCGACCAGGTGATCGCACAGATCGACGAGTGGCGCGATCACGAGGTGCGCTACGAGGTGCTGGGCGGAGCCGTCACTAACCGCAACTACCTCATCACGGTCGACGGCGAGCCGGGCAGCCGCGGCGGGGGCAAGTTCGTGCTGCGCATCCCGGGCGAGGGCAGCGAGAGGTTCATCGACCGCGAGGGCGAGTATCGCAACCGCCTGGCGGCGGCGGCGGCAGGTGTGACCCCTCCCGTGCTCCGCGTCATTCAGCCCGGCTACTGCACCGTCGTGCCTTTCATCAAGGGCGAGACCATGCACCCCAGACGATCGCCGACCAGCCCGACCGCCTGCGTCTCATCGTCGAGGCGGTGAGGACTTCCCACGACCAGGCCGTCTTCGACAACGAGATCCGCGTCTTCGACATGATCCGCGACTACACCCGCATGGCGGCCGAGGTCGACGCCCCGCACCCGTCCGAGACCGAGTGGATGCTCTGGGTCGGGCAGCGCATCGAGAAGGCCGTGCAGCGCGATGAGCCGGTGCCCGTCGCCTGCCACAACAACCTGCTCTCCGAGAACTTTATTCTCACGCCCCAAGGCCGCATGTGGGTAATCGACTGGGAGTATGGCGGCATGAACAACCCCTGCTTCGACCTCGGCGACTTCTGCGTCGAGCATCCGCTGTCGGCCGCCGAAGAGGAGTTCGTCCTCACCGCCTACTGCGGCGGCATGGACGAGCACCGCTTCGCCCGCATGATGCTCTACAAGCTGGTCGTCGACCTGTGGTGGAGCAGCTGGGCGATGATCCAGTGCAAGGTCTCCACCCTCGAGTTCGACTTCCTCCGTTATGGCAAGGACCGCATCGCGCGCTTCAGTAAGAACGCCGCGCATCCCGACTTCGAGAGCTGGCTCGTGCGGGTCTGACGTTGCGGGTAAGCGCAGCTTCCTGCCGTCGTGCGTCGTCCGGGTGCGGCGCCGGCCCTAGCCCTCCAGCATCTCCAGGCGACTGTCCAGCAGGCGCTGGTTGGC
>CAWKEZ010000088.1:0-6355 GCA_963848545.1 uncultured Thermoleophilia bacterium
CGGGTCTTCTTGTGCCGCGACCACGGCCAGCACGACCCACGGGGTCAGTTCGCTCGCCTCAGCGCCCTGGCCGAAGCCACCACCGCTCACTTGGGTCGCGTGCAGGTAGTCCAGGGCTCGGGTCACGGGGGTGGCACCAGTGTCGCCCCGCGCCGGCGCCGCCACGTAGGCCGCCAGCAGCAGGGCAAGGACCGCCAGCACCAGACCAAGCGCCGACGCCAAACGCCTGCCCAGGCGGGGTATCACACCGTCCCGGCCGACCGGCCGC
Organism: uncultured Thermoleophilia bacterium; assembly: GCA_963848545.1. Taxonomy (GTDB): domain Bacteria; phylum Actinomycetota; class Thermoleophilia; order UBA2241; family UBA2241; genus CAIXSE01. The sequence goes on from CAWKEZ010000088.1 coordinate 269, forward strand.
GCGGGTCCGGGTCGCCGCGGCTGGCCGCGCTCCGCCTCATCGCTCATCGTCCGTCTCGTCAGTAGAGGACATATCGGGCGAATCTTTCTACTCCCCTACTGTGAGCGAATGGTAGTGCTACTGCGGATGTCCCGTGAGCGGCATGCGTCGGTGCGCGGCACCAGCTGCGCCCTCGCGCCGGGAATGATAGCCTTATGCGATGCCCGTCGGCATGGTTTGCCCGCCGCGTTAGCGGGTGACGAGGTCTGGGGCAGACCTCATGATCCCCACGCCGAGTGGCCGTGCGCCAGCGCTGCGCAGAAGAAGGAATCGATGACCCTTTCGCACAACCCACAGACTCCCGCGCTCCCCGCCGCCGGCCGCACAAGTTGGCTGCAGCTCGGCATCGTCGCGGCCGGCAGCTTCGTCGCGTGGACGGGTTTCGGCGTCATCATCCCGTATCTGCCGATCTTCCTGAAGACGCAGGCCCACAGCTCGCTGCTCATGATCGGCGTGGTCACCAGCATGTTCTATGCGGGCACGCTGCTCTTCTCGTCGCCGCTCGGCTGGCTCAGCGACATCGTCGGCCGCAAACGGGTGATGACGGCCGGCGCGGCGCTGTACACAGTGGCCCTGCTCCTGTTCACCACTACCACCGATCCGCACTGGTTCATACTCTTTCGCCTACTCGAGGGCGTCGGCACGGCCGCCTTCGGGCCAGCCGCCTTGGCGTTCGTGGCCGACATCACCACTGAGGCCAACCGCAGCAAGGCATACGGCTTTCTCACCACGGCGCAGTTTGGCGGGCTCGTGTTCGGGCCGGCCATGGCCGCGCCCCTGTACCACCTGGCCGGCGGCGGCCTCGCCGGCTTCTATGCGATCTTCTACTTCGGCGCCGTGCTCGCCGCTCTCGCCCTGGTCTCGGTGATCGCCTTCGTGCGTGAGCCCGCGGCTTACGCGGCGCGGCGCGCGCTGCGCCGCCGCGACCGCGCGGCGCGCGCGGGCGGCAAGGGCGGCCGCCCTACATGGCGCGTCATCTTGAGCCCGGCCGTGGTCGCTCTGCTCATCATCGCCTTCACCAACAACTACGCGCTGGGCGCCTTCGAAGTGATCTGGAGCCTGTGGTTGCAGCATCTGGGTGCGTCGCTCACCTTCATCGGCCTCACCTGGGTGGCATTCAGCGTGCCCATGTTGCTGAGCTTCGTGGGGGGCATGCTCGCCGACCGCTACAGCCGCTTCTGGCTGTTCGTGGTCGGCTACGCGCTATCGGAGGTCGCCTGGATCTACTACGGGGTCTCGCACAACCTCACGCTCTTCATAGTCGTCAACGTCTTCGAAGGGTTGGCGGTCGCCTGCTCGTACCCGGCCAAACAGGCGCTGCTGGTGCAGGTCAGCCCGCCACGCTGGGTGGGCGCCATCACCGGCGTGGAGAGCTCTTCCGCGCAGCTCGCCGGCCTGCTGGGCTCGCTGACCGCGCCACTCCTCTACGGTGTGGTCTCGGGCAAAGTGCTTACCATCAGCGGGCTGCTGGGCCTCGCCGGCATGGCCGTGGCCGCGCCTATCTTGGGCCGCGCCCTCAACCGGCTCAACGCCGCCGCGCCAGCCACGCCTGGGGCCGGCCAGCAGGGCGCGAACGGCGAGAGGCGCGGCCCGACCGCAGCCGATCCACCCCTGGAGGTGGAGTAAGAGCCTCTCCCGACAGGGATGTGCGTCCGGGGCGTTCGTGGGCCGAGCGGGGCGGGCGCTCGCTAGCGCCCGCCCCGCCGTTGCCGACTCGTCGTGGGTCGTCAGACAGCCCTGGAGATATTTGCCGCCTCGCGCGCCTGTTGGGCTTGCACCACGTCCGGCGGGTCGATGTACGGCTTCATGGTGTCTACCGTCTCCATGGTGCGGCTGAAGAACGGCTTGGAGCGCTTCACGAAGGCCGCCGCCAAGAACATCACGACCACGCCGGCGACGATGAAACCCACCCCAGGACGAACGGCGGGCCGACGCCGAACCAGGAGGTACCCGAGGAGGAGTTGGCCGGGTACCACAAGTAGTCCAGCGAGGCTATGAAGATCCACGCCATGGAGAGGCCGCCGAGCAGCGGGAAGAGCGCCAGGAAGATGAACTTCTTGAAGCTCTGCAGCACGTGATGTCTGATAGAACAGCGGCACCGCGAACCCGTTGATGCCGTAGTAGAAGGCGATCGTCAGGCCCAGCGCAGCGATGCTGTCGGCCAGCACGTTCTGGCTGAGGAGCGTGAGCCCCACGTACCACACGATCGAGAGCACGCCGTAGATCGCGGTGCCCCAGACCGGCGTCTGGAAGCGCGGGCTCACGCGCGCCCAGATCTTGGGGATGGCCCCGTGCGAGGCCATGGACAGTGTGGTACGGGCTCCCGGCAGAATCGTGGTCAACGTGCTTGCCGTGGCCGAGGTGAGCACCACGGCGATGAGCAGCTTGCTGAAGGTGCCGCCCAGCACCGCCGATCCCAGCGGGCTCAGCACGTCGGCGGAGTTCTTGCCCAAATAGGCGGGGCCGTGGAATGACTGCGCGGCGGTCGTGGCCAGCACATAGATGAACACCAGCGCCAGAGTACTCAGGACGGCGGCGATGCCGGGGACGATGGACTTACGCTCGGTCTCTTCGTTCACCGACACGGCGGTGTCCCAGCCCCAGTAGATGAACAGCGCCAGCAGCACGCCGCCGGCCAGTGACCCGAGATTCATGTTGGGCACAAACCACGAAAGCGACGGGCGCACCGCACCCGCCGGATGCGAGGCGTACACCTTCACGAGCGCGACGACGCTGAAGATCACCAGCATGAGGTACTCGAAGCCCAGCAGGAACCACTGCAGACGAGCGCTCACCTCGATGCCGATGGCTGTGACCACCGACATGATCACCAGAAACGCGACGCCTACGCTGGTCACCCAGAACAGCGAGTTGGCGAGGCTGTGGAGCCCGAAGAGCAGGAAGAAGTAGGTACCGGTGATCTGCGCCAAGCTGGCCATCACGATGATGTCGGCGGCTACCATCACCCAGCCCGTGACCCAGCCGGTGCGCGGCCCCATGGAGCGCGTCACCCAGCTGAAGGTGGTGCCGCAATCGGGATCTACCTTGTTCAGGTAATAGTAGGAACTGGCGATCAGGATCATGGGAAAGAACGACACGATCATGATGGCCGGGCTCTTGAGACCTACGCCGGCGACCAGCACTACCAAGCCCAGCGTAACCGCCAAGCTATACGCGGGCGCCGTCGACGCTACCCCGATGACGACGCTGCTCAGCATACCAACGGCGTTGCCCTTGAGCCCTTTCTCTGCTTTCGCTTCGGCGACCACTCCCGGTACGGGCGGCTTGTCCTCGTGCGGCAAGGGCACGGTGGCCGACGAACCTTCCATGGTCCCTCTCTCTCTGCCGGAGGACCGCGGCTCCGACAAAGCGCTGGCCCGGTCACCCCTCGACCACGAACAACGTCCACACTACGACGAAACCCACCGGCTCCGCCGAAGTGGATATATGCAGGGTTTCCACTACGCCCGTTTGTATAACTTCTAAGCCGTAGAGGACGGCCTGGGTGCCGGCCTAGCCGCCAGGCCCGGCCGCCGCCAAAGGCCGCGCTGAAGGGCGCGAGCCCACCGCCAGCGTGGGCGAGCCCACGGCCGGCGGTTCAGTGCGCGCCGCCTCGGCGCCGCGCCGGCCCGTCAGTGCGATGCCCCAACCCGGATGCGTCGGGTTGGCTCGCCCTGCGGTGCCTAATACCGCCGCACCTCGCCGTACAGGGTGTCGCGCTGCACCGGGGTATAGCCGGCGGCGCGGATAAGGCGCACCATCTCGGCCACGTCGCACTGGTTCCGCACGCCGGCCGCCGCCACCACGTTCTCCTCGATCATCGTAGATCCCATGTCATTGGCGCCGAAGGCGAGCGCCACCTGCCCCATCTTGAGCCCTTGCGTTACCCACGAGGCCTGGATGTTGGCGACGTTATCGAGGTAGATACGGCTCACGGCCAGCAGCCGCAAGTAGTCGACGCCGGTGGCGGGCGTATGGCCTGTCAGCAAGTCCGTGTTGCCGGCCTGGAACGTCCAGGGGATGAAGGCCGTGAAGCCTCCGGTTTCATCCTGCAAGTCGCGGATGCGTCGCAGGTGCTCCACGCGCTCGCGCGGCGTCTCGAGCGAGCCGAACATCATGGTGGCGGTGGTCTTCATGCCCAGGCCGTGAGCAACACGCATCACCTCGAGCCAGGTGTTGGTGGGGATCTTGTGTGGGCTGATGGCCGAGCGTACGCGATCGACCAGCACCTCGGCGCCACCGCCGGGGAGCGAGTCCAGGCCGGCGGCATGCAATCGTCTAAGGGTCTGGTCGAGGGTTAGATCGCTCCTCCTCGCAATGTGCGCTACCTCGGGCGGCGAGAGCGAATGGATGTGAATGGGGTAGCGCTGCTTGATGCCGCCGAAGACCTTCTCGAACCAGCAGATGTCGAGGTCGGGGTGCAGGCCACCCTGCATCATGATGGCGGTACCGCCCAGCGCCAGGGTCTCCTCGATCTTGCGATGTATATCGGCCTCGCCAAGGAGATAGCCCTCGCCACTGCCGGGCTTCTTGTAGAAGGCGCAGAAGCGGCAGCCGCTTAGGCAGTAGTTCGTGTAGTTGATGTTGCGGTCGACGATGAACGTAGCCTCGTCGCCGGGGTGCAGACGACGGCACATGGCGGCGGCGCGGGCGCCGAGCGCCAGCAGGTCGCCGCCCTCCAGCAGGGCGACGGCCTCGTCGTCGTCGAGGCGGACGCTGTGCGTCGGCGTGGGCGGCGTGATGGCGCGGCCGCTCACGCGCCGTCGGCAATCGTGGGCCGGCGAAACACGATGCTGGTGCGCGGCACCCGAGGCCTCACCCTCAGCTTGCCGCGCCCACATCGGGCACGCTCTCGAGCTCGCCGATGGCCGCCGCACGCCGGTAGAACTCCTGCAGACCGGCGCGGTACTGCGGGGCAAAGCCGAACTTGAGCTTGTCGAAGTACTCCATGAGGTAGGCCTGACTGAAGTCGTAGATGAGGGCCGCCTCGGCGGCGGTCCGCTCCGGCCGCGCGGCGCAGCGGTCGCGGCTGGCCAACAGGGCGGCGCCCACGGCCGCGGCGGCCAGCGGGCGCGCCGCGACGAAGTCGCGGCGCGCGGCGCACACCGCGAACACCATGGGCAGGCCGGTGGCCTTGCGCCACTCCTCGCCGAGGTCGTAGTTGTAGGGGAAGAAGCCGGCGCGCAGCACGTGGAGGGCTTCGTCGCCGATGAGCAGCAGCCCGTCGTGGTCTTTGAGCACCTCGGCGAGCGAACCGCGCCGTGGTGCGAACTCGGGCTCAATGCCCCACTCGCGGCAGAGCACGCGCAGCAGGCACACGGAGGTGGCACTCTTCTCGGTGAGCGCGACGCGGCGCACAGACTCGAGGGGCACGCGAGTGAAGAACTGCACCGAGTCGACGGCCCCCAATGAGCTGATGCTCACTTGAGGCACCAGTTCGAGGGCGGCGACGTGCCGCGCAAACGCGATGGACGAAGGCAGGGTCACATCGATGCCGCCCTCCACCAGGAGCCGGTTGAGCGCCGCCGGGTGCCCCTCCACGAGGGTGGCGCGGGCACCGCGGGCGGCCAGCTCGGCGGCGAAGTGGTCGTAGAGAGGAAAGCAGTTGACGAATTCGATGCGCCCGACGCGCACGGGCGCGCCGGCGCCCTCCTCAGGCGCGCTCGTCGGGGCCATCGTAGCGCCGCACCACGTGGTAGAGCGTGTCGCGCTCAACCGGCACGCGGCCGGCGGCGCGGATCACACGTACCAGCTCCGCCCTGCTGAGCTCCTGTGCCGTATCTACGCCGGCCGCGTGGCTGATCTTCTCCTCCACCACCGTGCCGTCGAGGTCGTCAACGCCGAACGCCAACGACACCTGGGCGAGCTTGAGACCGACGTTGATCCAGAACGCCTTGACGTGGCGGAAATTGTCGAGCACCAAGCGCCCCACGGCCAGTACGCGGAGATCGTCGATACCCGTGGGTCCCGGCAGCTCGCTAAGGCCGGTGTTGGCCGGCTGGAACGAGAGAGGGATGAAGGCGTCGAAGCCGCCGGTTTCGTCTTGCA
>CAWKEZ010000089.1:0-23974 GCA_963848545.1 uncultured Thermoleophilia bacterium
GATTCAGCGACACCGCCGAACGGGCGTACATCGCTGCCCTGCCCGGGCGGGCTTTCATCCACGTTGCCGAGATGCCGGACCAGGGGATAGTGGCCTTCCAGTCACTGGAACCATGGGCCGGCCTCGCCGCGCACACGCGCGGCCACGTGGCCACCATGGGACCCACGTGACCGAGCGGTACCGCCGGCGAGGCATCGGCGGGCGCCTCGCCCAGGAATCGTTTGCCTAACGTGGAGCTGGGCTTCGTGAAGGTCTTCACCGAGGTGCGGCGCCCACAACCGGGATCACTTGCTCACCAACCCTGAGCCTGGGGGTTTGCGCTTGTAGGGACGGCGCGTCGGCAGGCGCGGCTGGCGCGCGGTTCGCGGACGTCGTCTTCATCGAGCGGTTCCTCTAGGGAGGTGCGGCATGCTCTACGCGTGCGCCACGCCCATCGGGAACCTGGGCCAGACGCGAGCGCCCGGGTGCTCGACACGCTGCGTGCCGTGGAATTGGTGGCCGCCGAAGACACCCGTCTCACGCGCAAGCTGCTCGAGCCACTTCGACATCCATACGCCTCTGACGAGCCTGTTCAAACACAACGAGGCGCAGAAGACCGAGAGGTTCTGCGTGGTTACGCGACGGCCGAGACGTGGCCCTGGTGAGCGACGCCGGCATGCCGGGTGTGTCGGATCCGGGGGACGCGGCTGGTGGCGAGCGCGGCGCGCGAGCGTCTGGATCTGACCGTGCTGCCGGGGCCGTCGGCTGTACTCACGGCGCTGGTCGCGGCCGGCTACGAGGGCGAGGGCTTTCGCTTCGTCGGTTACTTGCCACGCCAAGCGCGTGAGCTCGAGGCGGCCCTGCAGGGCTGGCGCCGTTGTGGGGGTATCGTGGTGGCCTTCGAAACCGGGCCGCGCCTGGCACGCAGCCTCGCTGTGCTGGCCGCTGTGCTGCCCGACGCTCGGGCGGCCGTCTGCCGCGAGCTCACCAAGTTGCACGAGGAGATCACCCGCGGCACGCTGACGGAAGCCGGGGGGCAGTTCCTGGTGCCCAGCCCCGATGCGGGCCCCATGGCCGGACCGCGAGGCGAGATCACCCTCGTGGTAGACCTGGGCGAAGCCCTCGATGAGGCCGCCGCCGCTCTGCCGCAGGCACGGGCGGCGGCCGAGGCGCTGCTGGGCCGCGGGTTGTCCCGACGGGACGCGGCCTCGGCGCTGCACATATGTCTGGGGCTGCCGCGGCGCGAGGCCGACGCGCTGGCGCGCGCGGTGGCGGCGCGCTGAAGGGCGACTCGAGGCTGGCGTTTACCGGCGCGCCGCAGGGTCAGCGCGCCCCAGGGGGACGGCTCACGACGTTGCTCGCGCTCGGCACCAGAAGGCCGCCGCGGCACAGGGCCAGCGCGCCCCCAGGGGGACGCTCACTAACGTTCGCTCGCGCTCGGCAGGCAGGCCACTACTCAGACGGGTTCTTGACGAATGCGGCTACGTCCGCAATCGTCAATCCCGGTCGTGAGCAGCGTCCGCCTCGCAAAGCCCCCTGGGGGCGCGCTGGCCCTGCGCCGCGCCGGCCGCGGTCGCCTGGCAGCAGGCGCTGCCGCTACTGCCGCGCACCGCGTCACTCGCTGCGCGGCGGGCGGCGCGGGGCCGGGGCTGCCCGTGCGGCGCGCGCCCAGCGCGCGCCTGCGCTCTTCCCTCAGAGGCGGCGCCGGTGCCTGCGTGGCCGAGGCGCGCGAGCGCGCGGCGCCTCGCGGGAAGCTTGCGAGGCGGTCGCTGCCGAGGTCGGGGTTGACGATGGCGGGGAGGCCGCAAGCGGCCAGCTCCGCCTTCAGTCGAAAAACCTGCCGAACAGCGGCCAAGCGTGCCGAGCCGAGCGAACGTCGGCGTCTTCCCGCGAGGCGCCAGCGCGCTCGCGCGCCGTCAGCGCAGACCGTGAGCCGGGGGTCTGGGGGACTTGGCGCATGGACCTGCTGAGTCTCATTCACGAACGCACGCTGCTGCTGGACGGCGGCATGGGCCTCGCGTTGACGGCGCGCGGTTTCACCGCCGGCGAGTGCCCGGAGGAGTGGAACGTCACGCACGCGGCCGAAGTTCGAAGACATTCATCGCGGCTTTTACGCAGCCGGCTCGGACATCGTGAACACCAACACCTTCGGGGGTAGCAGCCTGCGGCTCGAGGCGCACGGCAAGGCCGAGCGCGCCGTGGAGTTCAACGAGGCGGCCGCGCGGCTCGCGGTCGCGCTCCGCGACCGCGAGTTTCCCGGCCGCCTGGTGGCCGGCGACATCGGTCCCAGTGGACACATGGTCAAGCCGATGGGCGACGCCGAACCGGAGGCCCTGCGGGCCTCGTTCGCCGAGCAAGCGGCGGCGCTGGTCGCCAGTGGTGTAGATCTGCTCAACATCGAGACGATGTTCGACCTTAGCGAGGCGCGGGCGGCGGTAGTGGCCGCGGTGTCGGCGGCCGGTGGACGGCCGGTGTTGGCGAGCCTGGCCTTCAAACCGGCAGCGAAGGGTTTCCGCACCATGATGGGCGTCACCCCCGAGGCGGCCGTGGCTGCCCTCAAAGACGCCGGCGCGCTCATCGTGGGTTGCAACTGCGAGATCGCTGCCGAGCCCATGGAGAAGCTGACATACCCATACTGGCCGAGCTGAACGGTGGGCCGAAGTCACCCAGCCCAACGCCGGGCAGCCGCAGCTCGAGGGCGGGGAGACGGTCTACGCCGAGACACCCTGAGCATTTCGCCGACGCCGCGGCGAGCCGGTATCCGGCTTGGGGCCGGCATCGTCGGCGGCTGCTGTGGCACGCCGCCCGAATCTGATCGCCGCCCTGGCCGCCTGGCGCTGGGCGCTGAGGCGGCCGCTTGGGTCAGGCGCCGGTTGAGCAGGGGCCGGCTGTTCTATGGTCTCGCGTCGCCCGCCCGCGTAGCGCCGCGCCCACCGTGTCGAGGATCAGCGCGCGCCGTGCAGCGCCGCGAGCTGCCCGGGGCCGTCGTACATGGGCGCCACCTCGACGAGGTCCACGCCGATCACGTTGCGAGCGCTCGGCCACCGCCAGCAGGATCGCCTTGGCCTCGTAGTAGGTAAAGCCGCCGGGCTGGGCGTGCCGGTGCCCGGCGCGATTGACGGGTCGAGGGCGTCGATGTCGAAGGTGATGTACACGTCGGTGCCGGGGCGCAGGCGCTCGACCAGCTCACCGACCAGGGTGTCTTTGGCCTGTTCGCACCAGAAGATGTGCACGCCGCGCCGCAGTGCCAGAGCGATGTTGTCGCGCGGTGTGTGTAGCCCGCGTATGCCGTACTGGGTGATGTCGGCGACGAGCTCGTCCTCGTGGGCGCGGATGATCGGGCTGGCATGCGTGAACCGTTGGCCACCCTCTCGTCCCAGTAGTCCATATGAGTGTCGAACTGCACGAGCTCGAAGGGCGCTCCCCCGCGGGCCTGGTTGACTGCCCGCAGTGTCGCGTAAGCGATGGAATGGTCGCCGCCGAGGGTCACAGGGAACAGGCCGGCCGCGACGATCGGCTGCAGGCGCTCCGCGATAGCCGCGTGGCGGCGTTCGTGGGACAGCGTGGGAGCCAGATCCACGTCGCCGCAGTCGACCCAGCGCACGCCGCCGAGGAGCTGTGCGTCGGCCTCGCCGTCGTAGAACGCCGTGGTGCCGTCGCGGTAGGCCCAGTTGGTCGACGCCTCGCGCAGGGCGCGCGGGCCCATCCGGGCCCCCGGGCGGTTGGTGGTTCCCTCATCGTAGGGCACGCCCAGGACCGCCACGTCGCCGTCGGCCGCGGTGGGCCGGGGCACCAGCGGCGCCTTGAAGAACGTTGCGACGCCGGTGTACGGCATCTCGGCGGTGCTCATCCGTTCCTTCACAGTCGGCGGGCGTTGTCCTCGGCTCGCACTAGGCGCGCTCGGGACTCTCCACCGGCGACCATTCGTAGTTGTCCTTGAGGATCCTGAGGTTTAGCAGGAACTCCGCATGCTGCACGCCGGGGATCGTGCGAATGTGATTGACCAGCACGTCCATGAGCTCCTCGCGGTCGTGGGCCACCACGCCCACAATGATGTCGAAGTTGCCGGCGCAGATGCTCGACGTAGTTGACCTGCGGCAGCTCGGCGACCTCTTCGGCGACCGCCTCGATACGCTGGCCGGCGACACGCAGATTGACCTGCGCCCAGATCGAGCCCCAGGTCGAGAGGGCTGCTCACCGCGACGATCTGGATGACGCTGGCGCGCAGCAGCCGCGCCACGCGCTGGCGCACGCTTGCTTCCGAGATCCCCAACTGCTTCGCGATGGTCGTGAACGCCCGACGGCCGTCTTGCTGCAGGTGCGTGATGATTCCGATGTCGATCTTGTCCAATGCCTGCCTGCGCATGCCCCTCCCTTCGACGGGCCCATTGTACGAATGTCGTGGCACAGATGCTACCGCTTTGCGCTTCTCACGAGGGGGTAGGATGCCATTCGCACCTATCAGAGGAGGCTTGTATGAAGATCGCCCGGAGACCGTCGACCGCGCTGCTGCCCACCCCCGTGGTGCTCCTCAGCGTGGCCGGGGAGCACGACCGCCCCAACCTGATCACTCTCGCCTGGGTGGGAACGGTATGCTCGTCGCTGCCGATGCTGAGCGTCTCCATCCGGCCCACGCGGTTTTCGCACGGCCTGGTAGACCTGGCGAGGGAGTTCGTCGTCAACGTGCCGCGTGCCGGCCTGATCGCCGCCGTGGACACCGTCGGGGTGTGGTCGGGACGCGACCACGACAAGTTCCGCGAGCTCGGGCTCACCGAGCTGCCGGCCCAGGAGGTCAGCGCGCCGCTGGTGGCCGAGTGCCCCATCAACATCGAGTGCGTGGTGCGCCATCAGCTTGCTTTGGGGGTGCACGACCTGTACATCGCCGAGATCGTGGCCACGCACTTTGACGAGGAGCTGCTCGACGCGCGCGGCAGGCTCCAGACGGCGGCCGTCGAGGCGATGGCCTTCGTGGAGGGCGAATACTGGTCGCTGGGCGAGCGTCTGGGCGCCTACGGCCAGGTGGCCCAGCAGCCTGGCCGCGCCGGCTGAGGGCGCTCTGCGATACACTAGCTGCGGGCCTACTATGTCACTACCCCCATCTACTATGTGAACGGCGAGCCCCACCTGGGGCATGCCTACACGACCATTGCCGCGGATGTGCTGGCGCGCTACCACCGGCAGAAGGGCGACGACGTCTTCTTCCTGACCGGGGTCGACGAACATGGGAACAAAGTCGCCCAGGCCGCCGCCGAGCGTGGCCTCACGCCGCGGCAGCACGTCGACCAACTGGCGCCGCGCTTCAAGGAGCTCGCCCGCCGGCTGAACGCCACCAACGACTTCTTCATCCGCACCACAGACCCCGAGCACGAGGCCTTCGTGCAGCAGTTCGTCGAGCGGCTCAAGAGGCCGCCGGCGACATCGAGAAGCGCACCTACGGCGGCCTCTACTGCACCGCCTGCGAGGGCTTCTACTACGAGCGCGATCTGGTAGATGGCAAGTGCCCCATCCATCACATCGCACCAACGTGGCTCGAGGAAGAGAACTACTACTTCCTGCCTCAGCAGGTACCAAGACAAGCTGCGCGAGCTGTTTCGCGCCGACCCGGAGCTGGTCAAGCCCAGGTCGCGGTACAACGAGGCGCTGAGCTTCATCGAGCAGGGCCTCGAGGACATCTCGATCAGCCGCTGAGCATCACCTGGGGTGTCCCGGTGCCGTGGGATGCCGAGCAAGTGATCTACGTGGTGGGTAGACGCTCTCATCAACTACCTCTCGGGCGCTCACTTATGCGCGGCCGGGAGTCGACTTGAGCGACACGTACTGGCCGGTGGTCTATCACCTGCTCGCCAAAGACATCCTCAAGTTCCACGCCGTGATCTGGCTCGGCATTGCTCATGGAGCGCCGGCTACTGCGTCCCCGCCGGCGAGTTCATTCACGGCTACCTGCTCATGAGCGGCGAGAAGATGAGCAAGACGCGGGGCAACGTGCTGGACCCATTCGCGGTGATGGAGCAGTACGGCATCGACCCGCTGCGCTACTACCTGATGCGCGAGGTCGCCCTCGGGCAAGACGGAGTCATCAGCCTCGAGGGCTTTCAGGGCCGGTACAACAGCGAGCTGGCCAACGAGCTGGGCAACCTGGAGCCCGGACGGCTGGTATGATCGGCAAGTACCGTGACGGGGTGCTCCCTCAAGCCGTACCGGAAGGTGACGCGCTGCGGGAGGTGGCCGCCGAGGGTGAGGCGATGGCGCGTGCCGCCGCGCAGCACTACGACGCTGTGGCGGTCACGGCCGCCATCGAGAGCGTCTGGGAGTACGTGCGGCGCCTTAACCGGCTGGTGGAGGAAGAAGCTCCCTGGAAGCTGGCCAAGGACGACGCGCAGGCCGTTCGCCTGGACGGCGTGCTGCGCGGCCTGGCGGCCGGCCTGCGCCTCGTGGCCATGGCGATCCATCCGGTGATTCCAGGGACCGCCGAGGAGATCTTGCGGCGCCTCGGCCAGGCTCACGGCGATGTCGACCTGCTACTCACCAAGGCCACCTGGGACGGTGTCGCCCCGGCCAGCGTGGTGGCGGCCCCGCCGCTGTTTCCGCGCGTCGAGGCCGGCGCCTGAGGCGGTCGCAGCGGTGACGCCCTCACCCCTCTCGCACGGCACATGAGCCTCATCGACTCCCACTGCCACCTCGACATGATCACTGAGGCCGACGGCGCTGTGGCGCAGGCGCGGGCGGCGGGAGTGCGGACCACGGTGAGCGTCGGCATCGACGTGGCCAGCTCACGGCAGGCGATCGATCTCGCGGCGAGGCTCCCAGGAGTGTATGCCACCGTGGGCTTGCACCCCCACGAGGCAGGTGCGTTCGACGACGCCATGCTGGCCAAGCTCGAGGGCCTGGCGGCTGAGCCGCGGGTGGTGGCGATCGGCGAATGCGGGCTCGACTACTACCGCGATCTCTCTTCTCACGAGGCGCAACGCCGTGCCTTCAGCGCGCAGATCGAGCTGGCGCGCCGCCTCGGCCTGCCCCTGGTGGTGCACGTGCGCGACGCCGCCGACGAGGCCATGACACAGCTGGGCGAAGAGGCCGCCGGCCTCACGGTCATCATGCATTGCTTCTCTCTGCCGCAGTATGTCGACGAGTGCAACGAGCGCGGCTACTACGCGAGCTTCGCCGGCAACGTGACCTACAAGAACTCCGACGGGTTGCGCGCCGCCGCGCAGCGCGTGCGCGCCGACCGTCTCATGGTGGAGACGGATGCGCCGTTTCTCACTCCCGTGCCGAATCGCGGCAATAGCAACGTGCCGGCCTGGGTAGTGCACACCGCGGCCGTGATCGGCGAGGTCCGTGGCTGGGACGCGGGCCGTGTCGCCGAGGTCACCACGGCCAATGCGCGCCGCGCCCTCGGCCTGGAGGCCGGGGGCTGAGCGTGTCTCCCCCGAGCGCCGCCGCGCCGGCCGCGGGCGACCGTAGTCGCCCCCCGCGGCCCCATGCCCTGCACCGCTACGGGCAGAATCACATGGTCGACGACAACATCCTGCGGGCGATCGTCCTGCAGGCCGCGGTGGAGGCCGGCGACGTGGTGCTCGAGGTGGGCGCCGCCGACGGACAGCTCACTCGCCCACTGCTGCAACGGGCGCGGATCGTGCACGCCTTCGAGGTCGACCATCGCTATGAGGCGCGCCTGGCGCGTCTAGCGGCGGCCCACTACAACTTGCGCGTGCACATCGGCGACGCCCTCAGGGCAGACCTTGCCGCGCTCGATCCGCCGGCCACGCTGCTGGCCGCCAATCTCGCCTACAACATCGCCATCCCGCTGATCATGACCACCATCTCCGGCCTTCCGCTCCTGCGCCGTTGGGCCGTGATGGTGCAGAAAGAGCTCGGCGAACGCCTCTTCGCGACGCCGTCTACCAAGGCCTATTCGGCGGTCTCGGTGCTCGTGCAGCTCGCCTGCCGCCGCGAGCAGGTGCGCGCCGTGCCGCCCAGCGCCTTTCGGCCCGCCCCGCGGGTCCACTCGAGCTTCATCACGTTCGCGCGAGCGCCGGGGGCATCGCCCGAGGAGTATGCGGCCCTCGACCAGCTCGTACGGCTGGGGTTCGGCCAGCGCCGCAAGGTGCTCACCAACTCGCTGGCGGGCGCGGCGCGTGGCGGCGTCACGCTGGCGCGCGACGATGTGCGTCGCGCCCTCGAGGAGCTTGGCCTTGCACCGGCGGCCCGGCCCGAGGAGCTCTCGCCGCAGCAATGGCTGGGCTTTGCTCATGCCCTGAGGTGGACGACGGCGGAGACGGAGCATTGAGCGGCGCCAACGTTTCAGCCGGAGTGACCGTGGTCACGGCGCCGGCCAAGCTTAATCTGGCGCTTTTCGTGGGCCCGCGGCGCCCGGACGGCTTTCACGAGATCGCCTCGGTGATGGTACCGGTGACGCTGGCCGACAGGGTTACTGTAGAGCGCACGCCGGGTGCCGAGCTTGAGGTGGTCTGCGCCGTGGCGCCGGGCGAGCAGAATCTGGCCGCCAAGCTGGTCCGCGAGCTCGAGACTCGCCTGGAGCGAACCTTCGAGGTGCGTGTGACCATCGCCAAGCAAATCCCGCAGGGTGGCGGCCTCGGGGGCGGGAGCTCGGATGCGGCTGCCGCCCTGGTGGCCCTCGAGCGACTCTTCGATCTCGACCTCTCGCAGCGCGTGCGCTACGAGGTGGCGGCGACCGTGGGCTCGGACGTGCCGTTCTTCCTCTGGCCGGGGGCGCAGCTCGCTATGGGTCGCGGGCAGGTGCTGAAGCCCGTCGACCTGCCGCCGCTGCACCTGGTGATCGCCATGCCGGAGCTGGCCCTGAGCACGGCCGCCGTCTACCGCTGGTACGATGAGGGGATCCCGAGGGAGGCCGGCGGGGGCGCCGGTAGCAGCGCCGGTAGCAGCGCCGGCAAGGGCGCCGCCAAGAGCGCCGGGCGGGCCGTACCGGGGGCCGCCGGAAGGCACCTGGCCGCCTTCGCGGACCGTGCCCGGCGGCTCTCGAGCGAGGTCCAGGCGGCGGGGACCGCCGTCGATCTGGCGGCACTCGTCCACAACGACCTGGAGATCGGAGTGGTGGCGCGCCGGCCGCAGGTGGGCGCGCTGCGCGATAGCCTGCGCGCGCAGGGCGCGCAGGTCGCGGCCATGACCGGTAGCGGCGCTGCCGTCTTCGGGGTGTTCGCCGGCGAGGGCGCGGCCGTCAAGGCGCGGGCGGCGCTGGCGCCGGCTCGCGCCTGGTATGTCACTGACCTTCAGCCGGGCGCCTCGCCGCGGCCGGCTGGGCCCCGCGGCCGGCGGCGCGGGTGATAAGATGTTCTGCCGCTCGGTGGCGGGCGGGGCGGCGGCAAGCTGCCGGGCTCATCGCTGCCGGCGCTGGGGCGTAGCCAAGTGGTAAGGCACCGGGTTTTGGTCCCGGCATTCGGAGGTTCGAATCCTCCCGCCCCAGCCAGCATCGCCCGACTGCGACGGACGGTGGGAGTGCCCGTCCGCGGCCGGTGTGGCGCCGGGTCGGCCGGGCCGCTAGAATGCCAGGGCTTACCGTCCCCATCCTCTTCGCGAGGTGCCCGACGTGACTGACAGACCCACCACAGAGCGCCGCTCTCTGGCCGTCGTGATCCTCGCGGCAGGCTTGGGTACGCGCATGAAGTCCGACGTGCCGAAGGTGCTGCACCTGGTGTGCGGCCGGCCGATGCTCAAGTACGTTGTCGACGCGGCGCTGAGCGTCTCGCCCGAGCGCATCGTGGTGGTCACCGGGCCAGACCAGGACGAGATCGCCGAGATCATGCCGGTCGGTTGTGAGCGGGCCGTGCAGGTAGAGCGCCGCGGCACGGGCGACGCCGTGCGCGCCGGCCTCGAGCCGCTGCGGGGCTGGGACGGCGATGTCATCGTGCTCATGGGCGACGCGCCCCTCGTGACCGGTCAGTTCCTGGAAGGCCTCGTGCAAGCGCATCGCGAAGCCGAGGTAGGCGCCACCCTGGCGACGGCGGTGCTCGGCGAACCAAGCCACTATGGGCGCGTGCGACGCGCCGCCGACGGTGGCGTGACGCGCATCGTTGAGGTGCGCGACGCCGACGCCGACGAGCTGCTGATAACAGAGGTGAACACCGGGTTCTACATGTTCGACGCCGCTCTCCTACGCACAGTGCTGCCTCAACTGCAGCCCATCAACGCCCAGGGCGAGCTCTATCTGACGGATGCCGTGCATCTGGCTCTCGATGGCGGGGCGGCGGTGAATGCCTTCGTTGCCCCAGACCCCGAGGTGATGCTCGCCATCAACTCACGCGTCGAGCTGGCCGAGGTCAACGCCGTCATGCGGCGGCGCCTCGTGGAGCGCCTCATGCTGGCCGGCGTGACCGTCGAGGACCCGCAGACAACGTACGTCGACTGGGGCGTGGAGATAGGTCGCGACACACTCATTCGCGCCAACACACATCTGCTCGGACGCACCACGGTGGGTGCCGCCAGCGAGGTCGGGCCGGGCTGCTTCTTGTGCGACGCCTTCGTCGGCGACCGCGCTCGGGTGGTGAGCTCGCACCTGTACGAGTGCGTGATTAGCTCGGGCTGCAACGTGGGCCCGTTCGCCTACATACGCCCCAACACGGTGCTCGCCGAGGGCGCCAAGGCCGGCACCTTCGTGGAGATCAAGAACAGTCGCATCGGCGAGGGCAGCAAGGTGCCCCATCTCAGTTACGTGGGCGACGCTATCGTGGGGCGCGGCAGCAACATCGCGGCCGGCAATATCACGGCCAACTATGACGGGTTCGAGAAGCACGCGACCCACATCGGCGACGGCGTGCGTACCGGCAGCGACACAACTATAGTGGCGCCGGTAACCATCGGCGACGGTGCCTTCACGGCGGCCGGCAGCGTGATCACTCGCGACGTGCCGCCCGGGGCGCTGGGCGTCGCCCGCGAGCCGCAGAAGAATGTCGACGGCTACGCCGCGCGGCGCGCCGCGCGGCGGCTGCGCGAGCAGGCCGACGGCGGCGAGGGCGATGCCCATCAGCCGCCGCCGGCGAAGTAGCCGACGGCACGCCGGCGGGCGCCGCAGAGACGCCTTACCCGCGTCCTTGGGGCCGATCCGCCTCTCTCTGGTACAATCTCTTTTCGGCCGGAAGCCACCAAGGAAGGGGACCAGGTGTCTGATTCTTCCTGCTGCGTGATCACCACTCGAAAGCGCCTCAAGCTCTTTTCGGGACGCAGCAACCCCGCTCTCGCCGAGAAGATCGCCGAGAAGCTGGGCATCGCCCTGGGCGGCGTGCAGCTCAAGACCTTCGCCAACGGCGAGATCTATGCGCGCTACGAGGAGAATGTGCGCGGCACCGACTTGTTCATCGTGCAGTCTCCGGGGGCGCGGCTGAACGACGAGGTGATGGAGCTGCTCATCATGATCCAAGCCGCCAAGCTGGCCTCGGCCCGGCGCGTGACGGCGGTGATCCCCTACTTCCCCTACGCACGTCAAGACAAGAAGAGCGCCGCCCGCGAACCCATCACGGCGCGCCTCATGGCCACGCTCCTCGAGGCGGCCCGCGTCGACCGCGTGCTGTCAATGGACCTGCACCAGGGCCAGATTCAGGGCTTCTTCGAGATCCCCGTCGACCACATGACGGCGGTTCCCATGCTGGCGGACTACTTCCGCTACAAAGACTTCGGCGGCACACCCTTGGTGGCCGTCTCGGCCGACGCCGGCGGCGTCAAGCTGGCCAAGCGTTTCATCAACCGGCTGCCCGGCGCCGGTCTCGCCGTGCTCACCAAGATGCGCCCCGAGCACAACCGCGCCGAGACCATGCATTTCATCGGCGACGTGCGCGACAAGATCGCCATCTTGGTCGACGACATGATCGACACCGCAGGGTCTATCACGGCCGCCGTGGATACCCTGTACGAGAACGGAGCCAGCGAAGTCTACGTGGCGGCCACCCACGGGATCTTCTCCGACCCGGCGCGGCAGCGGTTGCACGAGTCGCCGGTCAAGGAGGTCGTGGTCACAGACACGCTGAACCTGGTGGTGGGCCCGGAAGACGTGAAGATCAAGGTGCTCTCGGTGGCCGACACGCTGGCCAACACCATCAAGAACGTGTTTGAGGACGAGTCGGTGAGCGAACTGTTCGCCGGCGAGAATCAGCTTTTCTAGCAGGAGACGACTCATGGACACAGTCAGCATCGTCGTGCAGCAGCGCGATGCCAAAGGTAGCCGCGCGGCCAGACGGTTGCGCAGGTCGGGGCTCATCCCCGGTGTGCTCTACGGGCACGGCAAAGACGCGACGGTGATCGCCATCGACCCGCATGCGTTGCGCGCGGCGCTCTCTTCCGGCGCCGGCATGCACGCCGTGCTCGATGTGACCTTCGAGGGTCAGAAGCGGCTCCACAAGGCCATCGTCAAGGAGCTCGAGCTCGACAAGGTGAAGAACACCGTCACACACGTCGACCTCCAGGAGATCCGCCTCGACGAGACGATCGAGTCTACCGTGAGCGTGCACTTCGAGGGCGAGGCCAAGGGCGTCAAGAACGGCGGCGTGCTCGAGGAGGCCGTGCGCGAGGTGACAGTGAAGGGCCTTGTCACGGCGATCCCGGAGCATCTCGTGATCGACATCAGTGAGCTCGAGATCAACGATACCTGTAAAGTCGCCGACATCCAGGTGCCCGAGGGCATCGAGGTGCTCGACGATCCCGAGCTGGTCGTGTGCTCGGTCCTGCCGCCGCGCAAGGCCGAGGCGGAAGAGGGCATCGAGGCCGCGGCTGCCGCCGAAGGCGGCGCGGCCGAGGCTCAGCCCGAGATTGTCGGCAAGGGCGAGCAGGAAGAACCTGCTGACTGAGGTGGACTACTTGATCGTCGGCCTGGGCAATCCCGGGGCGCCGTACGAAGATACTCGTCACAATGTCGGCTACCAGGTCATCGGGGAGCTGGCGCGGCGTCACGGCTTTCCCAAGGCCAAGCGGGGCTACGACGGCCGCTGTGCCGCCGGCACCATCAGCGGTCGTTCCGCCCTGCTCCTGCAGCCCACGACGTTCATGAACGAGTCGGGCCGCAGCGTGGCCGCGGCGCTGCGCGCCCACAAGCTGCCGTTGGCGCACGTGCTGGTGGTGCACGACCACATCGATCTCCCGTTCGGCCGACTGCGTCTCATCCTGGGCGGCGGCAGCGGCGGCAACAACGGTGTCAAGAGCGTGAGCAGCCTGGTCGGCACGGGCTACGCCCGGCTGCGGGTGGGCGTCGACCGACCGGCGAGCTACGACCCGGATATCGTCGCCGACTACGTGCTCAGTCCTTTCGCCGAGAGTAAGGCCGAGGTGGCGACGCTGGTGGCCGCGGCGGCCGACGCCGCAGGGCTCTGGCTAGAACTGGGCCTGGAGGCCGCCGCCAACCGCGTCAACACCAGCGAGCGCTGAGTCGCGGTGGTGCCAGGCGAGGGCGGAAACGCTCTCGATGGAATCGCCGCCGAGCCTCGTCCGTGCCAGGGTCTCAACGATGGCGTCTTGGGCTTTCATGGCACTGGCCCAGTTCACGGCGGCGCCGTTCACGATGATGGAGTACCCCGCCATGCGGCCGTCGGCGCTGCGCACATACCCCGAGAGGCACGAGGCGATGTCGAGCGTGCCGGTCTTGGCGTGCGCGTTGCCGGCGGCGGCGGTACCGCGCATGCGATCGTCCAGCGTTCCGTCGACGCCGGCGATGGCCAGCGAGTTGTAGTAGGCCGGGGTGTAGACGCAGCGACCCATGGTGAACAGGAGCTGCATGATCGCCTCCGGCGTCACGCGGTCCAAGTAGCTCAGGCCCGATCCGTCGTGCAGGGTGAAGTCGTCCAGCGGGAGCCCGAGTGAGTCGAGCGTGGCGCGCACCACGCGCAGGCCGTCGGCGGTGCTGCCCACGCCGGCGAAGTCTTTGCCGAGGCCCTTGAGGAGCATCTCGGCGAAGAAGTTGTCGCTCTCCTTGTTCATGTGCGCCAGCAAGACGCCGAGTGGTGCCGAGAACTGCCGTTTCAGCAGCTCGGCGCCATCTGGCACTGTGCCGGTGCCCGGCTTGCCGGTCACGGCGATGCCCGCGCCCCTGAGCGCCCGCGTGAGCAGCTGGGCGGCGTAGAGGGCCGGAGACCTCACCCTCACGCCGTTGCGCAGGCCTTCGTCGGCGGACAGTGCCGAGAGCGGCCCGCACTCGAGCTGCAGCCCGGGCTTCCAGTCGCCGCCGGTACGCACCGTGTCGAACCAGCTCTCGTCGCCCAGCACGCTGCCGTTGAGCGTGCGCACGCCGAGCCTGTGCAGGCGGCGCGCGAAGCCCTCGAACGAGGAGGTGGCGAAGCCCAGCACCTGGCGCTGGAACACCAGGGTGGACAAGCTGGGGTCGCCGTAGCCCTTGAGGTAGAGGTTGCCGTAGAGCACGCCCTGGTAGACAGGCACATTGGGCCCGTACAGATCGGTGGGAAAGCGGTGCTCGGGGCCCCAGTTGAGCAGCGCCGCCGCCGAGGTCACGAGCTTGAGGTTGGAGGCCGGCGCCAGGGGCGTTGTGCCGTCGTCGGCGTAGAGCTGCTGCGCGGTGTCGAGGTTCCACACCACGGCGCCTGTGTCTGGTGTGTCGACGTCGTTCCTCTCCAGGATGCGGGTGATCGTGGAAGACAGGTCGGCGGCCGCCTCAGGAGGGCGCAGCAAGCCGGCACCGCCCGCCGCCAGCCCCACGGCGAGCAGCACCACCAACGCGGACCGCAAACGCCCCATCACCGTGAACGTCTCATCTCGCCGTCCATACTACGCTGGCCCCCGCCGTCAACGGAAATCCGGCGTCCGCCGGGGCAGCACCTCGTCGGCGCGCTGGCCCGCGGCCTCAGGGTACAATGCCGGTACGGCCCCGTCGCCGGCGAGCTGGGCAACCACCTCGCGTGCCGATCAACCAGGCGTGCGGGGCATTTGGCGTGCGCACAGGCTGGTCGTTCGTGTTCCTTGAGTACCTGATACAGAGCGAGGCGTTCACGACGGCCGCGCCGCGGCTGCGCCGCGGCGCGGCCGTGTACGCGCCCAGTTTCTACGCCGCCTACGTGCTGGCGGCGGTACTGAGTCAAACGGATGGCCCCGGCCGGCTGGTGATCGCGCCCGACGGCGACGCCGCCGCGCGGCTGGCCGCCGACCTCTCGCTCTACCTCGATCGGGCCGTCCCCGTGCTGCCGGCGCGCGGTGTGCTCTACGGCAGCGACGTGGCGCCGGCGGCGCACGTGGTGGGCGAGCGCCAGCAGGCGCTTGCCGCGCTGGCCGCCGGCGGCGTCGTGGTGGCGGAGGCCGTGGCCCTGCTGGAGCGGTTCCTGCCGCTCGAGCTGCAGCCGCGGCCCCTGGCGCTCGCGCCCGGACTGGAGGTGGGGTTCGACACCGCTCTGGCGCGGCTCGCGGCGCTTGGCTACGAGCGCGTGGAGCAGGTGCGCGGCCGCGGCGAGTACGCCGTGCGCGGCGGGCTCGTTGACGCTTACCCCGCCATCGGCGACCCGCTGCGCGTGGAGTTCTGGGGCGACGAGGTGGAGAGCCTGCGCACCTTCTCCATCTACTCGCAGCGCACCACCGGGGCGCTCGCGGCCGCCACGGTATACGCCTCGTTCGAGGCAGATTCGTCGCTGCCCGAGTTTCAGCGCGGCGTGCATCAGGCCATCGCCGACTGGGAGCGAGAGGGGAGAGACGAGGCCCCGGACGACCTCTTCCGCCGCGCCGGGGTGCGGGCCCTGGCGACGCTGAGCGGGGACTTCGTGACGCTGGCCGACGTACTTGCGGCGGCGGCACCGGCGGCCGGGCCGTTCACCGAGGGCGCACTGGCTGCGCCGTCTGGCGAAGCATCGCCGCCACGCGCGTCGGGCGTCTGGCCGGTGCCTCCTGGTCAACCCCGAGGAGATCTATCGCGCCCTGGCCGATTTCGACGGCGAGGTGGCCGTGGCGGTGGACGGTACGGACCTGCGCGAGCGGCTCTATGTGCCTCTCGCTCAGGCTCGCGCCGACCTCTCGGGCGCGCTCCAGCTAGACCTGGTGCAGCGCGATCAGCCCGTGCAGTTCCACGCCTCGCGGCCGCAGTTCGCGGCGCGCGACATCAGCGGCGCGGAACGCGACCTCATGCGGCTGGTGCGCGATGGTTACCGTGTGTTCGTCGTCTTCCGTCATGAGGGCGAAGCGGAGCGCGCCACGTACCGGCTGCGCAACCTGAGCGCCGAGGTGGTGAGCGGCGAGCAGCTGGCCCGGGGCGGCGAAGCCGCCCCGGGCCTCTACTTCCTCGCCGCCCCGCTGCGCGAGGGCTTCATGGCGGCCGATCTCAAGCTGGCCATCGTCAACGAGCGCTCTCTGCTGCGCGCCGCGCCACGCGAGCAGCGCTTCGCCGGCGGCACGCGCCTCACCACCTTCTTCGACGTACGGCCCGGCGACTACGTGGTCCATGAAGACCACGGCATCGCGCGCTTCGCCGGCATAGAGACGCGCACCGTGGCCGGCGTAACGCGCGATTACCTGTTGCTTGAGTTCAAGGGCGACGATCGCGTCTTCGTGCCGCACGACCAGGTCGCCAAGGTGAGCCGCTACATCGGCGCCAGCGCCGCCGCTCCCGCGCTCGACAAGCTGGGCGGCACGCACTGGCAGACGGTCAAGACGCGGGCCCGCACGGCGGTGGTCGAGATGGCCGGCGAGCTGCTGGAGCTCTACGCGGCGCGCCAGGCCATACCGGGGTTCGCCTTCCCGCCCGACGGAGAGCTCACGCATCAGCTCGAAGACGCCTTCCCGTTCGAGGAGACGGAAGACCAGGCGGAGGCAATCGACGACGTCAAGAACGACATGGAGGCGGCCCACCCCATGGACCGCCTCATCTGCGGCGACGTGGGCTACGGCAAGACCGAGGTAGCCCTGCGCGCCGCCTTCAAGGCCGCCGAGGCCGGCAAGCAGTCGCTCGTGCTGGTGCCCACCACCATTCTCGCGGAGCAGCACTACATGACGTTCAGCGAGCGCTTCTCCGACTTGCCCGTGAAGGTCGGCATGGTGTCGCGCTTTCGCAGCGGGGCCGAGCAGCGCCGCATTCTCGGCGAGTTCGGGGCCGGCGAACTGGACGTCCTGGTTGGCACGCATCGCCTGCTGAGCACCGACGTACAGCCGCGCGACCTCGGCCTCGTGGTCGTGGACGAGGAGCAACGCTTCGGCGTGCGCCAGAAGGAGCTTCTGCGTCATCTCAAGATGCAGGTAGACGTGATCAGCCTCTCGGCGACGCCCATACCGCGCACCCTGCAGATGAGTCTCACCGGCGTCCGCGACATCTCGGTGATCGAGACGGCGCCGCGCGGGCGCCACGAGATCCACACCTACATCGGCGAGTACCGCGACGACCTCGTGAGGGTGGCCATCGAGAAAGAGATGGCTCGCGGCGGCCAGTCCTTCTACCTGCACAACCGGGTGGAGACCATCGATCGGGCAGCGGAACACGTGCGCGAGCTGGCGCCTCGGGCGCGGGTGCTGGTCGCCCATGGGCAGATGCACGAGCGCGACCTCGAGAAGGTGATGATGTCGTTCCTGGCTGGTGAGGGCGACGTGCTGGTGACCACGTCGATCATCGAGAGCGGCATCGACATTCCCAGCGCCAACACGTTGGTCGTGGAGCGCTCCGACATGCTGGGCCTGGCGCAGCTCTACCAGATCCGCGGGCGCATAGGGCGCAGCGACGTGCACGCCTACGCCTACCTGCTGTACCCGAGCGAAGAGCTGCTCACCGGCGATGCCTCGGCGCGGCTCACCACGCTGAGCGACCACACAGACCTGGGGGCCGGTTTCAAGATCGCCATGGCCGACCTCGAGATCCGCGGGGCGGGCAACCTGCTGGGCGACGAGCAGAGCGGGCACGTGGCCGCGGTGGGCTTTGAGATGTACTCGCAGATGCTCGAGGAGGCCGTGCACGAGCTGCAGGGCGAGGAGGCGGCGCCGGCCGCCGTGGTGCGCGTCGACATTCCGGTGACGGCCTACGTGCCGCCCAATTACATCGCCTACGAGGCGAGCAAGATCGACGCGCATCGGCGCATCGCCCGCACGCGCTCGCTGCGTGAGCTGGCCGACGCGCGGGCCGAGCTCGGCGACAGGTTCGGCCCTCCGCCCGAGCCGGTGGAGAACCTGCTTACCCTCCAGGCCATCAGGATCAAGGCGGCGGAGCTACCGGCGGCCGCGGTGGCGTATCGCGGCGGCCGGCTGCACCTCGAGGGTCTCGAGCTTGACGACGAGTGGGCGGCACGCTTGCGCGCCGCCCACGAGCGCGTCGTCTACTTCAAGCAGCGGAACTCGCTCAGTGCCCACCGTGAAGTTGCCGATGAGGATCTCCTGGCGTGGGTCGAGGCTACGCTGGATGGTATACTGGATGCCCGTGTGTCTCGCGATCGGTCCTCTATCCCTGGGAGTGAGAGTTCATGAAGAAGCTCATCGTGCTGGCGGTCCTGCTCGTGGTGCTCGTGCCGTCTGCGGTGCTTGCAGGATGCGGCAACAAAGTACCGGCGGGGGCCATTGCCACGGTCGGCTCCGGCGTGGTCACACAGACGCAGTTCGACCAGACCGTGAAGCAGGCCAAGGCGCAGCTATCCACTCAGCCCGGCGGGTTCCCCAAGGTTGGCAGTACCTCGTACAACCAGATCAAGGCGAGCATCGTCAACTACCTGGTGCAGAACGAGATCGTCAGGCAGCAAGCCGCCAAGGACAACGTGTCGGTAACCCCTAAGGCAGTGCAGGCGCAGATCGCGGCCATCACGACGCAGGTGGGTGGCCAGGCAAAGCTCAACACGCTGATGAAGCAGCAGGGCCTCGACATGAACGTCCTCAAAGACATCGAGACGGCGCAGATGTTGCAGACCGCGATGCAGAAGAAGATCACCAGCGGCGTGAAGGTCACCCCCGCGCAGATCACCGCCTACTACAACAACCCCTCCAACAAGTCGCAGTTCGTCACGGCCGCCACGGTCACGGCGCGGCACGTGCTGGTGAAGACCAAGGCCTTGGCGCTCAAGGTGGAGGCCCTGCTCAAGGCCAACAACACCAGCGCGAACTGGGCTAAGGTCGCCAAGAAGTACTCCATCGACACGGGCACCAAGAACCTCGGCGGCAGTCTCGGCACGTTCCCCCGGGGCCGCATGGTAAAGCCTTTCGACAACGCCGCCTTCAGCCTCAAGGTCGGGGTAGTTTCGGCGCCGGTGCATTCGCAGTTCGGTTGGCACGTCATCGAGGTCACGGCTAAGACCCCCGGATCCTCAAAGACCCTCGCCCAGGCCAAGTCGCTCATCGAGTCGCAATTGCTTTCCACGGCGCAGAGCAGCGTCTGGACCAGCTGGTTCAAGGGTGTGCTGAAGAACACCACCATCACGTACCTGCCGGGCTACAACCCCGACGTGCTTACGGCCTCGCCGAGCCCCAGCGCGTCGGCCTCGCCGGCGTCGTAAGGCGCGGGCGCCCCCTGAGCAGGGGTCGCGGAACGTGGCCATGAGCCTCACGCTCGTGTATGTCGGCGCCGTCGCCGGTCTGGCGCCCGCAGCTTCGCTGCGGGCGCTCGCCGGCGGCGGCGCCATCCTTGTCCCCAGCGGCCTCGACGCGGAGCTGCGCGACCTGGTGGCGCGGGGCGCCGGCCGCGACGAGAGCGGCCTGCTCGAGGTCGATCCGGGCGACGGCGCGGCGCTCCGCGAGCTCCACGCGCGGGCCATGGCCGGTGAGGTCACGGTGGCCCTCGCCGGGCCACACGGCCCTTGGCTGGCGCGCGAGCTGCGGCGCCTTGCGCCGCCCGGCGTCGCCCTCGCCACCGTCCCCGCCGGCGCGCTGTTCGACGACGCCCTGCTGGGCCAGGAGCTGGTCTCGCTCAAGCGCATCGTCGACGTGCTGCGCGTGGAGTGCCCCTGGGACCGCGAGCAGACGCCGCGCGACATCGTCGCCTACACCGTCGAAGAGGTGTACGAGCTGGCCGACGCCATCGCCGCCGGCGACGCCGCGGCAGAGCACGGCGAGCTGGGCGACCTGCTGCTCCAGGTGGTGCTCCTGGCGCTCATGCTCAGCGAGCGCGGCGCCGGCGGCGACCTCGCCAGCGTAGCGCGCGGCATCGAAGTCAAGCTCATCCGCCGGCACCCGCACATCTTCGCCGATGCGGTTGCCACCACCGCCGCCGAGGTCAAGGGGCGCTGGGAGCGTATCAAGCGTGAGCAGGAGGGCCGTGAGGGCATCTTTCACGACGTGCCGGGGGCGTTTCCGCGTTGCTGCAGGCGCACAAGCTGCAGCAGCGCGCCGCCAGCGTCGCTTCGACTGGAGCTCGGCCGCTGCGGCGTTTCCCAAGGTGGCCGAGGAGCACGGCGAGCTGGCCGAGCTATTCGCCGAGGCGGCCGCCGCGGCGGGTGCGGAGGGCGACCGCCGCGACCCGGACCGCCACGACCCGGAGCGCCACGACCCCGAGCCCCGTGACCCGGACCGCCGTGACCCGCGCGTGATACACGAGGTGGGCGACCTGCTGTTCGCCACGGTCAACGTCGCGAGGCTGCTGCACGTCGACGCCGAGCTGGCTCTGCGCGAGGCGTCGCGCCGCTTCTCGCGGAGGGTCTCGGCCGCCGCCGAGCTAGCCACCGCCGAAGGCCGCGACTGGACGCAGCTCGCCCTGCTCGCCCAGGAGGAGTACTACCAGCGCGCGAAGGCCGCGGAGACGGCCAGCGCGTAGCCAGGTACACTTGCTCCGCTGTTCCACGCGTCCGACAACGAGGTCGAGCCTTCAGGAGGGCCCACCATGACTACCATCATCGATGTTACCGCCCGCCAGATCCTCGACTCGCGAGGAAACCCCACCATCGAGGTCGAGGTGGAGCTCGAGTCGGGCGCGGTCGGGCGCGCCGCCGTGCCGTCGGGCGCGTCTACCGGCGAGCACGAGGCCGTGGAACTGCGTGACGGCGGCGGCGAGTACATGGGCAAGGGCGTGCGCACCGCCGTCGACAACGTGAACAGCTTGATCGCCGAGGAAGTCGTGGGCTTCGACGCCACCGACCAGCGGTTGATTGACGCCATGCTCATCGAGCTCGACGGAACGCCCAACAAGGCCAAGCTGGGCGCCAACGCCATTCTGGGCGTGTCGCTGGCAGCCGCCTACGCCGCGGCGGCGGCCCTCGAGCTGCCGCTCTACCGCTACGTGGGCGGCTCCAACGCCCACCAGTTGCCGGTGCCCATGATGAACATCATGAACGGCGGCAAGCACGCCGACAACAACGTCGACCTCCAGGAGTTCATGGTCATGCCGGTCGGGCGCGGCGAGCTTCGAGGAGGCGCTGCGCATCTGCGCCGAGGTGTACCACTCGCTCAAGGGTGTGCTCAAGGGCAAGGGCCTGAGCACGGCGGTCGGCGACGAGGGCGGCTTCGCCCCCAACCTGGGCTCCAACGAAGAGGCCATCCAGGTGATCGTGCAGGCCATCGACGCCGCCGGCTACGAGCCCGGCGCCGACGTGCGCATCGCTCTCGATCCGGCCGCCTCGAGCTTCTTCGAAGGCGGCAAGTACGTGCTGGCCGGCGAGGGTCGCACGCTCACTTCGGCCGAGATGGTCGCGTACTACGCCGAGCTCGTCGACAAGTACCCGATCGTCTCCATCGAGGACGGGCTGGCCGAGGACGACTGGGACGGCTTCAGGCTTACTGACCGAGAAGCTCGGCGAGCGCATCCAGATCGTGGGCGACGACATCTTCGTGACGAACACCGAGCGCGTCGCGCGGGGCATCGTCGAGCTACCGCCAACGCGATGCTCATCAAGCTCAACCAGATCGGCACGCTCTCAGAGACGCTGGACGCCATCGAGATGGCGAAGCGCGCCGGCTGGACGGCGGTGTGCTCGCACCGCTCCGGCGAGACCGAGGACACGACCATCGCCGACCTCACGGTGGCCACCAACGCCGGCCAGATCAAGACCGGCGCCCCGGCGCGCAGCGACCGGGTGGCCAAGTACAACCAGCTGCTGCGCATCGAGGAGAGGTTGGGCGATGCGGCTCGGTACCCGGGCATGGAGGCGTTCTACAACCTGAAGAAGTAGAATAGTTCAACGTGTGGAGGGCGCGGGCGGCGGCATGGCCGCCCGCGCCCTTTGCTGAGCCGATCAAGACGGGCGCGTAGCGTCAAGTTTAAGTGCCGACATCATCGACCAAGAGGTAGCGCGATATGTACTGTCCCGAATGTGGCCACGACGCGGGCGACGCCAAGTTCTGCCCGAGTGTGGTGCCGACCTCGCCGGAGTACGCGACACGTTCAAAGGCAAGGCTCCCGGCGGGCCCGCCGAGGGCGCGGGCCGTCAGGGCCGCGAAGCCGGGCGCGGCGCGGCCCGCGACCAGGGCCAGGGGGGCAGCGCCGCCGGCCGGCCGGCCGGCGGTTTCTCGCCGGCCGTGATCTGGGGCGGGTTCGGCGTTGTCGCCGTCGTCGTCATCGTGGTTGTGGTGATGCTGTCCGGCGGGTTCGGCGGCAAGCCCGGCGCGTCGCCGACGCCCAGCGCGTCGGCCGCGCCGGTGATGGGCCTGACGACCGGCAGCTATAAGAGCCTGGTGAGCGCGGCCAACAAGTTCTTCGATCAGGGCCAGACGCTGATCGATGCCGGCAACTTCAACCAGGGCGTCTACTACTTCGAGGCGGCGGCCATGACCTACGCCTCCGCCTGGCAGAAGCAGAGCACCGATCCCGCCGTGGGCACCGACTACGCCAGCGCCCTGTTCTTTCAGCCAAGAACGATGCCGCCATCAAGCAGGCCAACGCGGTGATCAGCAAGACCCAGCACTCAGAGCGCCTATCTCACGAAGGGTAACGCGTGGGCCCACGAGGCACTTATCGCCTCGCAGCAAGGCGACAAGAAGACCACCGCCGCAGACACCGTGCAGGCCAGGCAGGCCTACAAGAACAAGGCCGTGGCGCTGAGTCCCACCTCGCAGGCCGCCAAGATGGCCAAGCAGGGCTTGCAAGGTCTGCCCAAGTGATCGGGCGAGGCGAGGATGTATTGTCCCGAATGCGGTGAAGACGCGGGCGACGCCAAGTTCTGCCCCGAGTGTGGCGCCGGCCTGACGAGGATACGCAGCAGGGTCGCGACAACCCCGGCGGCCGGCGCACCGGCAACCAGGGTCGGCGCGGCGGCGGTCGCAGCGGCGGCAGCCAAGGCGGCGGCCGGAACGCCTCCGTGCAGACGGGCTCAGGCCGCCGGCCGGGCCCGCGCCCGAAAGGCGAGGCCCGGAGGGCGGCCGCGCGCCGCCCGCGCCGCGCCTTCTCGCCGGCCCTCATCTGGGGTGCGTTCGGCGGCCTCGCGGTGGTGGTCGTCGTGCTCGTCGTGGCGTTTTCCAGGGCGGGTTCGGAGGCGGCAGCGCGGGCGCCTCGTCTGGGGCGAGCCCGTCGGCTACCCCGGTGCCGGGCGTGGTCGACGGCAGCTACGGGACCCTCGTGCAGGATGCGAACAACTTCTACAACGAGGGCGACGCGCAGTTCGCGAAGAAGAACTACGCACAGGGCGCCGCCTACTTCGAGGCCGCGGCGACGACCTACGCCGCCGCCTGGAAGCAGCAGAGCAGGGATTTCAACGTGGGCACCGACTACGCCACGTCATTGTTCTACGCGGGCCACACGGACGCCGCCATCAAGCAGGCCAAGACCGTCATCAAGCAGTCCCCGAACTTCCAGACGGTATATCTGAACCTCGGCATCTACCTTGCCAGCAAGGCGTCGGACACACAACAGGCGGGTGGCTCGAGCGCCTCCGTGAAGAGCCTGTACGGCCGGGCCAGGCAGGCCTTCACCAAGGCCGTGAACCTCGATCCGAGTTCCACCGAGGGTAAACTAGGCCGCGTCGAACATGGCGTCGCTGCCGAAGTGACGTTGCCGGGCGCCGATCCCAAGATCGTCGCCACCCTCGGGCCGTCGTCCCACGACGAAGTCCAGGTCGAGGCCCTGCTGCGCGCGGCGTCAACGTCGTGCGCATCAACTGCTCGCACGGCGACCACGACGAGCACGCGCAGGCCATCGCCGCAGTGCGCCGGGCAGCAC
>CAWKEZ010000090.1:0-7032 GCA_963848545.1 uncultured Thermoleophilia bacterium
TCACGCTGCTCGTGCTTGGCCTCATCGCCCTCGGTGTGGCCGCCTGCGGCTCGAGTTCGGAGCCCGCCGGCATCCACGAGCCCCAGCCCCAGCACAGCCGCTGGCAAGACCCTGATCGTCTTCGGTGCCGGCACACTGGCCACCCCCTTCACCGCGGAGATCGCCGCCTTCAAGGCGAGAATCCCGGCGTCACCGTGAACTCGCACTTCGGCGCCAGCGCCGACGACGTCAAAGCGATCACCCAGCTGGGCGAGCCGGCCGACGTGCTCGGTGTCGCCGACTACTCGCTGATCCCCACGGAGATGTTCTCGGTCGGCGGCAAGAGCTACGCGAGCTGGTACGTCGGCTTCGTCTCTAACCAGATCACCTTCGCCTACACCACCCACAGCAAGGGCGCCGCGCAGCTGACCGCGAGCAACTGGTACAAGGTCCTGGCCGAGCCCGGCGTGCGCATCGGGCGCTCCACCCCGGCCGCCGATCCCTCCGGCTATCAGATCCTCCAGGCACTCAAGCTGGCGCAGACGTACTACCACGACCCCACCCTGTCGTCCTCCGTGCTGAAGAACTCGCCCAGCTCGGCCGAGGCCGAGACCGAGACCTCGCTGCTCGGCGCTCTGCAGAGCGGCCAGATCGACTACCTGGCGATCTACCGCTCCGATGCCCTGCAGAACCATCTCAAGTACATCCATCTGCCGCCGCAGATCAGCCTCTCCGACCCCGCGCTGGCCAAGTCCTACGCCACCGTGAGCGTGCAGGGCCCGAGCGGCATGGTCACCGGCAAGCCGATCATCTACGGCTTGACGGTGCCGACTAACGCACCCAACGCGGCCCTGGGTGAGCAGTTCGTCGCCTTCGTACTCAGCCCCAAGGGTCAGGCGATCATGCGCGCCAACGGCTTCGTCGTGATCTCACCGGCGCTGGCCAGTGCCACGAGCGCTCTTCCGGCGTCGCTCGGCTCGCTCACCAAGGCCTGGCCGAAGTAAGCCGCGGTCATGAGCGACTCCCCGGTCAGCCTTGGCGGGCCAGGCGCGGCGGGTGCTGGCTCGGGCGGCGCGCTCGCCCGGGCCAGCTCGCGCGCCTGGCCCGCGGGCGCCTTCCAGGCGCTGCTCTGGCTGGCCAGCGGTCTGCTGATCGCCTTCATCGTGCTGCCCATCGTGCGCCTGGCGGCGACCTCGTCGGCGCACGGTCTGAGCAGCGCGGCGAGCGCCGCCGAAGTGCGCGACGCCATCGTGCTGAGCCTGCAGGACGCGGCGATCACGGCGCTGATCGCCGTCGCCCTGGGCGTGCCGCTTGCCTACCTGCTCGCCCAGCGGCGCATCCCCGCGCCCGGCCTCGTGCAAGCCATCGTCGACCTGCCGCTGGCGGTGCCGCACACCGTGGCCGGCATCGCCCTGCTGTTCCTCTTGGGACGCACGGGCTGGGTCGGTGGTCCTGCCGGTCACCTCGGCGTCTCCTTCTACGGATCGCAGTGGGGCATCGTCGCGGCGATGCTCTTCGTCAGCGCGCCCTTTGCCGTGAACAGCGCGCGGGTCGCCTTCGAGGGCATCGACCCCAACCTCGAGCGCGCCGCCCGCAGCCTCGGCGCCAGCCGCGCCCAGGCCTTTCGCCGCGTCACGCTGCCGCTGGGCGCCCGTGGTGTGCTCACCGGCGCCGTGCTCGTCTACGCGCGCTCGATCGCCGAGTTCGGGGCCGTCGTGATCATCGCCTACTACCCCGTCACGGCGCCCGTCGAGATCTACAACCTCTTCCTGCGCTCCGGCCTCGGTGCCGCCTCGGCCGCCTCGGTGCTGCTCCTCGTCGTGGCGCTGGCCACCTTCCTTGTGCTGCGCACGCTGGCCAGCGGCCGCTGGCTGTGGATCGCTGACCGTGGGCCTCGCTGACCGCGGCCTGGCCATCCGCGGTGTCACGACGCGCGCCGGCTCCTTCGCCCTGGGCCCGCTCGACCTGGCCGTCGAGGGCAATCGCGTGCTCGCGGTCCTGGGACCCTCCGGCGCCGGCAAAACGATGCTGCTCGAGACGATCGCCGGCTTTCGCGCGGCGGCGGCCGGCAGCATCCGTCTCGCCGGCCGGGAGCTCGGCGAGCTCCCCCCGGAGGAGCGCGCCATCGGCTTCGTCTTTCAAGACGCGGCCCTGTTTCCCCACCTCTCGGTGCGCGACAACGTGGGCTTTGCCCTGCGCGCCCGCGGCGAGCGCAACGCGGAGCGCGTCGCTAGCCTGCTCGCTCGCTTCGAGATCACCCACCTGGCCACGCGCGCGCCGCGCTCACTCTCCGGCGGCGAGCGCCAGCGCGTGGCCCTGGCGCGGGCGCTGGCCGCGCAACCCCAGCTACTGCTCCTAGACGAGCCGCTCTCGGCCCTCGACCGACCGACGCGCGAGGAGCTGAGAGGCGTCCTGCAGGGACTCCTGCATAGCCTCGGGATCCCGGCCATCCACGTCACCCACGACCGCGACGAGGCCCTCGCCGTCGCCGATCGCGTCGCCGTCATCGTCGCCGGCCAGGTGCGTCAGCTGGCAAGCCCCCACGAGATTGTCGCCAACCCGGCAGACGAGTTCTGCGCGCGCCTGCTGGGCTGGTCTGAGCTCGGCGTCGGGAGTCTCGACCGGGGGGTACTGAGGCTCGGTGACCTCGTGCTCCCGGCCTGCGAAACGCTCGCTGGGTGGAGCGGCCCGGTTCTAGCCTTCTACCGGCCCGAGGCCGTGTTGCTCGCTGCCGATGCGCTGGCAAGCCCCCAAGGTGAGACTCTCAAGGCGGTCATCGATCGCGTCCTGCCGACGACTCCTCTCGTGCGGGTTACCCTGGCCGGCAGGCCCGCTCTCACCGCGCTGTTGCTGCCGCGCGATCTCGGGCGGCTCGACCTGGGGGTCGGCGCCAGCGTCGACGTGCAGCTCCCGCCAGACGCGCTGCGGGTCTTTCGCCTGGCTGGTAGGTGACCCGAAGACCCGATCAGCGCGTTGCGGCGACAGGGGGAGCTTCTTATGTGGCCTCGGAAACTGGCGGCAGCGGGTCGGCAGGCGCTCATTTCCACCACCTTATTGCCACTTTTCTGGGGGATGGAGGTCTGACGGACATGTGCGTTCAGGCGATGGAGCGATGGGACGCTCCTGGCGCAGCGCCTCCCTACAGCGTGGCGGTCAGGTAGTGGTCGAGGATGGCCACGGCGAGGGCGTGGTCACTTCTCGGCAGTGTGACCTCGAGGCGGTCGAAGCCGTAGGTGCGGGTTCCGGAGGCCGTCGGCGGCAAGCTCGTTCGCGCCACCCCGTCCACTCGTTGGTGCTGCCCGGCGGCACTGGCTTGCACGGTGTACCAGGCAAGGTGTTCGCCGGCGAAGCGCTCGACGAGCCCCGGCCGCCGCGCGGGCGGCGGGCCCGCCAACCCTGAACGTGCCCACTGCGCTCGCACTGCAGGGAAGTAGGGCGCGGCGTCAGCCCAACTGTTGCCAGCGCCGCGTCCGCTGTTCTCGTAGTCGAGGCGTCCCGGCACGGTCGCGCTGCTGCTGGCGTGGAGCGTGGCAGCCCGGCTGCCGTCGGCGGCGATCAGGGCGCTGCCCTCCCGCCAGCCGGCTGGGGCCAGCAGCACGACGCCCGCCACCCCGTAGGCGGCCAGCTTGCCTTTCCAGGCCTCGGGTACTCTGGCGCTGACGTGCGAAGGGTAGCTCGGGCGCGGCCCGCTCGTGCCCAGCGTGGTGGGGAGCACGTGCACCGCCAGCGTCACGGCCACGCGATGGCGGTGAGCAGCGGAGGCCGCCCTGCGCGATGAGCGGCCCGGGGAACGGCTCTGCTGCGGGCCCGGTACCAGCACGATCCCGATCACGACGACGGCGGCGGACAGCGCCAGGATGATACCCACGAAGAGCCAGAGGCGGTGCGGCAAGGGAGGCCGGGTGGCACTACTCATGGCTCGCCGTAGTTCGCGGCCGCTGAGGCGGGAGGCCGTCGCGCCGCCTGTGGTCTCATCATCGTCGGCCTCACCTCAGCGGCAGGATCGCCCGTCCTCAGAGATCGCCATGGTGGCCCATTGTCGCAGAATCGCTACCGTAGGAATCAGCGTAGTGTTCACCAGCTTGCTGGAAAGACCTTCACGGTCACGACCGGCCTGGTGCCTTGCAGTGTTGGGCGCGGCATCCCGGGCATCTGTCGCCGACGTGGGGCCCGCGGCGGACGCTTTGCCTGCTCCGCGGGGCGACGGCCAATACGCCTCATCTGGTGCCACACAGGCCGTGCGGACCTCCAGCAAAACGTTCGCACCGCCTGCCTCAGGCGAAGGAGTGCCCCGGCGCTGCTTGGCACAGCCCGGGGCGCGGCGAGGGCATTGCGACGGTACCTAGGGGGCCCAGGCGAATGTCGCGCAGGGAATCCTCGCGCCAGCCAGTCTACCCCGGCCGCCGGCTTCGCAGCCACGTCCATCGGCCGGCGGTCAGGGCAGGGCCCCCGCGAAGCGCCGCGAGCGGAGCTTGCGCCACCCGTGCCGCGACCCTACGCTTCTCGCACCCATCCCCGAGCACGAGGTGAGGTAGCGATGAGCAAGGCAAGGCCGTCATGGATACGGGGCACGAAGGGCGCAGGACTGATCGGCATCGGCTCGCTCGAGGCCGACATCCTGGCGATCGTCTGGGAGGCCGAACCGGAGGCCCTCACGGTGCGCTTCATCTACGAGCTCCTGCGGGGGCGGCGCCAGATCGCCTACACGACGGTCATGACCGTGCTGGGCAACTTGGTGAAGAAGGGCCTCCTCACCCAGGAGCGCACGCCGGTCGCCTTCCTCTATCGCGCAGCCATCCCCGGCGACGAGGTCGCCGGCGGGGCGCTCGACGATGTCGTTGCGCGTCTCTACCGGGGACGCACGAACGTCGCCGTCTCTCGCCTGCTCGGGCTCGACAGGGCGCTCACGGAGGAGCAGCTCGAGCTGCTCTACCTCTACGCGCGAGGGCTGCCCCAGGACTAGGACGTGAGTCGGGGGTGAGTGACGACGAACCCTTGCCGATACCGTTTGTGCGAGGTCCGCTCACAAGTCGAGGAGCGAAGCAAGGTACGCCCCGCTGCCCGGCGGTGCTACTCTACGGAGCGGCCTGCTCAGCGGTGCGCCCGCCGCTAGCGGTGCTGCCCCAGCCGGGGCTCTCTCACACGGAGGACACGTGAAGCTTGAGGATCTGCTCGGACGGCGCGTGCGCTACAAGGGCGCGGAAGGACGTGTCGTAGAAGGCCATGCCGACGAGGGGCAGGCCTCGGTTACCGTGCAGCTCCGTGCGATGGGCGGCTTACCACGGCGCGTCGAGACCGTGCCCGAGTCCGAATGGGGGAGCTGGAGCTCATTGGCTGAGAAAGACGCCGCAAGCGCCGTCCTGATGCTCCGACCCTCGCGGCCCACGGCGCGGTTGTGGCGCGGGCACGCACCGCACCGAACGGACCTGCCGCATAACGGCGAGCGAGTGTTCGCGAGCGGCGCGCTGCCCTCCTAAGTGTGTGGCGGCGGCACCACCACGAGCGGCACCTTCGTGCTGTGCAAGAGGCGATAGCAGGTCGAGCCAAGTAACACACCGAGCAGCGGTGACTCACTGCGTGTGCCAACCACGAGAAGATCGGCGCAGCGCTTTTCGGCGACAGAGAGGAGGGCCGCCGCCGTCGGAGCCGCAACCAGCTCGACGGTGGTGCGCACGCCGCGCGCGCCGGCGGCCATGACGGCCGCCTTGGTGATCTCGCGGCCCTCCCTGCGCATGGCGGCCGTGAGGCTCGGGTCGACGAACGCCGGCTGATACGCGTACACGACGAACAGCTTGCCCTCCAGCTGCGTCACCAGGTTGAGAGCGACCTCCGGCGCCGCCCGGGCGCAGGGCGAGCCGTCGTAGCCAAGCACCACGCGATACGCCATGGCTCGCCCACCTCGGTCGTTGGGTCGCGGTCGTGTGGCGCTAGTCTTCCCCGACTTCTGCGGCCAGAATCGGCCTGCCACTCACAGGCGACATCGGGCCTTTCAGCACCGTGGAGATCTGCTGCCTGCGCATAGGCTCAGCAGGAGTTCCGTGCCGGCGGGCGGTCGGCGCCGAGGCCGCGTGCAGATGGGATGAGAAGGCCAGCCTCCACGGGGTACCTTTGGTCCCCATTCACACAACGGACTCTTCAGGTCCATAGGGAGGCTGACCATGAACGATGCTAGCACCAACACAGACGAACGCGGAGTGACAGTGGGCCTCGACCTGGGCGACACCTACACACAGCTGTGCACGATCGATGCCGATGGCGAAATCGTCGAGGAAGCCCGCCTGCGCACCACCCCCACAGCCTTGCGCCGGCGCTTCTCGGCGATGCCCGCCTCTCGTCTGGTCCTCGAGGCCGGCACCCACTCACCCTGGGTTTCTCGTCTCCTCGAGGACTGCGGTCATGAGGTCTACGTTGCGAACCCCCGCAAACTGCGCCTGGTCTACCAGAACGACTCCAAGAGCGACCGCGTTGACGCGCAGTATCTGGCCCGCATCGGTCGTCTCGACCCGGCCCTCCTCGCGCCCTTTCGCCACCGCCACGCTGCCACCCAAGCCGATCTCGCCCTCATACGCAGCCGTGACGTCCTGGTCAGGGCTCGGGTGCGGCTCATCAACCACGTGCGCGGGGCGGTGAAGTCGGTGGGTGGCCGGCTTGTCAAGTGCTCCAGCGAGAGCTTCGCGAGGCAAGCCACTCCCCACATCCCCGCCGAGCTTGGTCTCGCTCTCGCTCCCCTGCTTGCGATGATCGAGGCCATGGGAGCTCAGATCAGCGCCTACGACCGCAAGATCGAGGAGCTCGCGCAACAGCGCTACCCCGAGACGGCGCTCCTGCGGCAGGTGCCCGGGGTGGGCGCCCTCACCGCGCTCACCTACGTGCTCACTCTGGAAAGCCCCGACCGCTTTCGCGATCCCCGGGCGGTCGGCAGCTACCTGGGCCTGCGTCCGCGCCGCGCCGACTCAGGGGACCTCTCACCGCAGCTGCACATCACCAAGGCTGGCGATGAGATGCTGCGCCGCCTGGAAGACCCGCGCAACCGAACCAAGCAACAGGAAACAG
>CAWKEZ010000091.1:0-11223 GCA_963848545.1 uncultured Thermoleophilia bacterium
GAATAAGCTTGAGGAGGCTCGTCCGGTAGCCGAAATCGAGGTCTGCTGGCGACATCGCGAGCTCGTTGCGCCCCTCGAGCACGTGGACGCTCACCAGGGCGTCGCTCACCGACCTCCCGTAGGCACCGGCGTTGCCCACTATGGCGCCGCCCACCGAGCCGGGAATGTTGCCGGCGAACTCGAGACCGGCGAGACTCTGCCCGGCAAGGTCCGTGACCAGTCTGGGCAGCTCCACGCCGGCCTCGACGCGCAGGAGCCCCTCCTCTTCGAGCGACGCCGCCGCGTTGCGCACCAGCACGGTGAGACCGGGTAGGCCGGCGTCGCTGACCAGCACATTTGTCGCGCGCCCCAGTACCGTGACGGGCAGGCCCGCCTCGCGCGCCGTGATCACGGCATGCACCAGGGCGCCGGTGGTGGGCGCGCGGTACAGGAGCTCCGCCGGGCCGCCCACACCGTAGGCGCAGAGCGGGGCGAGAGGCACGTCCTCCTCGAGGCCGCGCAGCTCACCCCGCACCATGTCGAGAGCCTCATTCACGCGACAATGGTAGCAGCTTCGCAGCGGCCATCGCGGTCGACCTCAGTGTCTCGCCACGGGCCCGTTCAAAAAACTAAAGTCCCCCTTACCCTAGGACGATGAACGTTCTACTGTCGGCGGACACGTGCGGGCGTATCCTCGGCCTTCCTTTACATGGATGCAGGAATGCTACATATCGCGTTCTCTGTGGATGACCAGCGCTACGCTGTGCCGCTCGACGACGTGGAGCGGGTGCTGCGGGCGGTGGAAGTCACTGCCCTGCCTGAGATGTTCGGCGCCGTGAGCGGCGTGATCAACCTCCAGGGCCGCGCGATCCCCGTGGTCGATCTGCGGCGCAGGTTCAAGCTGGTCGAGCGCGAGCTAGGGCCCCACGACCAGCTTCTCGTGGTCCGCTGTGGTTCTACCACCGTTGCGCTCCCCGTCGACGAGACCCTGGGTATCGTCAGCGAGGAGCCCGGCGAACACCTCGAAGCCGGCGAGCTCGTGGCGCAACTCAACTACGTCTCGTCGGTACTGCCCATCGACGGCCACATGGTGATGGTCCTCGATGTGCGGCAGGTGCTTACGCCGACGGAGATGGAGGCGCTCAACGCCGTGCTCGAGGGCGAGGAAGGCGGGTTGTGAGCGAGGTCGGACCGCACCAGCTCGCGGCTCTGGGCGACCTTCTCGGTGAGCGCCTGGGCCTGCGCTTTGCGGCCGACCGTTACGCCGATCTCGAGCGCGCCATCGCCCGGGCCGCCAGCGACGCCGGCTACCCCGGCAGCAAGACCTTCGTCAATCACCTGCTCTCGGGAGGCATGGACGAGCGCCGCGTACAGGCACTCGCCTGGCACCTCACCGTGGGCGAGACGTACTTCTTCCGCGGCAACTCCACGTTCGCTGCGCTGGAACGCACCATACTGCCGCGGATTATCGAGGCTCGCCGCCGTGGGTCGCGCCACCTGCGCGTCTGGAGCGCGGGGTGCTCGAGCGGGGAGGAGCCCTACTCCCTGGCCATCCTGCTCACCAGGCTCTTGCCCGACATCGCCGACTGGCACCTCACGATCCTCGCGACCGACATCAACACGCGATCCCTGGCCAAGGCTGAGCGCGGCATCTACGGAGAATGGTCGTTCCGTGACGTGCCGGCCTCGCTGAGGTCGCGATACTTCGCCCAGACAGGCGACAAGTCGTGGACCGTGGCCGAGCACATCAAGCGCCTCGTGACGTTCTCGTACCTCAACCTCGCCACCGGCGCGTATCCCTCACTGGTCACCAACACGACGGCTATGGACGTCATCTTCTGCCGCAACGTGCTCATGTACTTCCAGACGCCCACCATCAAGGGCGTCGTGGGCAAGCTCCACGACGCTCTGGTAGAAGGCGGCGCCCTGTTCGTCACGGCGAGTGAGGCCTCGCCGGAGTTCTTCCCGCAGTTTACGCGGAGCACGTGGCGGGGCGAGATCTACTTCGAGAAGAAGGCGTGCGCGGGCGTCGTCGCCCCAGCGGTTCCGCTGCGCCCCTCGCGGTCTGCTTCACCACTCGTCGCGCAGCGCGGCGTGGGCGCCCCCCGGCTGAGGCCTGCGGCGAGCGCCAAGAAGCCGCCGGCCGCCGAGGTTGTGGCAGACGACCCCGCGCCTGACGCCGAGGCACTGGCTACCAGCGCTCGACTGGCAGCCAACGAGGGGCGGCTCGAGGAGGCGTGCGCTCTTTGTGAGCGCGCTATCGCCAAGGTCAAGTGGTCGGCGGAGCTGCGCTACCTTCACGCCACTATCCTCGACGAGCTGGCGCGCCCCGACGAAGCCATCCTGGCGCTCACCTCGGCGCTCTATCTCGATCCCGATCTCGTGATCGCGCACTTCTTGCTCGGCAACGTCGCCCGTCGCGTGGGTCGCCATACCCTCGCGACACGGCATCTGCGGCGCGCGCTCGGGCTGCTCGAAGGCTGCGCTGCGGACGATCAGGTGCCGGCCGCCGACGGCGTCTCCGCCGCCGACCTGGCACGCATCGCCGAGTCGTTGCTCGGCCTGGAGGTGGCGCCGTGACGACGCCCGACGACGAAGGGCCGCCGCCGGTCGCCGCCGCCGGCATTGCCGACTGGCAGGGCCTGCGAAACAAGCTCGAGCGGCTGCAGACCCTGGACGACGACTCCCCGGAGGCGGCCGAGGCACGGCGCCGAGTGCTCCACGAGCGGGCCCTGCAGCTGGGCCGCCGCGAGGAAGACGGCGACGACCGCGGCCAGACCATGCCCGTGCTCGAGTTCGTGCTCGGCGGCGAGCGCTACGCGGTCGACGCGACCGCGGTGCGCGAGGTCTGTCGGGTGAAGGCCGTGACCCCCGTGCCCAGCACGCCCGAGCACATCGCCGGCGTGATGGCGGTGCGCGGCCGCATCGTGGCGGTGGTCGATCTCTCGGTGCTCGTCGCGGCGCCGGCCTGCGAGCTGGGCGAAGACACGCTGGGCATTGTGCTGCACGCGGACGACATGGAATTCGCCGTAGCCGCCGACGCGGTCACCGGGCTACGCACCATCTCAGACTCGTCACTGCAAGTGGACGTCAGTGCGCTCTGCGGCGCGCGCCGCACCTATTTGCTCGGCGTCACCGAAAACCGGACCGCCGTTCTGGACGCGCGCCGTCTGCTCGGCGATGACAGCCTGATCGCCGTCCACCAGGGTGGCGGGGTGCAGATCTCGGGAGGGACAACGTGAGCATTACGCGACGGTTACAGCTGGGGTTCAGCGCGATGGTCGTTCTCATCGCGATCGCCGCGATCACGGCGGCGATCACCGTCTCGGCGGTCACACAGAGCCAGCAGAGCAAGGCCGACAGCATCGCCAGGGTCCTCAACAACACCGCGCGGCTGCAGGCAGACGTGGCCAGCGAGATCAACGCGCTACGCTCTGAGCTGCTGGTGCGCAGCAGCGGCATCCTCAGCGTCTCCAACGATCTCACTCAGTACGGACCGACCGCCAAGCAGCTGATCGGCCAGATCCGCACCGACGCCGCCAGCTCGCCGGTTATCGTCGCGACCCTTGCCCAGGTGCTGCGGCAAGACGGGAGCTTCGACACAGCCGTGCAGGCCGCCGCCGCCACGGCGCGCCAAGGCAGCCTGTCGCTGGCGGAGTACCAGTCCGCCTCCAAAGTAGAGCCTGCGCTGACCGTCCTTGACGGCAGCCTGAGCAGCCTGAACAAGCAGGTGGACGTGTTTCGTGCTCAGCAGCGCGCCGCCGCCCAGAGCACCGCCAATGCGGCGATGGGCATCCTCATCGCCGTCCTCGGCGTGGTGATCGCCATCTGCCTGTACATGGCGATCTACTACCCGCGCATGATCCGCCTGCGCTTGCGCGATGCCATACAGAAGCTGCGCAGCACGGTGGCTAGCCTGCAGAGCGCCGCCGAGGAGCTGAGCGGCGCCGCCGTGGAGACGGCCACGGCCGTCAGGCAGACGGCTGTTACGGCCGAGCAGGTAGAGCGAGCCTCACGAGTGACCACGGAGAAGGCCGGCACGGTGGCAGTCAACGCCCAGGCCGACGTCGAATCGCTCACAGTCGCTCTCGAGGCTTCGGCGGCCACGGTCGCCGGCATGAACGAGATCAGGGGGCAGATGGGCTCGGTCGCCCAGAGCGTGAGCGAGCTCACCGAACAGCTGCAGTCGGCCACGGCGGTCATCGACGCCTCGAGCGACATCGCCGAGCAGTCCAACGTGCTCGCCGTGAACGCCGCCATAGAGGCCGCCAAAGCGGCCGAGCACAGCAAGGGCTTCGGCGTGGTCGCCGACGAGATGCACAATCTGGCCAACCAGTCCAAGTCGGCCGTGGTGCAGGTACGGCAGATCATTGGCGAGATCCGCAAGGCGGCCGGCGCAGTGGTAGACGCCGCCGAGAGCACGAACCATGCGGTAGAGCAAGGCATGCAGCAGGTCGGTGCGTCCGAGCATGCCATGGAGTCGGTCGTACGCGGCGCCGGCGGAGCCGTGGAGGGCATGACGCACATCTCGGCCGCGGCCTCGCAGCAGCTCTCGGGAGTTGAGCAGATCGTAGAGAGCTTCAGCTCCATAGACGTGGCCTCGTCGCAGATCGCGAACAGCGCCCGGCAGGTGCGCGAGCGCGCCGTCGAGCTGCGCGACATCGCTGAGGAGTTGCAGAGCATGACGCAGCATCAGAGCACGCCTGCCGTGACTGGGCCGCTGGCGGTCGAGGCCCCGGCGGAGGCCTGACCGCACGATGAGCACAGACGACCAAGCCTTCATCGAGCGCCTTCTTGCGACCTTCCGTGAAGAAGCGGAGGAGCACCTCGAGGTGCTCGCCAACGGGTTGCTCGAGCTGGAGCGCGATCCCGAGTCGGAAGGGGCGGGAGCCGCGGTGGAGCGTCTGTTCCGCGAGGCGCACAGCCTCAAGGGCGCGGCGCGCGCCGTGGAGCTCACCGATATCGAGGCCGTCTGCCAGGCGGCAGAGAGTGTGCTCTCTCGCTGGAAGAGCGGCTCACACGCCCCTACGGCGGC
Source organism: uncultured Thermoleophilia bacterium (assembly GCA_963848545.1). Taxonomy (GTDB): domain Bacteria; phylum Actinomycetota; class Thermoleophilia; order UBA2241; family UBA2241; genus CAIXSE01. The sequence goes on from CAWKEZ010000091.1 coordinate 5,015, forward strand.
GCAGTTCGACGCCCTTAACGACACCATCGACTTCGTGCGTGAAGCCGCCGTAGGGGAGCGCGGCTCGGCCGAAGACGGGACGGCCGTGACCGAGCTGGTAGGGAAACTCAAGGCGGCGGCCGCCGCTGCGCCGCTGGCCGGCGGCACGCCGCCCAACGGCCTGGCCGGGCAGCAGGGCTCAGCGAGGCCTGCGGGGGCCGCGTTGCGCGGCGCGGAGAGCGATCAGCAGCCAGCGGCGGCCGGCGCGGTGTCGGCCGCGAGCGCGCCGGGGTCCGCCGGCGCGCCGCAGGCGGCGCCCGCGCTCGAGGCGTCGTTGCGCTCCTCCGCACCGTCGGCCGCGGCCGGCGACACCATCCGCGTGTCACTGCGGCGTCTCACCGACCTCATGCTGCGCATGGAGGAGCTGATCGGCGTGAAGGTCGCCATGCGCAGGCACGTGGCCGAGCTCGACGAGTTGCTCGAGGCCTACGCCATGTGGGGCAAGAAGGGACAAACGCTGCGTGCCGCCGTGCGCCGGCCCGCCGAGTCGGGGCTTCTCGGCGACGACGGTGACGGTGCCCTGACCCGACGGCGCAAGGCCACGTCCGATGCCTTGCTGGACTACGTGGGCTGGAGCGAAGACTTCGTCAGCGAGGTCGAGCAGCGTATTTCGCGTCTGGCACGCATGTTGGAGCTCGACGAGCGTACCGCCGGTCCGCTCATCGACGAGCTCCTTGAAGACATGAAATCGGTGGTCATGCTGCCGTTCTCCTCGCTCTCGCAGGCGCTGCCCAAGATGGTGCGCGACCTCTCGCGCGCCGAGGGCAAGGCCGTGGACCTGCGCATCACCGGGGGTGACATCGAGATCGATCGCCACGTGCTCGAGACCATCAAGGACCCGATCGTGCACATCCTGCGCAACTGCGTTGGCCACGGCATCGAGGCGCCCGACATACGCACCAAGCGCGGCAAGCCGGTGCGCGGGGCCGTGGAGATGGCCGTGGAGCGCGGCGACGGCAACGACATCAGCATTAACATCAGGGACGACGGCGGCGGCATCGACGAGGCGCGTCTGCGCGCCGCGGCCGCGGACGCCGGGGTGCGCCGCGCGGAGGATCTCGCCAAGCTTCACGGCAAGGACCTCATGGCACTGGTGTTCGAGTCTGGCGTGACGACCAACGCCATCGTCACGGACGTCGCGGGGCGCGGTATCGGTCTCGCGATCGTGCTCGAGAAGATCGAGCAGCTCGGCGGACGCGTGACGGTGGACTCCGCCAAGGGCAAGGGTACGGCCTTCCAGCTCACCGTACCGGCCACCGTAGCGTCGTCGCGCGGCCTCGTCGTGCGTGTCGCCGACCGCTTGTTCGTGCTGCCCACCACGCATGTGGAGCTGGTCACCCGCGTGCGCCTCGCCGACATCGGCACCATCGAGAGCACCGAGGCCATCACCATCGACGGCGAGAACGTCTCGTTCTGCTTCCTGCACGACGCCCTGGCGCTCACTCGGCAAGTGCGCGAGGAGGATGCCGGGTTGCTGCCCGTGGTGGTGCTCACCGCCGGTCACGAGCGCATGGCCTTCGCCGTCGACTGGATCCTGGGCGAGCAGGAAGTGCTCGTGAAGCCGCTGGGTCCGCTGCTGCGCAGCGTGCGGTATGTAACCGGTGCCACCATCCTCGGCGGCGACAAGATCGCGCTCATCCTCAACCCGCCTGAGACCATCCGGGCGGCCGTTCATGGAGCGTTGCCGCGGGCCCACTCGCTGGCCGAGGTGGCCGTGGCCAGCGCCAAGGCGCCGCACGCGATCCTCATCGCCGAAGACTCCATCACCTCGCGCACGCTCCTCAAGAACATCCTCGAGGCGGCGGGCTACGCGGTGCGCACCACGGTCGACGGCATGGAGGCTTTGGCGGCCTTGCGCGAGGCGCACTTCGACCTGGTGATCACCGACGTGGAGATGCCCAGGCTCAACGGCTTCGACCTTTGTGCCCGCATCCGTGCCGAGGCCGAGTTCGCGGAGCTGCCGGTGATGCTCGTGACCAGCCTCGAGTCGCCCGAAGATCGCGAGCGCGGCATCGATGTCGGCGCCAACGCCTACATAACCAAGGGTGGGTTCGACCAGACGACCCTGCTCGATACCGCCCGCCGGCTACTCTAGGCGTGGGGTCGCGGTGATCAAGGTGCTCATCGTCGACGCAGACCTGGAGGTGCGTGCCGTCGTACGTCGTGTACTAAAGAGGGACGACGGAATCGTCGTGGTAGGCGAGACGGGTAGCCTCCGCCAAGCTCTCAGGCTGGTACAGTCGGCGCCGCCGGACGTGGTGCTGGTGCGCGGCGCCGACGACAGGGCAAACGCCGTCGAGGCGACTGCCGAGATCATGACGTTGAAGCCCAAGCCGGTGGTGGTCATCACCAACGCCGGCGATGCGAACGCCTCGGATTGCGCCTTTCGCGCCATGGCGGCGGGCGCGGTGGCCGCCGTGGTGTGCCCTACCGAGGAGCTCGGCGACCCACACGCCGCGGAGCTCTTGAATACAGTGCGCCTGATGGCCGAGGTGAGGGTGGTGCGCCGGCGGCGCGCCCCCGACGTTCAGTCCTGGGCCGAAGCAAGACCTGTAGAGCGCCCTTCCGCGCCGCGGCGGCGCATCGAGCTCATCGTCGTCGGCGCCTCTACGGGAGGTCCTCTGGCCCTGCAGACGCTGCTCGGCGCGCTGCCTCGGCCGCTGCTGGTGCCTGTCCTTGTGGTCCAGCACATCACACCCGATTTCCAGACGGGATTCACGCATTGGCTGGGTGAAGCAGCCGGCCTGCCCATCGCGCTCGCCCAGGACGGCGAAGAAGCACGCAGCGGCAGGGTCTATGTGGCCCCGCACCCGCATCACATGGTGATTGGCGACGACTTGCGCATCGCCCTGACCGACGATCCGCCCGAGCACGGCGTGCGCCCGGCCGTGTCTCGCCTCTTCCGCTCGGCGGCCGAGCTGGATCCGCGCCGCACCGCGGCCGTCTTGCTGACCGGCATGGGGCGCGACGGTGCCGCGGAGCTGGCCGAGCTCCGCCAGCGCGGCGCCCTCACCATCGCCCAAGACGCGCAGTCGTCGGCGGTTCACGGCATGCCGGGCGAGGCTATCCGCCTGGGCGCCGCGGCACACGTGCTGCCGCCCGACGAGATCGGTGCCTTCCTCGGCCGCGTGCTCGCCCTGAGTCACCCCGGCGCGCGCGCCGCGGTAGGGCCCGTAGCGGAGGGGCAGCGATGACGCCGCCGTCTGATCGCGGGCGACACGTGCTGATCGTGGAAGACAGCCGCACCCAGGCCGAACGCCTGCGCTACTATCTGGAGCGCAACGGGTTCGCGGTGCACTGCGCCGTGAACGGCGCCGAGGCGCTCGCTCAGCTCAAGGAGCGGCTGCCCGCGCTAGTGGTGAGCGATGTCGTCATGCCCGAGATCGACGGTTATGAGCTGTGCCGCCGGATCCGGCGTGACCCCGAGCTGGTCGATCTGCCGGTGATTCTGCTTACGGCGCTGACCGGGGCCACCGATGTGATCGATGGGCTGGCCTCCGGGGCCACCGACTTTCTCGTCAAGCCGTACAGCGAAGAGGCGCTGGTGGCGCGTCTCAGCCGAGCGCTCACCAACCGCGATCTGCGCAGCGGCGCCACGTCGAGTGACGGCGTGGAGGTGTGGTTCGCCGGTCGCCAGTACACGCTCGACTCAGACCGCACGCAGAGCGTCGACTTCTTGCTCTCGTCGTTCGAGGATGCCATCGACCGCAATACGCAGCTCAACGAGGCCAACGCGCAGCTCACCGACGCTCTCAAGCGCATCTCCACTCTGGAACGCCGCTTTCAAAACCTGATGGAGTTCAGCCCGGCGGGCCTCCTGGTCGTCGGTCCCGACTGTGTGATCTGGTACGCGAACCAGGCGGCCGAGAAGCTCTTCCGGCAAGAGGCCGAGGAGCTCAAGGGTACGCATTTTCCCTTTGCCTTGCATCTGGGCGAGGCCACGGAGGTCACCCTTGCGCTCCCCGGGCACGACATCGCCATCGCCGAGCTGCAGGTGGTAGAGACCACCTGGGGCGATAGCCCCGCTCGCCTCGTCTCGATGTGGGATGTCACGGAGAACGTGGGCCTGCGCAAGCAGCTCGAGGAGCTCTCCCTCACCGACGAGCTCACCGGCCTCGCCAACCGGCGCGGCTTCCTGCTGCTCGCCGAGCAACAGCGCAAGCTCGTCTCGCGAGGTCACGCGATGGTGCTGCTCTACATGGACCTCAACGACTTCAAGCCGATCAACGACACCTTGGGGCATGCGGCCGGCGACGAGGCCTTGGCCGAGACGGCCCGGCTGCTGGGCCGCTGCGTGCGCGACTCAGACATCCTGGCGCGCATGGGGGGCGACGAGTTCGCCGCCCTCCTGGTCGACGCGCAGGCGACCTTCGTGCATCGCGCGCCACGACGCGTGCAGGAGGTCTTCTCCGAGCGCAACAGCGCGGGCAGCACCCCTTACGAACTGTCTATCAGCATCGGCGCCGTCTCGTACCTCGGGGAAGAGCCGTGCACGCTCGAGGAACTCATCTCGAAGGCCGATACGGCCATGTACAAGGACAAGCAACGGATGAAGACAGGGGCGAGCGGGCCGCTGTCGCGAGTCGGCGCGGAGCGTTCTCGGTGAGACGCTCCTAGAGGAGGAGCCATGTCGTTCAAACGCAAGATGTCTGCCGGGTTCCTGGCCTCGGGGGCGATGTTCCTCATCGTCGCCGTGACCACCGTCGTCAATGACCTGGTGCTGAAGAAACCCCTGGTGGCCCTGGCCGTGCTCGTGCTGGCCGCGGCCATCGTGGGCGTGATCATGAGCGTCGTGCTGGGGGCCACGCTCTTCAGGGGACTCGGGGCCATGACCGGCGGCTTCCTCAGCCAGATGGGCACCTCGGTCTCGGAGCTCGGCTCCGTGGCGAGCCAGGTCGCGGCCACATCGGCGCAGACGGCGACGGCCATCAACGAGGCCGCCACCACGGCCGATGAGGTGCGTCAGACCTCCTTGCTGGTGAGCGAGAAGGCGGCCGCCGTCTCGGACGAATCGAAGGGCGCGGCGGTGGTGGCCGAGGATGGCCGCCGGGTCCTCGGAGAGAGTCTCGCCGGCATCAGTCGCATCCGCGAGCAGATGGCCCTGGTAGCCGAGAGCATCGTGCGGCTCAGCGAGCAAACGCAGGCGGTGGCCGAGATCGTGGCCGTCTCCAACGATATCGCCGAGCAGTCTAACCTGCTGGCCGTGAACGCCGCGATCGAAGCCGCCAAAGCCTCCGAGCAGGGCAAAGGGTTCGGCGTGGTCGCCGAGGAGATCAAGAGCCTGGCCTCGCAGTCCAAGCAAGCCGTGGTGCGCATCAGGGCGATCCTCGACGATATCCAAAAGGCTACCGGGGCAGCCGTCATGGCCGCCGAGCAGAGCGTGAAGACGGTTGAAGAAGGCGCCCGTCAGGCCGCCGCCGCCAACAATGCCATCGAGGCGCTGGCGCAGAGCGTGTCCGCGTCGGCGCAATCTGCCGCCCAGATCGCCGCCTCCAGCGAGCAGCAGCTCGCCGGCATGGACCAGATCACCGAGGCCATGAGCTCCATCGAGAGCGCCGCCCACCAGAACCGCGCCGGTGCCAACCAGCTCAAGGGTGAGGTCGAACGCCTGCGCGAGCTCGCCGATGAAGTAAGGGTCCAAATGACCGAAGGCCGGCCCATGCAGACCGACCCGGCCATGTTCGCGGCCTTCAACGGTACCCTCGAAGAGGGCTGAGCCAGTGGGGGCCCCTCCCCGGCGGCCCTTCTCTGTGCTCCGGCTCCCTGACGCCGCTCCCCGTGTGGCGACTCCCCAACGCTGCGCGACGCCGTTCTCGAGCGCCGCGTGGGTATCTTGACGGCTGTGCATTGGCGCCCTAAAATACCCTACCCTAGGGTAAAGTAGGATTTAGGAGTCCGGTGGCTGTCCACCTCTCGACAAAGAGCGACTATGCGATCAAGGCATTGGTGCGTCTTGCCCTGGCCGCCGGCGACGTGCCCGTGCAGGCTCGTGAGATCAGCAACTTCACGGGCATCCCGGCCAAGTTCCTCGACCAGGTCATGCACGATCTGCGCCAAGGAGGTCTCGTGAGTAGCCAACGTGGCAAGGGTGGCGGATATCTTCTGGCTCGCGACCCGGCCGCCATCAGTTTCGCCGACGTGATCGATCTCATCGATGGCAGCGATGCGTT
>CAWKEZ010000092.1:0-4413 GCA_963848545.1 uncultured Thermoleophilia bacterium
TGTCCATCTCGTCCACTTCGAGGTAGTCGCCCTTCACCTCGTCGGGATCGATCCCGGCGTCTGTACGCCCGTAGGCTACGAAGAACGTGTACTCGGGGTCGATAGCCTTGCACTCGGCGATGCCCACCGAGTGAAAGCCCAGCTTCTCGAGGAAGTGCTTGCCCACGTCGGCGGCCTTCACCGAGTACGGCATGGGAAGTGTGAACGAGAACTGCATGACGCCGTCGTCACGAGTGTCACCGTACGGTCTGACAATCATGGCTTACCCCTCCCGCCGGCCGGCGCACCGCACATGCGACCCTCGCACAGGGCGCTGAAGAACGGGTTGAAGTAGTCGGGCGCGAGCTTGAAGACTCCCTCAAAACCGCGGCCGCCCTGCGGGTCGCGCTTCACGTCGGCGAACTCACCCGCTTCGAGGGCCCTGAACAGGCCCGTCTCGCGCACATGCTCGAGCTGCTCCGCGGCCTTGCGTAGCTGCTCGTTGGCGCGGCGCTCTATCATTCCGCCGGGCTTGTAGGTGACTTCGCCGGCGAGATCACGACAGCTCTCGAACACGTACTTCGCGTTCTTGATGCTCAGGTAGCGGTCTTGCAGGAGCGGCGTGTGCAGGGCCTCGGTGAGCATGCCGAGCAGCATGATCTCCTGGCCGGTGAAGATGCCGGTGAAGTTGAACATGCCGTCGATGATGTGTCCCTGGAATACGTCGCCCGGCATGTACTTGGTGGGCGGCATGTACTTGAGTGGGTAGCCCGGGAAGAGCTGGCGGACGAGCTGCGCGTCGGCGATCTGGTATACCACCTGATCCGGTTTCGCCGGGTTGATCTCGAAGGCATGCCCCAGCCCGATCTGCCAGGGCTCCAGGTTGGCGCGCAGGGCGAAGGCCTCGTTGATGAAGCTTGAGCTCACCACCGTGTAGCCCTTCTCGAAGGCGTCGGCGGTGGTGAGGTAGTTGTCTTCGCCCGTGTTGATGATGATGCCGGCGCGGGCGTTGATGAGGCGGCTCAAGTACTGGTCGACGAACGTGCGCTGCATGTTGATGTTGCGGAAGATGATCCCGTACATGGAGTCGTTCAGCATCATGTCGAGCCGCTCCAGCGCTCCCATGGTGGCGATCTCGGGCATGCAGAGGCCGCTCGCGTAGTTGCAGAGGCGGATGTAGCGGCCCAGCTCGGCGCCTACCTCGTCGAGGGCGGCGCGCATGAGGCGGAAGTTCTCTTGCGTCGCGTAGGTGCCGCCAAACCCCTCGGTGGTCTCGCCGTAGGGCACGTAGTCGAGCAGGCTCTGGGCGGTGGTGCGGATCACGGCGATCACGTCGGCGCCGGCGCGCGCCGCCGCCTTGGCCTGGGCGGCGTCCTCGTAGATGTTGCCGGTGGCCACGATCACGTAGACGTAGGGCTTCACAGGCTCGCCGATGGTCGCCACGAGTGCGTTGCGCCGGCGCCGCACCGCGTCGATGCGTGCCACGCCCTCCGCCGCGAGCTCCGCGGCGCGCGCCTCTACGGTGGCGCGCCGCTCGCCCGGCACGGCAACCACCCGCAGATCCCCGGCGGCGACCCCCTCGGCGACCTCCTGAGCGCTGCGGCCGGTCCGCAGCATGATGTCGACGAACGGCCGCATGATGCCGGCGGGGAGCAGCTCGCGCGCGTGTTCGACCACGACGTTCACGAAGGGCACCTCGATCTCGTTTACGCCGCTGATGCCGAGCAGGCGCAGCGTGGCGCGCTCGGTCGTGTCGGTCGTGTGCCGCTCGATGTGCCGCTGAATGTCGTCGGCGATCGCAGCGGCCGCCTGGCGCGCGCGGTCGACGAGCCCAGTGTCTAGGCGAAGCGCATCATTCACCGTGTCACCCACTTTCGTGTCAAGAAGGGACGGCGCGCGGCGGCCGCGCCCCATCGGCTGCCGCGGGCGGGCCGCCGAGAGGAACGCCGTGGGCAGCGCGCTCGCCGGCGAGCGAGCTGCAGCCGCTGACGACGTCGAAGACGGGCGCGCGGCGGCCCACGGCCTGCGCGACGGCGTCGAAGAATAGTCGCGGCCGATACGGTTGCGGCACGCGGAACGGGTTGACCGTAACCGCCAGCACGCGCAGCGCGGTAAGCACCTCCAGCGAGATGCCACGCTTCGTGATGCGCGCTGCCGTGGTTGCGGGCAGAACGAGCACCGTGGCGTCGCGCACTACGATGCGCACTTTGTGGCGTGGGGGCAGTACGCGCACGAAGTCGTCGGCGAACTCCTGGGTGAGCGCGCCGCCGAGGAGCAGCGTACGGGCGTGCAACCTCTCGACCGCGCGGGCCACTGTGACTCCTTCGCCCACGGCCGACCCTAGCTCCAAAGGCGTAGCCGTGCCGTCGGCGGCAAAGGCGACCACGCGCGCGCCTTGCGCCGCGTACGAGGCAACCAGGGCGCGCGTCCGCGCCGATACTTCCGGCGCCATGAGCATGTCGAGCGTGCCGGCCGTAGTCTCTAGCACGTCGTCGAGGGTGTCGCCCACCATGCCGCCGGTGGCCATCAGCAGACCGTCGCTGACGCTCGGCGAGGCGCTGCCCAGCCGGTTGATGGCGCCGTCTACGAGCACCCGAGCGGCACCCAGGGCGCGCAGCCGCGCGATGGTGCCGCGCAGCTCCGCGAGGGTGGTTGGGCCGCTTACCTCCACCTGCCCGTGTGCGCCGGCACGGCCAATGACCACCCGGCCCAACGGCGTCTGGTAGGGCAGTTCCTCCAGGATGTCCAGGTCGTACCGTGAGCGGTGCAGCGACCCGCGGGTTGTGGCGATGAGCGTGCCCTCGGGCGGCGAGATGCGCGGCTTCGCTAGCCCGGTGAGGTGGTCGGTACGCTCGCCGTCCAGCCCCAGCGACGTAAGACCGCACGGGGATGAGCTGTTCGCCAGGAGAAGCATTGACCACGGTCGTCTTGCCAGCATTCTTGACGAGACCGATCACGGCCACGGAGCGGCTGCCCGAGCCCTCGACGATGTCGCCCAGGGCGCGCATCGCGGCCGGGTCGAGACTCATGCTCGACGAGCGCTCGAGGCCTTCACCGGGGCTCATTCTCGGCCTCCAGTTGGTCGGTTCTCGCGCGCTCATCCTGAGCGGCGGCGCGGGTCTTGCGGGGAGGCGTGCCGTCTGCGCCCGAGAGGCCGTCCACGTCTGGCATGCCGTCCACGTCGGGCATGCCGTCCACGCCGCCGCCGTGGCGGATCTCCTTGAGGTAGCTGAAGATTGTGTAGCGCGACAGGTCGAGGGCCTCGGCGACCTGCTCGGCCGAACGCTTCACGAGGAAGGCGCCGCGTTCCTCGAGGCGCTTCACGACCTCCATCTTCTCTTCTCGCGACATGGCGCCGGGAGTGCGGCCCATCTCGCCCAGGATGCGTGTGATCATGCCGGTGACCACGTCGCGGATGTCGCCGGCGAAGATCTCGCCGCCCTCGGGCGCCGCCTCTCCGCCGAGGCGGCCGACGGCCGTGAAGTTGGCCAGCGTGCGTTGCGCCTGAACCATCTCGGAGATGTCGAGGTTGAGGCCGAGGAGGCCAAAAGCCTCACCCTCGCGGTCGCGAAGGGTGACGGCCAGCGATTTGAAGATCCTGCCGTCGTGCGACGATATGTAGAGGCGCACGTCGTTGCTGCCGTCGGCGTTGCGCAGCGAGCGCAGCATGCGGTCGGTGGGCCCGTCGCCGACGGTGCGGCCGGTCACCGAGCCGTTCTCGATGGCGACTATGGATCGCGGCAGTCGCGTGAGGTCGTGCAGCACCACCTCGCAGGCCGGGCCGAACATCTCGGCCAGACCGCGCACCATGGGCAGGATAGCTTCGACGCGGACGTCTAGCGGCTGCTCGACCAAACGACCCTCCAGTCGCGGCGGTCACCACCGGCCCCAGGACTATATGCAGCCCCGGATGCTCGGTATACACCGAAGGAGGCCGGTTTGTCAAAAACAGTAGGGAGCCTACCCGTTTTGGTGGCGCCGCCCTCGTCGCCCTCGTCGCTCAGAGGTTGGCCGGTCGCTGCGCCAGGGTCACCTTGATGCTCAGCGTCTTGCTGCCACGCAGCACAGTCAGGGTCACCTGGTCGCCTGGCTTCTTTGTCGCCAAAAAGGCGATGAGGTCGTCGAAGCTGGCGATCTGGGTGCCGTCGGCCTTGACGATGACATCCCCGCCGACGGTGAAGCTCTGGCCCTGCACGGTCACGGTCTTCGTGCCCGCCTTGACGCCTGCCTTGGCTGCAGGACCGCCCGGCACCACCTGTTCCACCAACGCCCCCTGCGTGGGCGTCATGCTCGAGATCTTGGCGAGCTCGGGGGTGAGGGTCTGGCCGCTCACACCCAGCCAGGCGTATTTCACCGTGCCGCCGCTCCTGAGCTCGTCGATGGACTTGATGGCGGCATTGATCGGCACCGCGAACCCGAGCACCTCGTTGCCGC
>CAWKEZ010000093.1:0-15955 GCA_963848545.1 uncultured Thermoleophilia bacterium
GCCCTCCTGCGGTCTCAGCGCCGGTCTCCGGCTAGGGCATGCGCCAGATGCTTAGCAGATCTACAAGAGCCTCTCGGCCGGCGTAGTCATGGTGCAGTCCACGTATTGCCAACGCCGGCACCAACATCTTCGGTCAGACGCAGAGCGGTCAGGCACGGGCTTCGTGGTCGACAAGAACGGCTACATCCTCACAATGCCCACGTTGTGCAGGACAGGGCCAGAACGCCAGCACCCTCACCCTCAACAAGGGCAGCGCCAAGACGCAGGAGTTAGGTACCCCTGATCGGCGTCGACAGCGGCAGCGACGTCGCGGTGCTCAAAGTGAACCCGTCAGCCTTTATCCTCCATCCGCTCCCTCTGGGCAACTCGGACAACGTTCCGGTAGGTGAGCCCGTGGTGGCGCATCCGATATACGACTTCTCCATAACGGCGGGCATCGTCTCGGCCACGGACGTGCCCTGGACGCACCCAACGGACTCAAGATCCCCACGGTATCGACAACCATGCCGCCATGGCAACCCGAGACCCTCGTTACCGCCGCTCTGCGTGGCGATCTGCTCGTTGATGCCGATGACTTTGCCGGTGGGATCGATGAGCGGGCCGCCCGAGTTGCCCGGGTTGATGGCGGCATCGGTCTGGATGCCGTTGGGGATCTTGAGTCCGTTGGGTGCGTCCAGGGTACGTCCCGTGGCCGAGACGATGCCCGCCGTTATGGAGAAGTCGTAGCCCAGGGGATTGCCGATCGCCACCACGGGCTCACCGGGCGGAACGTCGTTCGAGTTGCCCAGAGGGAGCGGATGGAGGTCCACCCGTGACGGGTTCACTTTGAGCACCGCGACGTCGCTGCCGCTGTCGACGCCGATCAGGGTGCCCTTCACCTCCTGCGTCTTGGCGCTGCCCTTGTTGAAGACGACGGTGAGGGTGCTGGCGTTCTGGCCCTGCTCCTGCACAACGTGGGCATTGGTGAGGATGTAGCCGTTCTTGTCGACCACGAAGCCCGTGCCGAGCGCCTGACCGCTCTGCGTCTGACCGAAGATGTTGGTGCCGGCGTTGGCGAACGTGGACTGCACCATGACTACGCCGGCCGAGAGGCTCTTGTAGATCTGCTCAGGCGTCATGCCCTGGTTGGCGACCGGCGCTGAGACCGCGGAGCTGAGAGGCGCCGGTCGTGACCACGGTCTCCTTTACCTCGCCGAAGTTAAACGCCAGAACGAGGACGAGCACGACGAGCGCCGCGCCAACCGCCCCGCCGGCGATTCCCACGAGGAAACTCCTGAACTTCATCTCCGCTATCCCTTCTTGTCGTCCAGCCCGCCGCTGCCGTTACGCGTCACAGGAGCTGCGTCACCTTCGGCATGCCGCCACTGACTCCGCTGGCCGCCGACTGCACGCAGCGGCAGGCCGGGCAGCGTTGCCGTGCGCTTTACGGATTATGACTCATCTACGCGGCGGCCGCGGCCGCGGGTACCGCGGCCCTCGGCCGGGGTGCGTGGCAGCCGCACCGTAAAGCTTGCCCCTTCGCCACCGCGCGACGCCACGCTGATCTTGCCGCCCATCATCTCGACGAGCTCCCTCGCGATGGACAAACCCAGCCCGGCGCCCGAGGTTGAGGCACGCTCCTCGCTGCCGCGATGGAACCGTTCGAACACGTGCGGCAGCTCAGACACCGAGATGCCCGGGCCGTCGTCGGTCACCACCACGGTGGCGGCGCTTTTGTCCATCCCGGTCGCGACTCTTACCGTGCTGCCGGCCGGCGAGAACTTGACGGCATTGTCGACGAGGGCCCGCAGAACCTGCGCCAGGCGTTGCTCGTCACACCACGCGGTAACGGCGGCGCCGTCTTCTACGATCAGCCGTAGATCCTTGGTTTGGGCTTGCACCTGGAACTCGTCGAGCACGGAGCGCGCCACGGTCTCGAGTGCCACGGTCTCGGGCTGCAGATCCACCGAGCCGGCCTCCACGGCGGAGAGGTCGAGCATGCTCACCGCCAGGTTGCGCAACCGATCGACCTGCTGGCGCATGAGCTGCAGGAACTCGCCCTGCTCCGCGGGGCTCACGTTGCCCTCGTCGATGAGCTCAAGAAAGCCGGCCAGCGAGAACAAGGGTGTCTTGAACTCGTGGGAAGCGTTGGCGATGAGGTCGCGCCGCGCCCGCTCCAACCGCGCCTGCGCCGTCACGTCGCGCAGCACCACGATCGATGTGAAGTCGGCCGTGCCGGCGATGGCATACGTGGTGGCCTCGAGCGTCTTGTCGCCGTGGACGAACACCACGATCTGCTCCGCGCCCTCGCGGCGCAAGTCGCGCCAGGCGTCGGCCACGTCTGGCGGCAAGGCCTTGTCCAGCTCCGTGCCCACCGGCACGGGGGCGTCGAGGAGCTGCGCCGAGGCGGGGTTGGCGATCGTCACGGTGCCCTCGGCTGAGAGGCCGATCACGCCCTCACTGAGGTCGTTGAGCAGCACCGCGACACGGTCGCGTTCGTACTCGACCTGCGCGAAAGCGTCGCGCAACCTGCCGGCCATCACGTTGAACGTGGCCGCCAGCTGCCCGATTTCGTCCTCCGTTGAGGCGGGTACCTCGACCGTCAGGTCGCCGCCGGCGATCGCCTCGGCGCTGCGCTCGATGCGTTTCAGGCGGCCGGCGATGAAGTACGACGCCATGTATCCCAGCACGGCGCTGATCACGCGGACGAGCCCCGTGGCCAAGAGCAGGCGATGCTCCACCTGAGCCACGGCCTTATCCACGTCTTTGAGCGAAGCAATGATGAGCACCACACCGTAAGGGGTGCCGGCGCTGGAGACGAGCGGCACTGCCGTGACCGCCCAGTGACCATCGGCGGTGATCACCACGCCCTGCTCGCGGACGCCCTTGGTGAGCGCCTGGTGGGCCATGGGGTAGTCGTGCACATTGAACTGACCGCCTGTCCCCGAGTAGAAGCGCGTGTTCAGATTGCTGTCGATCAGCGCCACTCGCGCGTTGAGCCTGTTGACAAGGAGATTCACGACGTTGAACAGCCCGCTCTGATCAATGACCACCATCCCGCCGGAGGCCCCGGGTGGATCGCACCCATTCCTGCACGGTATCGCGGATGAGGGTGGTGTCAGCCCGCTGGCTCACCAGCTTCTGATTGTCGAGCCGGCTGGCGAGCGGTGGCACCACGTAGACCCAGGCGACCAGCATGGCCAGGGCCACGAGCCCGAGAATGAGGATGGTCAACCAATTCTTGACGGAGCGGAACATAAGCGCTCAGGCGCCGAGCCGGCGCCCTCGCCTCCTAGAACTCGCGGAACTTGTAGCCGATGTTGCGGACCGTGAAGATGAACTCCGGGTCCTTGGGATCGTGCTCCAGCTTCTCGCGAAGGTGGCGAATGTGCACGTCCACGGTGCGGGCATCGCGATAGTCTGAGTCTCCCCAGACGAGTTGCAGAAGCAACTGGCGGCTGTATACGCGGCCGGGGTGCGAGATGAGGGTCTTGAGGATCTCGAACTCGATGTAGGTGAGATCAACCTTGCCGCCGCGCACCAAGACGTTGCGTTTGAGCAGGTCGACTCGAGCCGCAACGTGATGACCTCTTTCTTGGCGGCCTCGGCGCTGCGGCTCATCTCGGCGCGGCGCAACTGGGCGCGCACGCGGGTGCGAAACTCGCGGAGGCTGAACTTGTCTTTGGTGATGTAGTCGTCGGCGCCGATCTCGAGGCCGAGCACCTTGTCGAACTCGTCCGACTTGGCGGTCAGCATGATGATAGGGACGATGCTCTGGGCGCGCACTCGCCGGCACACCTCGATGCCGTCCACGTGTGGCAGCATGATGTCCAGGATGATGAGGTCGAAGCTCTCGCGGGCGAAGGTCTTGAGAGCCTCCTCGCCGTCCCGCGCGGTGACCACCTGGTAGCCCTCCTTCTCCAGGGAAAACGGAGAAGCTTGAGGATGGCCTCCTCGTCGTCGACGAGGAGGATGCGAGCTCCTGTCCTCGTTCATCGCCTGCCCTCCTTGGCGGCGCGCTCCCGCCGGTCCGGCGCGGCCAGACCGCGCGCGCGAAATGCGGCGCCGATGGCGGCCGCGAGCGCCCGGCAGCCGGGCAGGTCGGCGCCCGGCTGGTCGACAGCGGTCACGGTTGTCTCTATGCCCAATTGCACACATTGTTCGGCAAACTGGACGACAGCCCTGTACGCCTTGCCGAACAGAGGACGGCAGATACGGTCGTACGTCTCGGGCTGGCGGCATTGAGACTCACCGTGACGGCGTTCAGGCCAGCCGCCGCCAGGGCCGTCGGCACGTCGGTATCGGGGTTGAGGAGCTGGCCGTGGCCGTTGGTGTCGAGCCGCGCTTTGATGCGGCGCAGGCGCAGCCATTCGCTGACCGCCAGCACCAGGTCGAGGCGCATGGTGGGCTCGCCGAATCCGCAGAAGACGACTTCGTCGGCGGGTGCCACAAGGAACTTGAGCTCGATCGCGCGAGTGACCTCGTCCACGTCGGGCTCGTGATCGAGCACCAGGTTGGCGCCGAAGATGCCGTCTGCCCACTCGCGCAGGCAGAACACGCAGGAGCACGAGCACCGGTTGGTGAGATTGAGGTAGATGGAACTACCGCTGCGGTAGACGATGTCGCCGGTAGCGGCGGCGGGTGTGATCATCGTGTGGCGTACTGTGGGTGCATTGTGCAAGTCCGGCCGCGCGCCCCGGGCGAGGGCCGGTGGTCGGCATCACCGAGTATAGCAGGGTAAGATGTTGACCCTACTGCCGGCCCTGCGCCGGCCGCGGCCACTGGGAGCACCGTTGAACGACACCACCAGAAGACTCGTGGAGCTGTGCTCGCGCCTGCGGGACGTGGTGCTGCCCTCTCTGGGGTCGCACGCCGCGCGCGACCACGCCGGAGTCGCGGTGGGCGGCGACGTGACCTTCGGCATCGACGAGCTGGCCGAGACCCTGCTCACACAGTACATGCGCGACGAGCTTCCCACCTGGGCCTTCTACTCCGAGGACGGCGGGCTGCAGGGCGCGCCAGACCCGGAGCTGATCCTGATCGTCGACCCCATCGACGGCACACGGCCCGCGGCGGCGGGTTTTGAGATGGCCTGTGTGAGCATCGCCGCCGTACCTCCCGTACCGGTGCCCACCATGGGCGACGTGGCGGCCGGCGTGATCCAGGAGATCAAGAGCGGCGACATCTTCCTGTCGCCGAGAGAGCCGCCGGGTTCAGCATGAAGCGCCCTCCGGCGCCGAGATAGAGTTTCTGCCATCGACGCGCGCAGCGACCTCTAGAGCATGTTCTGGGCGCTCGGCTTTCGCGGCCGGCCGGCGGTGATCCTGGCGGGCGTTCTTGAGGAGCTCATCGACGCGTCGTCGGTGGGCGGCTGCGTCTTCGATATCGGTCCGCGACCTACTCCGCGACGCGCATCCTCACCGGGTAGCTCGACGCCTACGTCGACATCGGGCCGGCGATCATCGCCGCGCATCCGTGGGTAGAGGTGGAGTTCCGCCGGGTGGGGCGGCGGTCATGTGCTCTGCAACTCGCCTCACGACATCGCCGCCCTGTACCTGCTCTGCAAGGAGGCCGGCGTGCCCATCGGCGACGCCACCGGGCGCTGGCTCGATCCACCGGCCTGTGCTCGGCTCGGACGCCTCGTTCCAGATGGCCTGCATCGCCGCGGCCAACGCAGAGTTGCAGGCCGCGCTCATCGACTGCGTGCAGCGCGGCATCCGCGACCTGCGGCGCGCCCCTGGAGCGTAGCGCGGTGGCCCCCCCGGCGGCAGAGTGGCACGAAGCCATGCTGTACGACCGCGCCGCCGGCGGCGCGGTCGACTGCCGCGTGTGCCCGCGCCGCTGCCATATCGCGTCCGGCAAGAGCGGGGTGTGCCGCGCCCGGGTGAACCGTGACGGCACGCTTTATGCGATCGACCTACGGCCGTATCTGCAGCGTGGCCGCGGACCCTATCGAGAAGAAGCCGCTCGACCACTTTTTCCCGGGCTTCACGGTGCTCTCGCTGGGCAGCGTGGGCTGCAACTTCACCTGCCGCCACTGCCAGAACTGGCAGATCGCCGACGCCGACCCCGGCGAGGTGGCGCGCGACCTCCGTGAGCTGGCCATCCGCAACCTGCCGGTACTGGCCGATCACAACCAGTGCCAAGGCGTGGCCTGGACCTACAACGAGCCTACCATCTGGCTCGAGTACATCCTCGACGGCGCCCAGGTGGCGCATGAGTACGGCCTCTACACGGTGATGGTCACCAACGGATACATCACCGATGAGGCGCTCGACGTGCTCGCCCCGCACGTCGACGCCTACCGCGTCGACGTGAAGGGGTTCAGCGACGAGCAGTACCGCGAGCTCTGCCGCATGCCAGACATGGCGCCGGTGCTGGCGGCGGCCGTGCGTGCCAAGAAGAAGCACGACTGCCATGTAGAGATCGTGACCGACGTGATCCCCTCGCTCAACGACGACGATGCCACGTTGGCCGGCATCGCCGGCTGGATCGCCGCCGAGCTGGGCCCCGAGACCCCCTGGCACGTGACGCGCTTCATGCCGTACCTCGAGTACGCTCACCTGCCTGCCACGCCCATACCCACCCTGGAGCGGGCGGTGCGCTTGGGCGTGGCCGCGGGCCTGCGTTTCGTGTATCTCGGCAACGTGCCCGGCCACGAGGGCGAGAACACCGTGTGCCCCAATTGCCGGAGACTGCTCGTAAGGCGCACGGGCTACGCGATTGAGGATGTTGCCCTGCGGGGTACATTTTGTGCAATGTGTGGTGAGAACGTTAACGTGCGTGTAAGGATCAAGTAGTAGAAGGATGGCTTGGTCACCCCGATTCGGAGTAGGATGTCTCCCCGTGGACGAATTCGTCACGCTCGATATTCCCGCCAAGGCCGAGTACGTGGTGCTCGGGCGCTTGGCCCTTTCCGGCTTGCTGCGTAGCCGCGGGTACTCCGAAGATGCGGTGGCCGATCTCAAGCTGGCGCTCACCGAGGCGTGCTCCAACTCTGTGCGGCACGCTTACGACCATGACGACGGTCAGGTGCATCTCGCGTTCAACGTAGCCGAAGACCGTGTCGTCATCGCCATTCGTGACGAGGGTGGCGGCCTCCACGAAGATGACGTCGACTGTCCGGAGTGCCAGGGCATGCCCGAGATCAAGCTCGCCGAAGGCGGCATGGGCATCTCCATCATCCGCGCCATCGTCGACGGTTTCGACGTACGCAAGCCCGCATCCGGGGGCACCGAGCTGGTGCTCACCAAGATGCGCCGCGACTGAGTCTCTTGTCGCGCTCCCTGTGCCGCCGGGCGCGGGGTTTGACGCCGTCAGCGCCCAAGGAACAACCGCCTGCTGATCGACTGGCGTGATACTCTGCCGGCATGACGGCTCGGCCGACCCTGGACGATCTCGCCGCGGCGTTCGGCCTTGTGGAGGCCCAGATCGCGGCCCTGGCGTGCTACGTGGAGGGCATCCTCGCGTGGCCCGGCAACGTGACCGCCTTGCGCACCCGCGACGAGATCGTGGACGCGCTGGTCGGCGATTCGCTCGCGTTGCTCGACGTGCCGCAGCTACGCGAGCGGGCCGGGGCCGGCTGGCTCGACCTGGGTGCCGGCGCTGGTGTTCCCGGGATTCCGCTGGCCGTGGCGCTACCCGGCGCCCGTCTCACGCTCCTCGACGCGGCCTCGCGCAAGTGCGCTTTTCTGACGCGCGCCGTGGCCGCCGCCGGGCTCGCGGGGCGGGCGCAGGTCGTGTGCGCGCGCAGCGAGCGCTACGCCGCCGCCGGCGCGCCGGGCCGCGACGGCTTCGCCGTCGTGCTGGCGCGCGCCGTGGCGCCGCTTCCCGCCCTGCTTGAGTTGGCCACGCCGTTGCTGGCGGCGGATGGCGTTCTGCTGGCCAGCAAGACCGCGCGCGCCGTGCATGACGAAGGGCCCGCCGCCGCGGCGATCGCCGGTCTGTGTGGTCTGGCCGTCGAGGAGAGTGTGCCGCTGCCTCGCTCGCCGCTTGCCGACTCTGTTTGCGCCGTGTTCCGCAAGGTCGCCGCCACGCCCGCTCATCTTCCGCGGCGCGAAGGTCTGGCCGTGAGAAAGCTCTTGACTCGTTGACGCCGGGGCTGCGGCGGCCGGCCTTTCTGCTAGTATCGATGCCCCGCGAAAGGAGCCCGGTGACTCGCGTCATCGCCGTGACCAACCAGAAGGGCGGGGTCGGCAAAACCACCACCGCCGTGAACCTCGCCGCGTGTCTCGCCGAGGCCGATTTCGACGTGCTGCTCATCGACATGGATCCTCAGGCAAATGCGTCGGCGGGCCTCGGCGCGCGGGCCACCGACCCACGGCTGAGCAGCTATGGCGTGCTAGGGGGGGCCGCCGGTCTCGGCGAGGCGACCACGCGCACCGCGGTGGAGCATCTCTCCCTCGTGCCCTCCTGCCCCGACCTGGCCGGAGCGGTCGTCGAGCTGGCCCACGGTGAGGGCAGCGAGCGCGGTGCTCGAGTACGCGCTCGCCGGCCGCGTGAGTGCCTACGACTTCGTGTTCATCGACTGCCCTCCGTCGCTGGGCATCCTCACCATCGACGCGTTGGTTGCGGCCCGTGAGGTTCTCATCCCGGTGCAAGCCGAGTACTACGCGCTGGAGGGATTGGCCCAGCTGCTCGACACGATCCGGCTGGTGCAAGACCATCTCAACCCTGAGCTGGGCATTCTGGGCGTGCTCGTGACCATGTACGACGGACGCACGCGCCTGGGGCGCGAGGTGGCGGCGGAGGTGCGCGACCATCTCGGCGCGCACGTCTTCGCTACCGTCGTGCCGCGTAACGTGCGGCTCAGCGAGGCGCCCAGCCACGGCGAACCGATCTCGCGCTATGATGCCACCTGTGCGGGCAGCGACGCGTACTTCGATCTCGCCAAGGAGGTCGTATCTCGTGAGTAATAAGAAAGCGCTCGGCAAGGGCCTCGGCGCACTCATCGGCGAGGGCAAGTCGGCGCTTACCCGACCAGGCGCCGCCGGCGAGGGCAGGCTCCGCGAGCTGCCGCTCGACGAGATCTCCGTGAACCGGCGCCAGCCGCGCCGCGCCTTCGCGGCGGAGGAGCTCGACGAGCTGGCCGCGTCCATCAAGGCACTGGGCGTGGTACAGCCGGTGGTGGTGCGGCCGCTGCCGTCGGTAGCCGGCGCCGGGGAGGCCGGGGGCGCCGGGGAGGCCGGGGGGGCACGGGACGAGGTACATGATGCGCGCGGCGCGCGCTATGAGCTCATCGCGGGCGAGCGGCGCCTGCGCGCCGCGAGGCTTGCTGGCCTGCAGCGCATCCCCGCCCTTGTGCGCCCGGCCGACGAGATCGCCTCGCTCGAGATCGCGCTCGCCGAGAACGTGGCGCGCGAAGACCTCAACAGCATTGAAGAGGCGCAAGCGTACGCCGCGCTGGTCGACGAGTTCGGACTTACTCATGAGCGCGTCGCCGAGCTGGTGGGCCGCAGCCGCGTGGCGGTGACCAATCTGCTGCGGCTGCTGGAGCTGCCCGACGAGGTACAAGGCATGATCGAGGTGGGACAGCTCAGCGAGGGGCACGGCCGGGCCTTGCTGGCGCTGGCAGACCACGGGCGGCGCCGCGCCGTGGCGCGCCAGATCGTGGCTCAAGGGCTCACCGTGCGGCAGACAGAGATGCTCGTAAAGAAGCAGAGCGAGGAGGCGCCGGGAGCGGCCGCGCCTGCGGCGCGGCCGTCCGCCGGCGCCGAGCACGCCGATCTCGTGAACGAACTCTACGGCGTCCTCGAGGCGCCGGTACGCATCCGTAGCGGCAGGCGCGGGGGCTCCATCCAGATCGCCTTCAAGAACCGCGCCGAGCTGGACAGGCTGGTGGGCCTGTTGCGCTCCCTGGGGCGCTAGGGAGCGAGGCTCATCGGCCCAGGGCCGATGGGCACACGCGGAGGGCCTGCGGCCGCCGCGCCTGTTCCGATCCTGACAACGCAGAGTGGTGCACCTGGTCTTCGACATCCGAGCCGGTTCCCAGGCTCGTTGGCGCCCCACTCGTTAGATCGCCTGCGGTGTCGCCGCGGCGCGCCCTCGCTACTGGGGAGCCGCCGACGAGGCGGTGACGCCCGGGGTGGGCGTGGTCGCCGGGTTGGCCGGCGCGGACGCGCCGGGGGTAGGCGTCGCGTACGGGTTGGTGGTGGGGTAGGCGGTCGTGCCCGGCGTGGGCGTGGCCCCGGGCGTGGCCGAGGCCGCGGGCACCGGAGTGGAGTTCGCCGGCGCCGTGGATCCGGCCGGCACGTACACCACAGTACCGTCGGCGAGCTTGTAGAACGAACCCAGCAGCTGGCCCACACCCTGCACCTGCGGGCCCGACTGCATGTTGAGCTTGGTGATCTTGTTGCCGTCCTTGACGATGAGCTGCATGCGCGGCGTGCCGGGGTTGGTGACAATGGTCATATGCTGGCTGGTGAGCAGGCCGGAGACGCCGACGGCCGAGAGCGCCGCGACGAGAAATCCCACGGCCAGCACGATGGCCACATTAAACAGGTTGACGATGCCGTCGAGAGGGTCTCCGTTGCGGTCTGAGGCGCCGACCCGCCTGCGGCGCATGAAGCGCAGGCCCTCGTCTCCCGCCTCGTAGACGGAGCCGAGGCTATGGATGGCGGGGTGGTCGTCTGACGCCGGCATGGCGCCTCAACGGTCGCTGGGCTTGCCGGCCGGACGCCTGCCGCCAGGGGGCACATCTGGGTCGACGGGCCCCAGGTCGGCGAAGGGATCCTCGTCGCGCGTCCAATCCATGGCGGGGTCGTCGAAGCTCAGCGCCGCAGCCTCCGTACTCGTAGTACTCGCCGACGCGCCGGCGGAGGCCCCGTCTGGCGTTGCGCCGTCCCCTGGCGCTGCGCCGGCCTCTGCCGTCGCGAGGTCGCCGCCGTTGCCCGAGGCTACCGGGATCAGCGGCTCGAGTGGTATCTCGGTCAGGGTGGGCAGGGCGACGGTCTTCTCCATGTCCTCGGCCGCCGCTTCATACTCCACGGGAGGTTCGGTATCCCACACACCCTTCTTGCTCAAGCGGCGCCCCGAGCGGAGGCGGCCGCCACGGCCCTCGAGCAGCTCCAGCAGGTACTCCATATCAGAGATGTCTTGGGAGTACATGCGGTCACGTACGATGCTGATGGAGAAGGCGATACCCCCGATGAGCAGGCCGATGACCGTAACCGAGAAGGCCGTAGTGAGGTTGGTGGTGAGCCTCGAGGTGTTGCCCCTGGCCAGGCCGATGAGCGCCGGCGAGAGCGGGATCAACGTACCCATGAGGCCCAGCATTGGGCCGAGTCGCACCAGGATGCGCGTGCGCTCCAGACGCTTGAGCGTGTAGAACTCGTACTCTTGCAGCAGCTTCAGGGGCTTGGCCGCGAGACGCTCCGTTTGGTAGTTGCGGACTAGGTCGAACAGGAAGCGCGCCACGATGATGGAGTAGTTGTTCTCCTCCAGGTACCTGTAGGCGGTGCGCGGCTTGCCGTCGGCGAACGCCTTGCGCGCCCGTAAGGTGCGCGCCTCGAGGGCATCGAGGTCGCGATAGCGAAAGCGCAGCCAGAGCTCGTACAGGAAGAAGCCGAACTCGATGAGCACCCAGACGAGGCAGCAGATGGCGGCCACCAGAACCGGCCACAGCAGCACTCGCGAGGCGTTGTAGATGACCTGCTGGAGTTCGTTCACGTCTTGCTCAGCTTCTCGCGGGTTTCACGAGGTCCTTGGACTTGCCGAGGGCGCACCTGGCGCGCTCCCAGGCACTGCCCCCGCCGCTGAGCACGGTGCCCTCGCTGGCGGCGCCCAGTGCCTCGCTGCGGTGGTGGATAACCAGGTAGGAGATGATGGCACCAATCAACAGCATAGCGAGCAGAGTACCACCCAGGAAGCCCGCCGCACCACCGCCACCGCCGCTGCTTCCGCCGCTCGCACCGGCGGCGCCCGCGCCGGCCGAGGGGCTCGGCGAGGCGACCGGCTGCCCGCTCACAGGTGCCGCGCTGCTGCCCGGCGTTGGCGTGGCGCTCGTGCTGGGCGACGGCGAGGCGGGATAGAGCGTGGTCGAAGGCGTGGGCGTGTGAGTGGGGGTCTGCGTGGGCTCGGTGGTGGGGGGCACGTAGGTGGGCTTCGGGTTAGGCGCGGCGGTCGCCGGCGTAGCCGGCACCGCCACCGTGAAGGAGCGCTGCACCTCCCGCACGTTGCCGGCGTAGTCGACCAGGCGCAGCTCGTAGCTGTGCTCGCCGTTGGGCACGTTGTTGAGCTCGAAGATGGAGTCCGTAGGGCCCGATGGCGGCCGCCTTGGACCTATTGACGTCGTCCACGTACAGGCGGCAGGCCATGGCGTTGATGCCGGTGCCGCCGGCACCGTCGGCGTAGGTGGCGCGGATGAGCACCACGCGGGTGTCGGTGAACGTGGTGTGGTCTTTGGGGGCGATGGTCTTCAGCGCCACGCGGAAGGCGAACGGCTTGACAGCCGCCGGCCTGCTCTTGGGGAACGTGGTGAAGGGCCCCCCACTGAGGGCCATCAGCGCCCAGCTGGTGGTGGCCACCGGGGCCACGGTCGAATTGTGCCGCTTGTCGTAGGCGCCGCTCTTGATCTGCAGCTTGCCCAGCGCCGCCGCGGGGGTGTTGCCGTCCACCGCCCAGTTCGCCTGCGTCTCGCCCATCGCCAGGATGGCCTGGATGGCGGCCGCCGTGGCCTGCGCGTCGGTAGGGCCGCCGGGGCTGGTGGGAAAGCCGCCGTCGCTGCGCTGAGTGCTCTTGAGGTACTGCTCGGCCTTCGAGATGGTGCTGCTCGGCACGGCGGAGGCAAGCTCCAGCGCCTGGATGGCGAGCGCCGTGTCGATGACATTCGAGCCGACGCCCGCCTGGTCCGGGAAGCCCCCGTCGCCGTTCTGCTGGTTCTGAAGCCAGTCCGTGGCCGAGGACAAGCCCGTGCTGCTGTCGCTGGCGTGGAGTGCCAGGATGGCCCAGGCAGTGGTGTCCACAGCCTGGTATGCGCGGTTCGAGCTCGACGGCGAGAAGCTGCCGTTGGCCGGGTCGCTGGCCGTGGTGTCTTGATAGGTGTACAGCTTGGCCAGCAGATCGACGCGCGGCGTCCCGGCGATGAACACCCGTTCCGGCTGGCCGAGCGCGACGTAGGCCATGATGGCGCGCGCGTAGTACTCCGGTGCGTTGTTCACGTCGTAGCCGACCGTTGCCGCTTCGTGGCTGTTGGCCTGCAAGTACTTTAGGGGGGTCTCGTCGTCGACCGTCCAGGCGTTGCCCCCCACACGTTCGCCGCTGGCCACTGCCCGAGGATGGCCCAAGCGGTGTTGGCCATGCTGCCGAAGCCGCCCTCGTCGGTCTGCTGGGCGTGCAGGTAGTCCAGACCCTTGGTGATCTTCGCGGAACGGATGTCGGTGGCGCCCCGCGGCGTAGCCGCTACAGATCCGGCGGCGTAGCTCACCGCCAAGACGGCGGCGAGCGCCAGCGCGAACCACATCTTCCGGCTCATGGTGTCCTTCCGTATCCGCGCCCCGCGGGGACAGTGCACCCATGCTACCAAGCTGCCACTCGCGCGACCAGCGAACACCGCGCCCCGGGGCGCGGCCTCAAGGGGGGAGACGCAAGAAGAGCTCCGACGGTTCGTCGCGCGGTGCGTCGTCAGGCACATCGGAGAGCCGCGCGGCGTCGTGCACGCCTCCCGCGCTTGAGCCCAGAGCCCATCGATGTCTCGACGATGTATCCTAGTGAGCCGACATGGCAGTGCAGCTCTCACTCGTGATCCCTGTGTTCAACGAGGCCGACAGCCTCGCGTCGCTCGTCGCCGAGATCGACGAGGCGCTCGCCGGTGCCGGGCGCCCCTACGAGATCATCTTCGTCGACGACGGCTCCACCGACGGCTCGTTCGCCGCCATGCAGCGTCTGGCCGCGGGTCGCGACGACCTCAGCGTGGTCAAGCTGCGGCGCAACTTTGGCAAGGCGGCCGCCCTCTCCCACGGCTTCGCCGCCAGCCACGGCGAGTACATCGTTACCTTGGACGGCGACCGCCAGGACGATCCCGCCGAGATCCCGCACCTCGTGGCGGGCCTCGATCAGGGGTACGACCTGGTCTCGGGCTGGAAGCAGAGCCGCCAGGACCCCCCCAACAAGACGCTGCCCTCGCGCTTCTTCAACTGGACGGTGCGGCGCGCCACGGGCATCCCCCTGCACGACTTCAACTGCGGGCTCAAGGCCTATCGCCGCGATGTCGTCGAGACGATCTTCGTTTACGGCGAACTTCACCGGTACATCCCCGTGGTCGCCGCCCAAGCGGGCTTTCGCGTGACCGAGGAGAAGGTGAGCCATCGGCGGCGCACCGCCGGACGCTCGAAGTATGGATGGAAGCGGTACCTGCGCGGCTACCTGGACCTCATGACGGTGCTCTTCCTCGGGCGCTACAGCCACCGCCCGCAGCATCTCTTCGGCGGCGCGGGCACGGTGATGATCGTGGCGGGACTGTTGGTGGAGCTGTATTTGACCATCGACAAGCTTGCTTTTGGCCACCCCATCGGGCAGCGGCCGCTGCTGTTGCTGGGCGCGCTGGCCATCATCGTGGGCGTGCAGCTGCTCTCGTTGGGGCTCATCGGCGAGCTCATCGCCAACTCGCGGGCGCGCCTCGGGCCAGACCCAGCGCAGGTGGCCCGCGTGCTCGCGGCCGGCGACGTAGTCGCACCGGCCGCAGCGGCTGCGAGCACCGCCCCCGCCGCTCCGGGCGCCGCCGGCACGCTGTGATTCGCGCCGTCGCGTACTTCGGCACGTACGACCCGGCCTACCCGCGAAACGCCGTAATCATCGCCGGGCTCCGCGAGCTGGGCGTGACCGTGCACGAGTTCCGCGCGCCGTTGCCGCAGCTCAGCGCCGCGCAGATGGCCACGCCGGGCGGCGCTGCCAGGCTCGCCGCTGGGGTGTTGACGGCTCACGCCCGGCTGCTTGCCCAGCATCGCGGCCAGCTTGTGGTCGATGCCGTCGTGGTCGGGTATCCCGGCCACTTCATGGTGCCGTACGGCCGCGCGCTGGCAGCGGTACGGCACGCGCGGCTGGTCTTCGACCCCCTGGTTTCGCTATGGGACACGTTCGCCGGGGACCGCGGACTGGTATCTCAAGGCGGTCTCAAGGCTGCCGCGGTGAAGGCCGTCGATCGCGTCGCCTTCGGGCTCGGCGGCCTGGTTATGGCAGATACATGGGCGCACGCCGCGTACTACGAGGACGAGCTGGGCGTGCCGCGGCGGCGGCTGGCCGTGGCCCCCGTCGGTGCTTTGCCTGAGCCGGGCGCCGACGGCCGGGCCCGCGACCTCGCCGGCGGTGCGCCGCTCGAGGTGTTCCAGTACGGCAAGTGGAGCCCCTTGCATGGCGTCGACGTGGTGCTGGCGGCCGCCGAGCTGGTGCGCGCCGAGCCGTTTCGCTTTGTGCTCGCCGGCGAGGGCCAGCTTTCGGCCGAGCTGCGCGCCGAGATCACGCGTCGCCGCCTCACCAACGTGGAGTGGCTGGGCACGCTCGCGCCTACCGCGCTGCGCCGGCGCACGCTCGCGGCGGACGTGTGCCTGGGCGTCTTCGGCCGATCGCAGAAGGCCGGCAGGGTGGTGCCCAACAAGGTCTACGACGCCCTCGCCTGCGGGCGCCCGGTGGTCACGGCGGACGGTCCGGGGGCGCGCGAGCTGTTGCATGACGACGAAGACGCCCTGCTGGTGCCGGCCGGCGACGGTGCGGCGTTGGCCGTCGCGCTGCGCCGGCTGCTATCTCTCGAGGAGCGCGAGCGGCTCGGCGCGGCGTCGCTCGCCCTCTACAGGCGCGCGCTCACCCCGACGGCCGTGGCCGGCGCGCTGGTGAAGGCGTTGGAGGTGGCGTGAGTCACGTGCCCGAGACACCCGTCAGCGCCGGCCGTGGCGCGCGCCGACCGTGGGTACGGCCGCTCGTGCGCCTGCTGCAGCTGGTCCTCGTGGTGGCTGTGGTGTACTTCCTGGTCGCCTATCTCACGCGC
>CAWKEZ010000094.1:0-14159 GCA_963848545.1 uncultured Thermoleophilia bacterium
GGCGGCTTGCTCGCCTCGCGGCGGCCGCGCCAGCGGGCACGCTGAGCCGGGGCGTTATTCTGCCCATCCAGGGCCTCAAGCCGTCGCTCACCAGCCTCGGTGTACGCCTCACGGGCCTCGCCATGGCGATCGCCATCTACATCATCATCCTGATCTACGGCTCGCGCATCACCGTCGGTGTGAGCGAGGAGAAGTTCAGCTGCGTAGTCGAGGTGCTGCTCGCCGCCGTACGTCCCACGCAACTGCTGGCCGGCAAGGTGCTCGGACTCGGCATCCTCGCCTTGGCTCAGGCGCTGGCCATCGTGATCACGTTCGTGGCACTCGGGGCGCTCGTCGGCTCGAGCCTCGTCCACAGCGCCTTGCTTACGGCAGTAGCCGTGGGCGCACTCTGGATCGTCGTGGGCTACGCCTTCTACTGCACGGCCTACGGGGCCGCCGGCTCGCTGGTCGGCAAACCCTCGGACGCCTACAACGCCTCGCTGCCGGTGCAGCTGCCGCTGATCATCTCCTACATCCTCACCTTCACGGCGCTCTACGGAAGCAGTGTCCCGGGGTACTACTGGTTCCTCGCCTTCTTCCCGCCGACAGCGCCGATTCCGACTACCGGGCGCCGTCGCCATGGGCGCCGCCCGCCCCTGGGAGGTGGCGCTCTCGGTGCTGCTCTGCCTGGCGGCCACGGTGGGCATGGCGTGGGTGGCCGGCGCCGACGACGGCCGCGCCATCCTGCACAGCGGCGCGCGCCTCAAGTGGCGACAGGCGCTCCGCAGGGGGCGCTCCGTAAGCGACGGCCGCCGGGGGTGACGGACCAGATGCCGGACGGCACCGCGCAGGATCAAGAGCGATCTACCCCCCACGAGACCGTCGCAGAGCTTTCGCCTCGCCCCCGGCTGCGCTACCAGCGTCCAGCGCCCAGGCACTCCTTTGCCTGAGGCAGACGGTGCCACCGTCTTGCCACAGGTCCGTCAGACCTGTCGCGGCCATCTTCCCGCTGCACAGGGCCACGCCGCCGACCGGCTGCCGCCGCCCTCGCGACCTTCAAGTGACGCGAATTGGGCCATATAAGGTGGGCCAAAGCGGCGCTTTCGGGTCGCCCCGCCAGTGCCCCGGGCTCATCGACCCTTCCAATTGAACGTTCAAAGCGAAGCGGGTGAGCAGCGCCGTGAATAGGGTGGCTCCGCCGGCTGCGATACCGCGTCTCCATACTTCGTTACAGAATTCTCGCCGTGTCATTATGGTTGTAGAAGGCGCGGCGCCGTGGCGGCGAAGCGAGGAGCTGATGGAAGGGGACGGAGCAGGAGCGCGAGGAGGACCTGTTGGTCGCCTCGACTACACAGCCGCACGCCTTCGTGGCCCCCTACTACCGCACCATGCCGGCCTTCTCCGCTATTCGCGCGCCACACTCTTCGACGCGCAGGCGGCTTCCGATCTACGGCCGAGACGTTCGCCGAGGCGTTCACGAGCCGCGCCGCTTTCACGACCGCGGATCGCTCGGCGACGGCCTGGCTCTACACGATCGCTCAGCGCCAGTTCGCCCGCTGATCCTGCGCCGTCGGCCTCGTCGAGGATGCGGCCAGAAGGCGATCGGCATGGAGCGCCTCGAGCTCGACCCGGACGACATCGAGCGCGTCGAGGCGCTGATCGACTTCGAGCGGATCGGCCGCGCAGTGAGCGCCGCTTCGAGAAGCTCCGCAGCAGCAGCGCGAGGCGCTGCGTCTGCGCGTGATCGAGGGCCGTTCCTACGCAGAGGTCGCGACTCTGCTCGGCTGTAGCGAAGACGTGGCACGCTCGCGCGTCAGCCCGGCCGAGGCGCCTTGCGGCCGGAGCTGGAGGATAAGGCGACGTGATGGACACAGGCCCGACAACGAGACGATCCTCGAGACCGGCTTCGCCGCCGTGCTCGCCCGCCAGCTCGAAGGCCGCGGCGGACGCAGCCGCGAGCGGAGCCGCCGCCGCCGCGCCGGCCGGTGGCCGCGGACGCCGGCTGCTCGTCGCGGAAGCGCCGTCGCCGTGCTGGTGGCGGCCGCCCGCGCCATCGCCGTGGTGCCGTCACTCCGTTCCGGGGGCAGCCATGGCTACGGGATTGCCGGGACCTCACGATCAGTCTCGTCTTCAGGTCAGGAAGCCAGGCCGGGCCCCATCGTCGACAACGTCACCACGATCACGCAGCTGAGCCTCGATGCGAGTGCGCAGCCGTGGATCAGCGGTCGCCTCGGTGAGACGCAGCCCGCCTACGCCGCCTATCTGAGCGGGGGCGCCTGGCGGCGACTCCTGATCCCGGCGAGGCTCAAGAACCTGCACGTCCTGGCCGCGCTCTCGCCAAGCGATGCCTGGGCCACGGTCAGCGGCGGCATCGCGCACTGGGACGGCTCCGCCTGGCAGGAGACGTCCCTCCCTTGGCTCGACGGCAACGTCGCCTCACTGGACGCCATGGCCGTGGCCGCGACGAACTACGTCTGGGCGGTGGGCCACAGGGCCGGCCCCCCTTACCACGCCGCGCACGACCCGGCACGCGCTACCAGGGCGAGCTGCCGCTGACGATGCACTGGGACGGCTCGGCCTGGGCCAAGGTGCCTGTGCCGTTTTCCTCCAGGCAGCAGCCTCGGTCTCGACGCGGTCTCCTCTCGCGGGTGAGACCTGGGCCGTCGGCTGGTACGAGCGCGGCCTGCCGCAGGAGCCCCTGCGCCGGGGGCCGATCGCCCTGCACTGGGACGGCGAGCGTTGGGTGGCGATGGCGCTGCCCAACACGGGCGGCGGCGGGACCACGCTCCTTGACGTCCTTGTGCTCGGCCGGAACGACGTCTGGGTCCTCGGCATGAGCAACCGTGACGGCGTCGGTACCACCTACCTCGCCCACTGGGACGGCACGAGCTGGCAGCGAGTCGCGACTCCGCAGGGACGGGCCTGGGGTTACATCGCGAGCATTACCGGCACCGCCGACGATGATTTCTGGCTGGGCGGCAGCAGCGCCGAGGGACTCGACGACCCGCAGGCGGCCCACTGGGACGCGCGGCGCTGGACGATCTACGGACCAGCGGCCTTCCCCTCCAGCAGAGCGCAGCCGGACAGGCCAGCGGTGAGCTCGGCTTGGACGAGCCGCAGATCACGGCAGCATCGCCGAACGACGTCTGGTTCAACGCTTCGTTCACACGCTTCTGGTACTCGGCCTCGGTGGACGACCAACGGCAGATCGAGGCGAGCGCCTCCGATCCGATGCTCTTCCACTGGGACGGCCGGAGCTGGAGCAAGGTCCAGATCGGCTTCTAGCGAGAGGAGAGACCATGCGACCGGGGTCCGTGGCCGGCGGCGGATCGAGAAGGCTGGCATGCCCGGCGTACCACGGCCCGGCCGTCGGCGTCTGCCTCGGTCTCCTTGCCGCGATGCTGGCCGTCATGGCGGCGTCCTGCGGCAACGGTGGAACGGGCATTAGGGGCATCGTCACAGAGACCTGAAGCAGCCTTCATGGGCGGCGGGCCGACCCCGAGCCCGCTGCCCGGCGGCTTCGGCCTGAGCGTCGACATGCCCGCCATTCCTCCGCTCACCTTGCTGATCGAGCCCCTCAGCGGCAGCCAAACGGACCAGGTGGTGGCCATGGTTCAGATGCACCATGGCCTGTTCAAGGTGGCGCTGCCGCCGGGCCGCTACGTGGTGATCATCAAGGGCGGAAATCGCGAGTCTGACCAAGCATCGCGGCCGATCACCGTCCAGGCCGGACGCTATAGCCCGTTGGTCTTCCACATGGTCACGCCGCACTAGCGTCTCGCTTCACGCTAGTGTCGCGCTCGCGCACAGGTCCCCCCAACCTCCATCGCCCCGAAAGAGTGGCAATAAGGTGGTGGAAATGCGCGCCTGCCGCCGCCCTGCCGACGGGCAGCGCACCGAACAGGTTCACGGTCGGCCGCTCTTCCGTGCTTTCGGTGCGCCACACCGCGTTGCTGCCCGCCTGCCCCAGAGCGAAGCTGTTGTGACAGATAGACGCGCGTCTGGGGGATGGTCATGCGAGGACACGTGCGGAGGCGCGGCGAGGTCCGGCAGCTTCGAGTACATCGTCGACATCGGCCTGGCGGCGGCACAGAGGTGCACGGCCTGCAACAGGAGAATCTGGATCGAGCGCCGGCCCAAGGAGAGCTGCCCCAGGTGCGACGGCAGATTACGCGAGACCGAGGAGCGCCGTCGCAAGACCAAGGCCGGCTTCGGAACGCAAAAGGAGTGCCAGGCGGCGGTGAACAAGCTCCTGGTCGCCGTCGAGCAGCACAACTACACGGCGCCGTCCAAGGCCACCGTGCGCCAGTACCTCACCAAGGAGTGGCTGCCGGCGGTGAAGGCGACCATCAGGCCCTCGACCTACAACTCCTACGTGCAGCACGTCGAGTGTCACATCGCGCCGCACATCGGAGGAGTGAAGCTCGCGAAGCTCACGGGCTCTCAGGTCAACGCCCTCTATGCGAAGCTCGCCGAGTCGGGGGCCAAGGATGGCACGCACGGCCTCTCCGCCATGACCATCCACCACGTGCACTCCTGCCTGCACAAGGCCTGCAAGGATGCGGTGCGGTGGGGCCACATCGCGAGGAACCCGCTCGGCGCCGCCGACCCACCGAGAAAGAAGAGCGACGGCACTCGCGAGATGCGCACCTGGACCAAGGAGCAGCTCAAGGCGTTCCTTGAGACGGTCCATGATGATCGCCTCTCCGCCCTCTGGCACACCATCGCCATGACCGGCATGAGACGAGGAGGGGCCCTCGGTCTTAGGTGGTCAGACGTCGACCTCGAGAACGCCCGGCTCTCTGTGCGCCGCGCCCTGATCCCCACCAACCGAGACGTGGTGGTCAGTGAGCCGAAGACGGCCAAGGGCCGCCGCGTCATCGCCCTCGACCCGGTCACCGTCGAGGTCCTGAAGGCCCAGGCGGCGCGGCAGCTCGAGGAGCAGGAGGAGCGGGACGAGACCTGGGTAGAGTCAGGCCTCGTCTTCACGGCCGAGAACGGCGCCGCCCTCGACCCCGAGTCGGTCTCGCGCTACTGGCGACAGGCCGTGAAGAGGGCCATGCTGCCCCCCATCCGCCTCCACGACCTGCGCCACACGCATGCCACCCTGGCCCTGCAGGCTGGCGTGCATCCCAAGGTTGTCAGCGAGCGCCTCGGCCACGCGACCGTGTCCATCACACTCGACACCTACTCGCACGCCATCCCCGCCATGCAGGAAGAGGCCGCGGCGCTGATCGCGCGACTGGTGTTCGTCACACAGGCTCCAACGACCTCTCCCTGAGACGCTTGGCGGTGCTCGCCTTGAAGGGCCGTGGGGCGCGATGCGCGGCGCTCGCCGCACGGCTCACATACGATGCGCTGCGCATATGATCCATACGACCCCGCTTCTGAGCCAAGATTCGCGATGTTCTCCCTGCAAAGCGCCACATCCGTCGCGAAGAAGTCAACGCATTTCGGATCACATAGGATCACATAAGTTCGGCTCACTTCGCCCTATGGCGCCTCCGACTCGCCACCGAGTTGCTCTATGTTGTAGTTAGGGGACCTGCTCGTCGGCATTTGTCGGCGCCGACGGCGCGTTCACAAGGATCTGGGCAGGGATAGGCTTCTCGAGATCGCCCTGAGCAGGAGTTTCGTGGTGCCCCCGGGCTGGATCGAACAGCCGACACCAGGTTTAGGAAACCTGGGCATATCGTCTGTCTAGTAGTGCGCCGTCCGCGATTGTGCTGCTCAGTCCAGGTATCCGCGAGGGCGCGGTGCTGGGCTGTGGTCAGGCGTATTGGGCCGTGACGAGGCGTCTCGGCAGCATCACGTCGGCAATCGAGCGGCCGACACAAGCGGCTGACATGAGCGGCCGAGCGGATGACCGAGCCTGAAGCGTGACGCTGAGGCCGGCTGGACTCGCGATGCGGCCTCATCGGCCTCACGGTTGCGCTGACCGCCTGCGGACGCCAAGCGAAAGACGCCACGCAGCATCGTGAAGTGTCCTTCACCTCGCGTGCGCTTGCGCGTTTAGTTTGCGATTGCACTCCAATTGTCTCACACTCATTCGACGGAGCACCGAGGCGCTGTGCTATTCGGCCCCCTTCGTTTCTTCTCAACGCTCGGCAGTCACGAATCAGAGGAGAGCAACAGCTCATGTTCTGCCCTGAGTGCGGGTCCGAAGCAGGCGACGCCAAGTTCTGCCCCGAGTGCGGTCTCAACCTTGAGAAGCTGCGCTCGACGCTCGAAAGACGAGGGCCTGTGCGCCCAGTGCGGCTCCGAGGTCGGCGACGCCAAGTTCTGCCCCGAGTGCGGCCTGAACCTTGAG
Organism: uncultured Thermoleophilia bacterium; assembly: GCA_963848545.1. Lineage (GTDB taxonomy): Bacteria > Actinomycetota > Thermoleophilia > UBA2241 > UBA2241 > CAIXSE01. The sequence goes on from CAWKEZ010000094.1 coordinate 6,290, forward strand.
AAGCCGAGGTCGACCGTCGACGAAGACGCGGTTCATCGGGCGAGTCCTCGGCCCCGATCCACGGGCCGCACCACCGGCAGCTACGGCGGCTCGCGCTCCGGCAAGCGACAGCGGCCGCCGCGCGCGCCCAAGCCTGCGCTGGCGTCCTCTCGACCCGCCGGCAAAGCCGCTGCCTCGCGTGGCCCTTCAGCCAAATGGCTGTGGCTCGCCGTGCTCGGCGTCGTGGTCGTGATCGGCGCCGTGATCGTCCTCAGCCAGACGCACGGCTCGGCCTCCGCGGGAAGCTCGCCCACGCCGGTCGTGGCCGACACCTCCGGCAGCTACGACGTGCTGGTCTCGCGCGCCAACGGCCTCTACGATCAGGGCTCGCAAGGCACTGCAGAAGCAGGACTCCACGAGTGCGGCCAGCTACTTTGCGGCGGCGGCCAGCGTCTACGCCGCCGCCTGGAAGCGACAGCCCGGCGACCCCGGCGTGGGCACCGACTACGCGACCTCGCTCTACTACTCCGGGGACGTGGCCGGCGCCATCAAGCAGGTCAACCTCGTGCTCGCCAAGAACCCCACCTTCCAGAACGCCCTCGGCAACAAGGGCATCTACCTGCAGACGGCCATGCAGGCGGCGCAACAGAACGGGCAGAGCGCCAAGGCGGCCACGCTGCGCGCCGAGGCCAAGGCCGCCCTCCAGAAGGCCGTCCAGGTCGATCCCGCTTCGGCGACCGGCCAGCAGGCAGCGAAGTCGCTCTCCAGTCTCTGAGGTCAAAGGATGTTGTGTGGCGCAGACCCGAGAGTGCCTCTCTCGTGTGGGGGGTAGGGAGAAGCATGATGGCCGCCAAGAGCACGATTGAGCTCCCCATCAAGGGCATGACCTGCGCCAGTTGCGTCGCGCGTAATGAGAAGACCCTCGCCAAGACCCCCGGCGTGGAGTCGGCCGCCGTCAATCTGGCGACCGAGTCGGCGCGGGTCACCTTCGACCCCTCGCAGGCCAAGGTCGCCGACCTCGTGAGGGCGGTCAGAGGGGGCGGCTATGACGTCGCCACCGCCTCCGTGACGTTGCCCGTCGCCGGCATGAGCTGCGCCAGCTGCGTCACCCGCGTGGAGCGCGCCGTAAAGAAGCTGCCGGGCGTGGTGGAGGCCGCCGTCAACCTCGCCACCGAGCAGGCCACGGTCGAGTACGTCCCCGGCGCGACCGGCCGCGAGGCGATCGTGGCGGCGGTGCGCGGCGCCGGCTACGACGTGCCCGGCGCCGTGCTGCCCGGAGCGCCCATCGAGCAGCGGGCCGACGCCGTCTCCTCAAGCGGCCACACGGGCGTAACCGAGACGGACGGCGCGGCCGCCGCGTGGGCCTCGGCTGCGGCCGCCGAGGAGCTCGAAGACGCGCAGGCTCGGGCACGTGCGGCTGCCTACCGGAGCCTCAAGCGGCGGGTGACGCTGGGCGCCGTGCTCTCGGCGCTGATCTTCCTCGGCAGCATGACCTCGTGGTTCCCGTTTGTGCCCTCGTTCCTGCAGCACGGCTACGTGCTCTGGGCGCTGGCCACGCCGGTCCAGTTCTGGGTCGGCCGCCAGTTCTACCGGGGTGCTTGGGCGGCGCTGCGCCACGGCACCACGAGCATGGACACGCTGATCGCCATGGGCTCGAGCGCCGCCTACTTCTACAGCGCCCTCGGCGTCGTCCTCCCGGGCTTCTTCGCCCACCAGGGCCTCGGCGCGCCGATGTACTTCGACTCATCGGCGCTGATCATCACCCTCATCCTGGCCGGCAAGATGCTGGAGGCGCGCGCCAAGGGGCAGACCTCGGCGGCGATCAAGAAGCTCATCGGCCTGCAGCCCAAGACGGCGCGCGTGCTGCGCGCCGGCCGGGAGGAGGACGTGCCCGTCGCGCAGGTCGTGCCCGGAGACCTCGTCCTGGTGCGCCCCGGCGAGCGCCTGCCGGTCGACGGCGTGGTCACAGACGGCGGCTCGGCGGTCGACGAGAGCATGCTCACCGGCGAGCCCATGCCCGTGGCCAAGGCGCCCGGCGACGAGGTGATCGGCGCCACCATGAACACGACGGGCTCCTTCACCTTCCGCGCGACCAGGGTCGGGGCCGAGACCGCGCTCGCGCAGATCGTGCGCCTCGTGCAAGAGGCGCAGGGTTCGAAGCCGCCCATCGCCCGCCTGGCCGACGTCATCGCCAGCTACTTCGTGCCCGCGGTGATCGGCATCGCCACGCTCACCCTGATCGTCTGGCTCTTGGCCGGTCCCAGCCCGGCGCTCAACTACGCGCTGCTCAACTTCGTCGCCGTCCTCGTGATCGCCTGCCCGTGCGCGTTGGGGCTGGCCACGCCGACGGCCATCATGGTCGGCACCGGTCGCGGCGCCGAGTACGGCATCCTGATTCGCGACGGAGCGTCGCTGGAGACGGCCCACAAGCTGACCACGATCGTGCTCGACAAGACGGGCACCATCACCGAGGGCTCGCCGAGCCTCATTGAGACGCTGGCCTTCGACGGCGAGGTCGACGGCGACGCGCTGCTGCGCCTCGCCGCCGCAGCCGAGCGCGGCTCGGAGCATCCACTCGGCCAAGCCATGGTGCGCGCTGCCGACTCACGCGGCTTCGCAGTGGCGACCGGCCGCGGCTTTGAGGCGATGCCAGGCCAGGGCGTGCGTGCCGAGGTCGACGGCCACGCGGTGGTCGTCGGCAGTGAGCGCTTTACTCTCGGGGCCGCAGGCCTGCCGGCAGGCGAGGGCTCGACCCCAGAAGGCAGGCGGCGCGCGCGGTGCCCGACGCCCGCCTCGAAGGGCGCCTCAACGAGCTGCGCGACGCCGGCGCGACGCCGGTCTTCGTGAGCGTCGACGGCCGGCCGGCGGGCGTGCTGGCGATCGCCGACGCGATCAAGCCGAGCTCGGTGGAGGCCGTGCGGCGCCTCAAGGAGCTGGGCCTTGAGGTCCTCATGCTGACGGGCGACAACCAGCGCAGCGCCGAGGCGGTGGGCGACGCCGTCGGCGTCGACCGCGTCATCGCCGGCGTCGCACCGGGTCAGAAGGCGGCGGAGATCCGCCGCCTGCAGGGGCAGGGCAAGCGCGTGGCCATGGTCGGCGACGGCATCAACGACGCGCCGGCTCTGGCCCAGGCCGACATCGGCATCGCCATCGGCAGCGGCGCCGACGTGGCTCTGGAGGCGAGCGACGTGACGCTGATCAGCGGCGAGCTCACCGGCGTGGTCACGGCGATCGTCTTGAGCCGCCAGACGATCCGCATCGTCAAGCAGAACCTCTTCTGGGCGTTCGCCTACAACGCCGCCCTCATCCCCCTGGCAGCGGGCGTCTTCTACCCCGCCTTCGGGATCCTGCTGAGCCCCATCTTCGCCGCTGCGGCGATGGGTCTCAGCAGCGTGACCGTCGTCAGCAACAGCCTGCGCCTGCGCCGCTTCCGCGCGGCCGCGTGAGGCCGCTCGCTGGCGACACGCCGCGAGTTCTTCGCTCGCGCGGTCACGAGCCGCTGGCGCCGCCGCCCCGCGGCGCTACTCCTTGGAGAGGTACGCCTCCGGATCCTCGTCGAAGTCCTTCTTACAGTTCACGCTGCAGAAGTAGTAGGTGGTGCCCTTGTGCTCCGTCGTCGCCGCGGCGCTGCCCTCCTCGACAGTCATGCCGCAGACCGGGTCGATCGCTGCCATCGCGGCGCCTCCTTCGGTGAGCGTCGAGGCGTTCTTTCCCGCTTGCTCGCCTGAGGGCAACAGAACGACGGTCGCGTGAGCGCCCGTCGCCTGCCGCTGGTCGTGATACGTGCTGCTTCGCGCCTGCCCGTTCAGAGACCGCCCATCATGCCGTATCCGGACCCGGAGCCGCCCATCATGCCGCCGTAGCCGGCGCTTGAGCCGCCCATCATCGTGCTGCGGCCCGAGGTGCCTGCCTTGATCCCGTACTTCTTCATCAGCGCCAGCATGTCGTTGATGTGCTCGGCACGCAGCTTCGCAAGGGCAGCCTGCGCGGCTGCGGAGGTCGGATCGGCGCCATACTCCTGCTGCCAGGCCTTCATGTCCGCCAGGTGCTGGGCGCGCAGCGTCTGCATCTCCTTCCAGGCCGTAGGACTGCTGGCGAGGCCGCGGCACCACCCGGCTGCTGCGCCTGGGGTCGCGCTCCTGCTGGCTGAGCCAGTGGCGTGAGGCCGCGTCGCGGCCCAGGCTCCAGATACCGCCACGAGCGCCACGACGAGCGCCGTCAGAGCGATCACAAGTGTGCGCTTCTTCATGGAGAAGGCTCCTCTCTTCGACGGTCTTCTTGATCACTGGATCCCAGTATGGAGAGCAGTTTCGAAGAACTTGTGAATCGGCTCTGCTCATCCAGTGAAGTCGTGGGAGCCGTGTGTACAATCGATTCATGGCGAGTGAGACGCGTATCCTGCTGGTCGAAGACGAGGCCCGCATCGCCGAAGTCGTGCAGAGCTACCTCGAGCGCGAGGGCTACATGGTTGTCGCCCAGCTCTCCGGCGAAGAGGCGCTCGCTGACTTCGCGCGCCGACCGGCGGACCTTGTGGTGCTCGACCTCATGCTCCCCGGCATCAGCGGCGAAGACGTCTGCCGCGCTCTGCGCGAGCGCTCCGATGTGCCCATCCTCATGCTCACCGCACGCGACGGCGAGGAGGACCTGCTGCGCGGCCTGCGGATCGGCGCCGACGACTACATGACCAAGCCGTTCAGTCCGCGCGAGCTGGTGGCGCGGGTGCGCGCCCTGCTGCGCCGCGCCCGTGGTGCGGTTGAGCCGCAGGCCGACGTGCTCGTGCGCGCCGGCGGCCGCCTGCGCATCGACTGCGGCTCGCCACCGCGTCTACCTCGACGAGAGCGAAGTCGAACTCACCGAGTCCGAGTTCCGCCTGCTGCTCACCTTGGCGCGCTTTCCCGGCCGCGCCTACAGCCGCTACGAGCTCGTCAACAAGGTCCAGGGCCACGATTTCGAGGGCTACGAGCGCACCATCGATGCGCATGTCAAGAACCTGCGCCGCAAGCTCGGCGAGGACGCGCGCTCGCCGCGGCTGATCGAGACCGTCTACGGCATGGGCTACCGCTTCAGCGAGGCACAGAGGTGAAACGCAGCATGCGCGCCCGACTGAGCGTCAGCCACGTCCTCGTCGCCATCCTCGTTGCGACGCTCGTGGCGCTCGCCGTGGTCCTCGCGGGTGGTTTGCGCTTCGACCGCTATGCCAGCGACGTGCAGAAGCCAGCGAACGCAGACGGTCCTCGACGCAATCACGAGCGGCTACCAGGCCGGCTCCGGCTGGAGCTCAGGCGCAGAGGCCACGGTCGACATGCTCGCCGCCGCCAACTCGGTGCAGGTCTGGGTCTACGGGCCTGACGGTCAGCTGGCCTTCGCCAGCGGACCCGCCGGGTCAGGCATGATGAGCGGCTCCGGCATGATGGGCGCCTCCGGTTCAACGACGCCGCCTCCGCAGGTCGCCGCCAAGGGCATGACCCTCCGGCGGGTCCGCTCACGTCTGGAGGCCAGTCCGTCGGCTCAGCCGTGATCCTGCAGCCCAAGGCGGTGGCGCTGCCCCTGAACAGCGCCTTTCGCAACGACGTCGTGCTCTACATCGCCCTTGCGGCTACGGTGGCCGCCCTGCTCGCGGTGGCCGTCGGCATCTTCGCAACGCGGCGCATCACGGCGCCGCTTGAGGAACTCACCTCAGCGGCGGCGGCGATGGGCCGCGGGGAGCGCCGTCAGCGCGCCGCCTCCATGTATGCCGAACGCACCGACGAGGTGGGCGAGCTGGCGTCGACCTTCAACGAGATGGCCGCAGCGATCGAGCGCCAGGAGGACTGGCGACGCAGCATGAGCGCCGACCTCGCCCACGAGCTGCGCACGCCGCTGGCGACGATCCAGGCGCGCGTCGAGGCCTTGCAGGACGGCGTCCTGCCCGCCAGCGCCGAGAACTTGGCCGTGATCGGCGACGAGGTGCAGCGCCTTGGACGACTGCTCGGCGAACTACGCAGCCTGGACGACATGGACGCGGCCGACTTCAGCCTGGAGCGGCGACCTCTGCGCCTCGACGAGCTCGCGGACGAGGCCGTCGCTGCCGCGCGCGGGCGCTTTGCCCAAAAGGATGTGCAACTCGCCCTGGAGACGGTGCCGGTGGAAGTCCTCGGTGACCACGACCGCCTGCGTCAGGTCGCCGAGAACCTCTTGAGCAACGCCCTCAAGTTCACGCCGAGCGGCGGGCACGTGCAGGTGTGGGCAGGTCCAGCGGACGCGCCGCCGGTCGCGGAGCTGAGCGTCTCTGACGACGGTACGGGCATCGCGCCCGAGGACTTGCCGCACGTCTTCGAGCGTTTCTACAGGGGCGAGGGCGCGCACAGCGCACCGGGCGCTGGGCTTGGCTTGGCCATCGCACGCAGGTTGGTAGAGGCCCACGACGGCGCTATCCGGGCGGAGAGCGGCGACCACGGGGGTGCTTGCTTCACAGTGGACCTTCCGCCTCTCCGCGGTCCCAAGCCGAGGGGCCGCGCCACTAACTAGGGGTCGTGCTCGTCGTCTCGAGCAGTGGCACCGGCAGATGCAAGCCACAGCCATCACCGTGGAACCGGCCATTCCTGTGCAGCCGCGAGCTGAGATGCCAACCAGCGAGCCGACGCCGCCCGACGAACCGCCAGAGGCGTGAACCAGTCCGGGAGGCTGCGCACACCGATGTCAACAGGTGGGAACAGACTCAATCACACCTCGAGAGCCGCGTGTGGGCTCTGCACAGGTCATGGAGTTGTGTCCGCCCAGCCGAACTTCGCCATGTGCTGGCACTCTCGGTGCTGCGCCGACGGGAAGCCGTCCGCTTGAGCCAGCACTGCGGCAAGAAATGGAGTCAGAGGAGTCACGCTCTTGAGGTCACTGCTGGCGGCGTTCATCACGAAGACCCTGTCTTGCCTTTCGCCGTGCCGCGCCCGCAGGCGCAACCACGCAGATGGTCTCGGCAGACATCTCGTCCCTGCAGATGGCCGGCACCCCGTGATCCCGTGCAACGATGGAGAGCGCGGGGCGAGTGGAGTAGGCTTGGCCCGTTCTACCGTGCGCCAAAGGGGGAACGATGGCCAAGTTCAAGGTAGAGGTCCAAGGCACAGGCCTGGGCGACTTCGAGGTGGAGGCCCACTCCTTCAAAGACAATCAGAACGGCGAGTTCATCGACTTCCTCGACTTCGAGGAACCCCGCACTCCTTCCCATCACGAGGACATGCAGTGGTGTGCACCAGGTGCTTCGCGTGCGCGCGAGCTTGGTGAAGAAGATCGAAAGGCTACCTGACTAGGCGTAGCGCCACTGCGGGTGACGGCCGGCGGCCGCATCCTTGCCCACGCGGAGTGGCCGCTGGCGCGCATCCGCATCACGCTGGAGGACTATGTTCTCGGTATTTATAAGATTCCGCCAGCTTCCCGTCGCGCAACGCGCGATAGTTTGAGTCCTGGGTCTGCCCCAGCAGGCAAACTGGCATGAGTAACAAGAGAATGTTAGTCCGCATCGAGATCCTGATTCTAACAGGACCGCGTAGCCGCCGGTAAGTCAATCGATGGCGCGTTTGAAATCCCTCCAGGCATCTGACCGTGAGCACATGTGGTCTACTCGTGGGGCAGGATGGCATCCTGCGCGGCGGTTGGCAACCGCCGCGAGGTCCGATTGGCAATCGGACCGCAGCTTGCCAAGCTGCCCCGCAAAGGAATACTCCACACGGTCATGACACCAGCTATCGCCAAGACAAGTGGTGCGTGCGCCCCGGATTGCGAGTCCGCTGCGGATTTCGCCTGCCAACTTTCCGCGGATCGGCGCGTAATACCTTCCACTCGGGGCCGTCCTTAATGGGGAAGGGCGATAAATACGGACATCATGCTCTCTCGACTGCATTTTTCCGCCGTCCGGCGG
>CAWKEZ010000095.1:0-17815 GCA_963848545.1 uncultured Thermoleophilia bacterium
TGTGTCATGCTCAGCACGATGCTGCACAGCATCGCCGTGGGCAACCTGCTACCGGCGAGCGTGCGCACGGTGTGCGTCGACATCAACCCGGCGGTGGTCACCAAGCTAGCCGACCGGGGAAGCTTCCAGACGGTCGGCATCGTCACCGACGTAGGCCTGTTTGTGGAGCAACTCGCCGACGAGCTCGACGGGGGCTGATATTGGCAGAGTCGACTCGCGCGACCAAACGCAAGTCAAGCAATTCCCGTCCGCGGCGCGGGCGTGGGGGCCGACGTTGTCTCGCTGGATGAGCTCGCGGAGAGGCTGCAACCCGAGTAGGCGGCGTCGTCCCCGTCGGCGCTTCCCCCCTCTTCCCGATTCTGACAGGCTTGGTGCGCCGCCCTGCGGATATACTCCAAGAATCCTGCGTCCGCGTTTTCGCGACCTCACGCGAGGGGTGTCATGAAACCACGCCAGATAGTCCCCGATGTTCAGCTCATCGCCGCCGTAGACTGGGATCGCCGGCTGTTCGACTCTCTCATCCCGCTACCCGACGGCACCAGCTACAACTCTTACTTCGTGCAGGGCGGCGAGAAGAACGCATTGCTCGATACCGTGGATCCCGCGAAGTGCGCCGATCTCATGGCCCAGCTCGATGAGCTGCCGCCGCCCGACTATCTGGTGATCCACCACGTGGAGCAGGATCACTCGGGCTGCGTGCCGATGCTCCTCGAGCGCTATCCCGAGCTCACGATCGTCTGCAACGACAAGGCCCGCGGCATGCTCATTGACCACCTCCATGTTGATGATGCCCGGTTCCTTCTGGTGGCCGACGGCGACACACTCTCGCTCGGCGCCAAGACGCTTACCTTTGTCATGACACCGTGGGTGCACTGGCCCGAGACGATGTGCACCTGGCTGGCCGAAGACAAGATGCTGTTCAGCTGCGACTTCTTCGGTTCGCACTACGCCACCAGCGACGTCTTTGCCGATAAGCACGAGGTATACGACGGCGCCAAGCGCTACTACGCCGAGATCATGATGCCATCGGTCCGCAGGTGACCAAGAACATCGCCAAGGTCACGCGGTACCCGATCGCGTACATCTGTCCCAGCCACGGCCCTGTGTACGACGAGCCGGCCTTCATCGTGGATGCCTATAGAGACTGGGCCGGCGGCGAGCCGCAGAACATCGTGTGCCTCCCGTACGTGAGCATGCACGCCAGCACCACGATGATGGTCGATCATCTCACCGCCGCGCTGGCTCAGCATGACGTGGCGGTTGAGCGCTTCGACCTCACCACGCTCGACGCCGGGGAGCTGGCTTCGTCGTTGGTGCACGCCGGCACCATTGTGATCGGCACGCCGACCGTGCTGGCCGGGCCGCACCCGCTGGCCGCCTACGCGGCCTTCCTGGCCAACGCCCTGCGGCCACGCGCCAGGTACGCAACGGTGATCGGTTCGTACGGCTGGGCCGGCAAGAGCGTTGAGACGCTGGTGGGCATGATGCCAAAGCTCAAGGTGGAGCTGCTCGACCCGGTGCTCGCCAAAGGGCTGCCCCGCGAGGCCGATCTGGCGGCGCTCGACGCACTCGCCGCGACGATCGCCGCGAAGCATGCGGGGCTCGCCCGGCGTGGCCAGGCCGATCACTGCTGGTCACGCGGCTCCTGAGCGGCGAGGGCCGCGGCGCCGAGTGGTAGCGTGATGGCGTGCTGACCATCCTCTCCGGCCTCACCTCGGCGCTCTCCTACGCGACGAGCGACCTCTTCTCGCAACGCGTCACCCGCCAGACCCGGGCGCTGTCGCAGGTCGTCTGGGTGCTGGCCACCGGTGTCGTGGTGATCGTCCCCGTCGCGCTGCTCGTCGAAGGCCTGCCGCAGGGCGTCGCCCAGTGGCGTGCCGCCGGCCTCGCGGCGCTGGCCGGCGTCACCTACTTCGCGGCCTTTTTCTGCCTGTTGCGCGCCCTGCACGCGGGCGACCTGGGGCTCGTCTCGGCGCTCAACTCGCTACAGGGTGCCTACGCCGCGGTGGTGTTCGTGGCGCTGGGCGCGCCGCTCACGCCGCTGCTCGGTGTCGCTCTCGCCTGCTGCATATGCGGCGCCGTGCTTACCTCGGTCGAGGGCCGCGCCAAGACAACCAAGGGTGCCGCCTGGGCGTTCGCCTCGGGCGCCTTGTTCGGCGGCGTCATGATCCTGTACGGCAACGCCGGCGCCCTCAGCTGGCTCTCGCTGGCGGCGATCTCGCGCACGGTGTCCCTCGCCCTCGCCCTGCCGGTGGCTCTGCTCAGCGGCGGCGCGTTCATGCCCAGGGGGCTGCGCTTCACTGCCGTCGGCGCCGGGTTGCTGGAGCTCGGCGGCCTCGTGGCGCTTACCGGCGCGCTGGCCCTCGGGCCGGTAACGGTGGCCAGCGTAACGACCACGCAGTTCGGCACGTTCGCGGTGATCCTCGGGTTCGTGGCCTTGCGCGAGCGTCCCCGCCGGCACCAGTGGCTGGGCGTGGCTGCGACCATCGTCGGCGTGACGATGCTGGCGGCCGTCGTCTAGCGCGCCAGCGTCGTTGGCGTGACCGTGCCGCCGGTTCTCGCCCGCCCGGGATGGTTCGCAGCTCAGCCCGGATACTGGCTGAAGCCCTGCTCGCTGAAATGCCCATCCAGGCCGAGGTACTCGCTCATCCCGAGGCGGCGCATGACGACGAAGCTGACGCAGTCGACGAGGCTGAGGTGGCGGCGGCCGGCGGTGAGCAGGGCAGACAGGCCGGCGCTGTGATCGGCCGCGGTGACCCATACAGACTCGACAATCGGCAGCATCTCGTCGACGAACGCATGCAGCGCCGCAACACCGAGCCGACGCTGAAGGAGGGCGGCGGTCTCGACGATCACGTAGTTGGTCGTCACGAACCCCTCGCCCTTCTCGATGCCGCCGCGCCACGCGGGCAGCATCACCGCATATGGCAGTCGCGGTCAGAGAGTGAGAAGCCAGAGCACCTGGTACACGACCACCGCGGCGAAGAACCCAGCGAGGATCACGGCGGCAAACAACGCCGAACGATATGAGCGCAGACGCCAGAGCAGAAGCGCTCCTGCGGAGACGATGCCGATCTTGAACACCGCCGCGAGCCACGTGCCCTCCTGGAAGAAGTGACGCATCAGGCTGTTGGACTCACTGGCGAAGCCGAGCCACAGCGAGTAGCGCGTGAGCAGCAGGTCCACGACGTTGAGGATCCACAGCTCGACGAGCACCCAGAACAGCACACGCTGGCCGAAGGGGCCGAGACGCGGCGAACGCATGGCGACGTACCTGTTCAGGGCGCTCACCGAGGCACCGTCGCCGTCTGGATGTACGGGGCCCTGGGACGGCCAGTGTCGACCAGCCAGGCGATGTGCGTGCCGCCCAGAGCAAGGCCGGCCACGAGTTCGCTGGTGCGACCGAGCGTGAGCACGGGTCCAAGCCCACTCGAGATGCGGCAACCCATGAGGGCGTCGCCGGGGCCCGTCGTGGCGGGCTGGACCCAGGCGATCAGATCGCTGCCGAGAACGGGGTCCGTGATGGCGCCTTCCGCCACCGTCGCCGTCGCGGCGCCGTCGATGTCGTAGGTGAAGAGCGCGGCCTGGCGCGAGGTGGTGTTCTGTTGCGCCCACAGCAGACGACGACCCACCAGTTGCGGGGCGACGATCTCTAGCCCGCTGCCGCCGGAAGGGGCGAGCTCCAGCGTGGTGGTGCGCCCGCTCCGGGGGTCCGTCAGGACCGCCGCCGCCGAGGGCAGCACCCAGCCGACCACATGGTCGCCCAGAAGCGGCGGCAGGTTGGACTGCACGCCACGCGCCAGGACGCTGCTGTGGCCGGACGCCAGGTCGATCCCCACGATGCGCGATCCATCAGGATAGAGCGTGGCGAGGAGACTGCCCGCCATGGCGAGCTGGCCGAACGACGGCGCGCCGACCTGAGCAGCCACCTGCCAGCGCCGTCCGCTTACGGTGTCGTAGGCCCACAACGCTGAGGAGCCGTCTCTATGTTGCTGGAACCAGGCGATGTAGCGGTCGGAGGCAACCAGCGAGCCGTCGGCTCCGCCCACGGGGGCCACGTCGATCACGGTGGTCTTGCCGGAGCCGAGATCCAGCACGCAGATGTACGGCCCCTGGCTCCAAGCCAGGTGGTCGCCACCCATGACGGGCGCACCCACCCCCAGCCCGGGCTGACCGGCGATGCGCCAGCCGCCGGCGACGCGCGTGACCGAGGGATGCCACACCAGGTAATGCTGTTCCAAGGTGAAGCCGACCCCGCCCAGGGCGGCGCCAACCAGGAAGACGAGCGCGGCTGCGAGAAGGGCCCGCACGTCAGGTCTCCGGCGCGCGCGGCCTTCGCCGGCGTGCGGGCTCCGTGGCGGACCGTCAGCCTCCAGAGACGCTCGGCGGGCCACTCGTCACCGAGTCTGACGACTCGGCGGGGCGGCCATCGCCGGGGTCGGTAGCGTCGGTTGATCGGCAGTCATTGGGTCTGGCACAGATGGAGCAGGTCGACGTACACGCCGTACGCGGTCTGCGGGACGAGACTGCGGAGCTCGCAGACCTGGATCTCGTTCATGAGGTCGGTGCGGAGCACCACGCCTAAGGCGTCGGCGCCGATGCTCGCCAGCGGGTGGTCGATGTCGAGCTCCGTGGCCCGCAAACGGGCGTGCACAGGCCCGGCGTAGGGCGGAACGCCGTCGGGCGTCTCGCGCCATACGCTGGTCACCAGACGGAGACGCCGTCCGTCGGCGCGCGCCTGGCGGATCCGCTGGAGCGGCACGTCACGCAGGCTCTCGCGATCCACATCGGCGGGCGTGATATCGGCGCTCATGGCCACGTTGGCCAGGGCCGCCGCCTTGCAGGCGGCGTCCCAGCCGTCGAGGTCGTGGGCGGGATCTGCCTCGGCGATGCCGGCCGCCTGCGCCTGCGCGAGGGCATCGTCGAGCGAGCGGCCGTTGGCCATGGCCTCGATGATGGAGTTGGTGGTCGCGTTGAACACGGCCTCAAATCCGAGCAAGCGGCAGTCGGGGAGGGCATATTCGAGAAGGCTGAACACCGGCAGGCCGTCCATCACCGTGCTCTCGAAGCGGATTCGTCGCCCGGCCGCCGCGGCCGCGGCGGCCACCCGCCGCCAGTTCCAGGCGATGGGGCCCTTGTTGGCTGTGACCACGTCCATGCCGAGAGCGAAGGCGGTCTCGAGGTGAGCCGTAGCGAGGGGGGCGTAAGCGTCTTCCATCACAGTGAGCTCTACCAGCACATCGGCCGCCGAGGCCTCGAGAAGCTCCACCGCCGGCCGCGGCGGGTCCGGCAGGCGGCCCCTGCCGCCACGGGTCGCGCCCGCGCCGCTCAGCAGCTCGGTCGCCGGCAGCCCTTCGGCCGCCAGCAGGCTGCCGTGGCGCGTGCCGGCCGCAGTCACGAGCACGCGCAGCCCATGCTGCGCGGCGAGGGCCGGCTCGCGGGCGGCGAGCAGCTCGCAGAAGGCGTGTGCCACGCTGCCGAAGCCCAGCAGGCATATGCGGACGGTGCGCACGGCGCGAGTCATCGCAGTGATCGCGAAAGGCTGTTCACGGCGGCCACCAGTTCCTCGAGTTCGGCGTGGGTATTGTATGGCGCCAGACCGACGCGAATGAGACCGCCGCGTTTGAGGAGGCCCAGCACCTCCACCAGCCGCCGGGCGTAGAAGTGGCCGTCCCACGTGAAGAAGCCGCGCGCGCCGAGAGCACGGCAGGCCTGCTCGGCGCTGAACCCGTCCATTGTGAACGACACGGTCGGTGTTCGGCGAGTGCCCTCCGGTGGTCCGTACAGCGTTACCCCGGGGAGATCGGCCAGGTGCTCGCGCAGCCATTGCGCGAGCGGCTGCTGGTACGCCTCGCCGGCCAGCATGCCGGCGACCACCGCCCGGCGCCGGCCTTGCAGGCCGGCCGGCACGCGGTCGCCTATGAGGGCCTCGTGGTGGCTGCCCAAGTCGGCGATGAAATCGATGGCCGCCGTGAGGCCGGCCAGGCCCTCGTGGTTGAGCGTCCCCGTCTCCCAGACGTAGGGTGGCTGCTGCTCCTGCGTCGCCAGCCGCAGTGGTTCGAGGCCCTTGGTGGCCGCCTTGCGCGCATACATGAGACCGATGTGTGGGCCGAAGAACTTGTAGGCCGAGCACAGCAGGAAGTCGCAGTCGAGGGCGCGCACGTCGAGCGGCCCGTGCAGCGCGTAGTGCACCGCGTCGATCACGCTCCAGGCGCCGGCATCGCGGGCGAGCGCCGCCGCCCGCTGCACATCGTTCACCGTGCCTACCGCGTTGGAGGCGTAGCCCAGGGCTACCACCCTGGTGCGGCCAGGGTGCACCAGAGCTTCGAAGGCCTCCCAGTTCAGGGTGCAGGTGGCCGGGTCGACGGGCACCTCGCGGACCACGACACCACGTTCGGCGAGTCGCAGCCACGGTCCGCGGTTGGCTTCGTGGTCGAGCGCCGTGATCACCACCTCGTCATCGGCCTGCAGGGAACCGGCGAGGGCCTCAGCCAGCAGGTACGTGAGAGTGGTCATGTTGGCGCCGAAGCTGACCTCCGTCCAATCGCACCCCAGGAGGTCGGCCGCCGCCTCGTGCGCGGCGGCGATGACGTCGTCGGTCTCGGCGCTGGTGGCGAAGAAGCCATGGGTGTTGCTGTTGTGGCTCGCCAGGTAGTCGGTGACTGCGTCGAGCACGCGCTGCGGCGTCTGCGTGCCGCCGGGCGCGTCGAGGTAGGTGGCCGGGCGGCCGTCGACGGGAGCGCTTGAGAGCGGGGAACTGGCGACGCACGTAGGCTACGTCGAACTGGGTCATGGCACTCCCCCTCGGGCCGAGCCTGTAGCATGGGTGCCGGTGGCTGCCGGCGAGACCAAGTGTATCGGAACAGACCGTGCAGGAAACGGCCGGCGCGGGCAGGATGGAAACGCATGCAGCGGGAGAACGACAAAGCGCAGAACGACACGGCGAAGGACGTCCCGGCGAACGGCGCCCAAGCCAACGGCGACCAGGCCAGCAACGATCAAGCAAACGGCCGCGCACCGCGGCCCGGTATCCCCAAAGCACTCGACCGCGAGTTCGCGGTGATCTGCTTCGATTGGGACGGTACGGCCGTCGCCGACCGCAAGGCGGATGCCACGGCTGTGCGCAGCTTGGTGGAGCGGTTGTGCTCGCTGGGCGTAGACATCGCCGTGGTGAGCGGCACCAACGTCACCAATGTCGACGGTCAACTGCGGGCGCGGCCGGCGGCCGAAGGGCGTCTCTTCCTCTTCCTGTCGCGCGGCTCAGAGGTGTACGTGGTGGGCCCCAACGGGCCGCGGCTGCTCGAGCGCCGCCGCGCAACGTCGACGGAGGAAGCGCAGCTCACCGCCGCGGCGGAGGCGCTGCGCGCCAGGCTCGTGGCCGACGGCCTCGACATCGAGATCGTCTACAACCGCCTCAACCGGCGCAAGGTGGACCTCATCCCGGAGTGGGCCGACCCGCCCAAGGCGCAGATCGCCGAGCTGCAGCAACGCGTGAACGAGCGTCTGGCCCGCGCCGGCGTCCACGGCGTGGGCGACGTAGTGGACCTCTCGCGCGCCCTGTCGCGCGCGGCCGGCCTGGCTCACCCCGGCATCACCAGCGACATCAAGCACGTCGAGATCGGGCTCACCGACAAGAGCGACAGCATGCGCTACGTGCTGCGCTCGCTCATCCGCGACCGCGGCCGGCGACCGCACGACATGATCGTCTTGGGCGACGAGTTCGGCCCCATCGGGGAAAGCGAGGGCAGCGACTACCTCACGCTCATCCCCGAGCTGCGCCGCTCCGTCTTCGTCAGCGTCGGCGTGGAGCCCAACGGCGTGCCGCCGCAGGTGCTGCGTCTGGGCGGCGGCCCGGTGCAGTTCGAGCGCCTCCTGCAAGACCAGCTTGCGCGTCGCGAGGCCGTCGCGCTGCGTGGCTTTCCCGAGCCCACCGCGGATCCGGACTGGCGCTTCGAGGTGCGGGGATTCGATCCGTTCCGCGAGCGCGAGGTCGAGACGTGGCTGACCGTGGCCAACGGCGAGAGCGGCACGCGCGGCGCCCTGGAGGAGGGCTCGGCGGCCGTCACGCCGGCGACGTTCGTGGCGGGCGTGTTCGGCGACGGCACGGACGAGCCGCGCATTCGCCAGCCGGTCCCGGCCCCCGATTGGACCTGGCCTGCGCCTACTGGCCTGGGGTAGCGTCATCAACCTGTCCAACGGCGAGATCCTCGACCACCACCGCGTGCTCGACATGCGTGACGGGGTTGTCTACCGGTTCTGGCGGCAGCGTCTGCGCAACGGTCGCACGGTTCGCGTGCGCACGGCGCGCTTCGCCTCGCTGGCCGACCGGCAGATCATGGCGGCGCGTGCCGAAGCCTCGCCGGAAGACTCGGGTGGGCCCTTCGAGTGGGCCGGGGCGGTGGGCGTCACGCACGCCGGCGGCCCCACCAAAGACACCGAGTTCGAGCCGCTCGACGTGCCCGGCCTAGTGGCACGCACCAGGGGTCGCAACGGCGGCGGGCACGTGCTCGCCGTGACCACTCGCCCGGCGCCCGGCTCGCCGGTGGTGCGTCATCCAGAGCAGGGCCGTGACGTGATCGGCGGACGGCTGGAGACCGGCGATCCAGCGAGCATCGATCGCTTCGCCGCGCTGGTCTCGGCGCGCACCAGGGTACCATCGGCCGATGCGGCGCGGCGCGCCTTGGCGCGGGCCGAGGACCTCGGCTTCGACGAGCTCTTGCGGCGCCATCGGGCCGCCTGGCGCGAACTCTGGGCGACGCTCGACGTCGTCGTCGACGGCGATCCGGCCGGCCAATCGGCGCTACGCTTCAGCATCTACCACATGATCAGCACGGCCCATCCCGGCAAAGACACCGTCTCGGTCGGAGCTCGCGGCCTGGGCGGCATGTCGTACTTCCTGCACGTGTTCTGGGACTGTGAGATCTTCGTGTCTGCCGTTCTTCATCTACTCGCACCCGCAAACCGCCCGCACCCTGCTGGCCTATCGCTACCGCAACCTCGCCGGCGCGCGCCAGAAGGCGGCCGACATGGGCCACAAAGGCGCGCTGTTCCCCTGGGAGTCGGCCGACAAGGGTGTGGAGACGACTCCGCCTTACGGTCTCGGCCCCGACGGCGAGATGGTCCCCATCCTCTCCGGTCTCATGGAGCACCACATCTCAGCCGATGTGGCCTGGGGCGTGTGGGAGTACTGGAAGGGTACGGCCGACGACTCGTTCATGGCGGCGATGGGCGTGGAGATCATGCTCGAGACGGCGCGCTTCTGGGCGTCGCGCTCGGCGCTCGGCGCGGACGTGCGCTACCACATCAACATGGTGGTGGGCCCCGACGAGTACCACGAGGGCGTAGACGACAACGCCTACACCAACGTGCTGGCGCGCTGGAACATCCGTAAGGCGGTAGAGGCGCTGGTGTGGCTGCGGCGAGTCGACTCGGGCTACGCCGAGGAGCTGTGCGCACGCCTCGAACTGAACGACCATGAGATCCAGGCATGGCTGACCGTGGCCGACGGGCTGGTGGACGGCTTCGATCCGACCACGAAGCGCTTCGAGCAGTTCGCCGGCTTCTACGAGATGACGGACGTACCCATCGAGAAGCTGCGTCCGCGACCCATGGCCGCCGACCTCATGCTGGGCCGCGACGTGACGCTCAACGCCAAGGTGGTGAAACAGGCCGACGTGGTGATGCTCTGCCACATGCTCTCGGACGAGCTCGGCGATGATGTTCTGGCGGCCAACTACGACTACTACGAGCCCATCACCAGTCACGGCAGCTCGCTGAGCCCCGGCATCCACGCGGCGGTGGCAGCCCGCTTGGGCAACCTGGACGATGCCGTGGAGGACTTCAAGATGGCGGCCGCTATCGACTTGGCCGACAACATGGGCAACGCCGCCCGTGGCCTGCACATGGCCACCATGGGCGGTCTCTGGCAGGCCGCGGTGATGGGCTTCGCCGGCCTGCAGCGGCGCGACGAGGCACTGCTTATCGACCCGCATCTACCCCCTACGTGGAAGAAGGTGAGCGTGCCGCTGTGCTTTCGCGGCGCCCGGGCACAGTTCGAGCTGCGCCGGCGGAAGGCGGGCGACGAGTTGGGTATAACCATAGAGCGGGCGGCGCTTAAGGTGATCCTGGACGGCGCGGAGCGCGAGCTCCACCCCGGCAAGCACCGGTTCCGGCGCGCCCGCGGACGAGCATGGCAGGAGGTCTCCGCTTGATGCTGCTCATGGCCATCGCAGACCCGGCGTCCGACCGCGAACTCGTGGCGGCCGGCCGGGCAGTGGCCACCGCCGCGGGGTGGGACGCTCGTGCCGTGCACGTGCGTGAGCCCGGCGGCTACGACTTGGGCAGCGCCGACCTGGACGACATCGAGGTCATCGGCTTGGCGGGCAGCGCCGTGACCGAGATTCCCGGCCTGATCGAGAAGGCCGCCGTCGACATCGTGGCGGTCGGCCTGCGTACCGCGGTCGCCGCCGGCCTCGGCGAGGTCGCCGAGGCCCTCCTCGACAGCATGGCCGTGCCTCTGCTGCTGGTGCGGCCGGGCATGCGTCCGGTGGCTACGATGCGGCGCCTGCTGGTGCCGCTGGAAGGGAGCCCCAGCGCCTCGGCGGCCATGCGCCGCGCCGACGACGCGTTCTGCACCCGCGGCCGTGAGATCGTGATGCTGCACGTGGTCACGAGCGACGTACCGGGCGAGCGCGGCAGCTACCCGGCGCCGCGCATCGTCGACCAGGAGCACTACGAGTGGTCGGCCTGGCAGGAGGAGTTCTGCATGCGCTTCTCGCAGTGCCCGGAGGGCGGCCGTCACCGCGTGTGTGTGCGCGTTGGCGATCCCGCCCGGACGATCGTCGCCGAGGCGCAGGCCGACGGCGCCGAGCTCATCGTGCTCTCCTGGCGCGGAAGCTTCGCCGACGGCCACGGCGCCGTGGTCAGGAAGCTCCTCGACACGGCGCCTTGCCCGCTGCTCATCGTGCCCGCCGGCTAAGTCTGCGGCGTGCCGCGGCAGTCTGCGGCGTGCCCGCCGGCTAAGTCTGCGGTAGAGTGCCGCATATGACTGGTCCGCCCTCGCGACCACCGGCGATGACCGCCTCTCGTCGTGAGGCCAGAGGGTCACGTCGTGGGGCCAGGAGGGCGCGCCTGCGGCGACAGCGCCTGATCGCACTGGCGGGGTTCGTCGGGGTGCTCGCCTTGGTGGCCATCCTGCTCTTCACGGTGGGACCTTTCGGCACGCACCTGGGGCGACCCGGCAAGCCGCCCCTAGGCTATCTAAGGAAGCCTCTGGGAGGGCGTCACTACCGGGTGACCGCGTGGACACTGGGCAACGCGGCGTCGCTCGCTGCGGCTGCCACGGCCCAGGCCGTCGACGAGGTCGACTTTGACTGGTACCACGCGCAGGCCAACGGCCGCGTCACGGCCGCCGACGAAAACCTGAACCTGGTGGCGGCCGCGCGCGGGTACAACCTCAACATCTTCGCCACAGTGACCAACACCACCGCGGCCGGCGGCGCCTTCAGCGGCGGCTTGGCGGCGACCATCCTGGCGACGCCGGGGCTGCGCCAGCGCCTCGTCAACAACCTGGTCGCTCTGGTCGAAGACAAGGGGTACGACGGCATCGATCTCGACTGGGAGGCGCTCAAGGCGGCGGACCGCGCCCGCTTCTCGTCCTTCGTTGCCGAGCTTGCCGCGGCCTTACACGAGAAGCACCGCTTCTTGTCCATCGCCGTCGTGCCGAAGACCTCGGAGCCGGGGCAGTGGGACGACCAGAAGTTCGCCGACTGGGTCCAGATTGGCAGGGCGGTGGACGAGTTCAAGATCATGACGTACAGCTACAGCGGGTCGTGGAGCGCCCCGGGGCCGCAGGCGCCCCTGGCATGGGTCGATCGCGTGCTCTCGTTCGCCCAGAGCGTGGTGCCGGCCGGCAAGGTCTCCATGGGTGTGCCCTTCTACGGGTTCGACTGGCACGGTGGGGCGGTGACCGCCGTGTCGGCCCACACCGGAGCCGCGCTGGCGGCGCGGTACCACGTCACGGTGGGGCGCGACCCCGCCTCCCAGGAGGCGACGTTGCGCTTCGTCGCCGGCGGCGTCACGCACCAGCTGGTCTTCCAGGATCAGACCGCCATCGCCGCCAAGCTTGCCGCTTTGCGCGCGCGCCATCCGCAGGTTGCCGGGATCAGCATCTGGGTGATGGGCCAGGAGGCGTCAGGCTTCTGGCCGCTCATTACGCGCCGGCTGCGCTAGGCGGCCGGCGGCGCCAGGCGGCCGGCCGTCTGCTCGGCGAGCCGCACGGCGGGCTTCTTGCCGAGCGCCACCACCAGCAGGCTCCCTACGGCCACGCTGGCGATGGCCCCCCATTGAGGCTGGGTGAGTCCGGCGAACCAGATGGGATTACGGCGTACGAATTCGACGAAGAAACGCTCGATGGCCGACAGGATGAGGAACCAGCCAAAGGTCCACCAGCCGGACTTGTTGTATCGCGTGGCCAGGCGCCAGAGCACCCAGACGATGGGGACCATCAGCAGGATTTCGTAGATGGGCGTGGGTTGCACGCGTATGCCGGGTGGCGTGGGCACGGTGCCGTGCGGATACGCCATCGCCCAGGGAAGCGTTGACACCTTGCCGTAATCGCCGTCGCCGGCCAGCTGGCACCCCATGCGGCCGAAGGCGTAGCCCATGGCGACCGCCGGAGCCATGGCGTTGGCGACGATGTCCATGGGCACGCGACGCGCCTGCGACCAGAGGAACACGCCGATGAAACCGCCGATGAGGCCGCCGTACCAGACGAAGCCGATGCTGCCGAAGGCCGTGCCCCAGAAGTCTGCCTTGATGGCGGCGTAGTTCTCGACCAAGTAGTAGATACGGGCGCCGACGAAGCCGCCCACGCCGGCGGCGATCATGAGCTCGTAGGCGAACTCCCCGGCTGCGCCGCGGTGCTTCAGCAGCGGTCGCACCAAGACCAGCCCCGGCACGATGAGGGCCAGCGCGGCCATGAGGCCGAAGCTGTTGAAGCTGAAGCGGCCGATGTGAAAGAGGACAGGTCGCATCGCGCTCTCCAGTGTAGGGTGCGCCGCGCGCGGATGAAAGCGGACGCGAACTAAGGCGGACGCGGCCTCAGCGGCCGGGCGCGCCTGCGTACGACTGCGCCGTCAACTCCCGGGCCTGCGTGAGGTCGAAATGCCCTGTGAGGGGTAGGCCGCGTTGGCGGCCGCCGCTCCCGCGGCGGCCGCCAACGCGGCCGGCAGTGGCTCCCCGCGGGTGAACCCCAGTAGCAACCCGGCCGCGAAACAATCGCCCGAGCCGACCGGGTTGATGGCTTTCACCGGCGGCGTGCGTACGCGCCACTCGCGGCCGCCGGCGTAGCCGGCGGCCCCGGCGGCCCCCAGAGTGACCACGGCCGCGGCGGCACCAGCCGTAATCAGCCGGTGGCATAGCTCCAGGCCTTGCGCGGCGAGGTCGTCGTACGGGGCAAGGCTCTCGGCGGGGCAGCGGGCCGCGGGCGCAGCCACGGCCGAGCAGGCCTCGCTGAAGTTGACCTTGACGAAGTCGGGTAGCTCCGCCAAGGCGCCCACCAGTTGCACGTCGGTGGCATCCACCATGACCTGGTAGCCGGCGCCGCGCAGGGTGCGGCAGAGCGCGCCGTAGAAACCGTCGGCCGCGCCCGGCGGCGCCGCGCCATTGACGATCGCCCACTCGCCGGCGGCCGCCGGCCGCCCCGCGGCGAGGGCCAGCAGAGCGTCCTCGTCGGCCGGGCCCACCTGAGGGCCGTACTCGTAGAGTCTGGTCACGGCGCCGTCCTCGCTCAGCACCACGGTAGAAGCGCGGGCCTCGCCGGCGCAGACCACGAGATCAACCGCCAGGCCCTCCTCGGAGGCGAGCTCGGCGAGCAGGCGGCCGCCGCGTCCGGCGGCGAAGCCGGCCAGGAGGTCGTCACCATCGGCGCCGCGCTGCAGGATCTTCAGGGCGCGCATCACATTGGCGCCCTTGCCGCCGGCCTGCTGTTGCAATGCGCGACAACGCATCATCTCGCCGGGGCGCAGGGAGTCCACGGTGAGAACCCGGTCGATGGACAGGTTGGGGCAGACGACGAGGGTCATGGGCGGACGGTGCTCCCGGTCGGCGTTGTCGGCGAGACGCGGCTCGCCGCGGCACGTGCACGATCGGTTCACCAGAGTACACGCCGCTCGGGGTGCGACCAAGCCGGGGCGCGTTGCGTGCGGCGCCGGGTCTCGCGGCGGCCCGCCGGAAAGTGGGCGTCCCGGGCGCCGTACAATGTCAACATGGAACCACCGCCACCCCTGCCGCCCAACCTGCCGCCGGCCAGCCTGCGTGGTCCGTCGGCGCGTCACTCCGTGCGCCTCTGGCTGGTGCTCATGATCGGGGCGGCCGCGATCTTCGTGCTGGCCGGTGCGGTCGCCTATCTGCCCGGGCTCTTGCGAGGCAAGGCGCCGCCGCCGGCCGCCACGAGGGCGCGGCCGGCCACGCCCGATGAGGCGCGGGCGGCGCTGGCGCGCGCCGCGGTGGCGCTGCGCGACCGCCGGCGGGGGGCGTTTCTCGCCGCTCTGCCGTGCTCCGGCGCCGCCGCGCGCAGTGCCGTGCGCGAACTCTATCGCCACCTGGCCCCACTGCCGTGGACGTCGTTCTTCTTCGCTCTGTCGCGGGTGACCGGCACGCCAGGTTGCTACGAGGTACGTGCCGCCGGCGAGTTGGGTCGTGCCGGACCTGGAGATCGCGTGGCCGCTCTCCGGGTTCTCGACTTCGAGGTCTCGCACGGCTCCGTGGTGGTCACTGGTGATGCGCACCCGGCGCAGGCGCGCAGTGAGTTTCTGATGGCCTTCTACGACCCCGTCGTGATCCAGCGCAACGGCCTGGTGCTCGTCGCCGACCGGCTCGACAAGCCGCGCGCCGCGGCCTTGGCCGCCGCCGCCCCGCTGGCCGACGCCCGCCTCGCCCTACTGGGTCTCAAGCCCAGGCAGCCCTAGTGGTGTTGGTGTTCTCCTCCATGGAGGAGCTGCAGGCCTCACTCGGCGACACCCTGCAGGAGACCCGGATGAGGTTCTTCTCGTACACGAGCATGCGCCTCAGCGGGCGGCCGTGGCGCGACGTGGGCGTGCTCGGCCCGGACCTCGTGGGCTTGGGAAGCTGGACGTCGCGCATGCTCGCCCACGAGCTGACCCACGAATACACCTGGCGGTGGTTCGTGCCCACGCGCCACGCCCCCACGTTTCTTCTGGGAAGGGATCGGCCACGGCTGTGGAGGGCGATCGGGATTACACGGCGCTGCGTTGACGAGGTGGCGACCGGCGACCAGCTCTGGCCGACGATCGGGGCGCTGCGCACCGCCGATCTCTGGAAGGGCAGCACCAGCCGACAGGTGAGTCTGGTCTATGCCGAGGCAGGATCGGTGATCGACTACGTCCTGAGCGCTGGGCTTGGCCAGCGTTGAAGCCCTCCGTGACCGCGGTAGCGAACTCCGACCTCAAGAAGGACGGCCTCAACGAGGCCACGCTGCAGAGCCTGGGCGTAAGCTGGGCGAAGTTCTACGCCGGTTGGCGGCGTTACGTGCTGGCGTTGCCGTAGAGCCGACGGTGCGGCCCGGCCGGTGTTGGGGTACATGGAGGGCATGTCTACTCTGGAAAAGGTCAGTGCGGCGCTCTTCATCGCCGCGGAGGCGTTCCTGCTGGCCGGTATTGGGGCGGCGTCACTGCCGCTGGTGGGCGGCTGGGCGCTGGCCGGCGCGCTGGCGGCGGGGGCCTGGTGGCTGGCGGGATCGCGACTGCGGGTGGTCCTTGGAGCCGTGCTCATCGCCGCGTGTCTTCTGCTGGCGGTTGAGGAAGAGGTCGTCTCTTCCTGCCGGCAGCGGCCGTGCTCCTCGCCGCGGCGGCGACGAGTCGGCGTGCGCGGCACGCCCACCGCAATCGCCACACCCATCACACCCATCACCCCGGCCACGCCGTCCTGTAGGCGCCGATAGTGCCGGAACCAGCCGATCAGGTCACGATCGAGCCTCCTGCTCTGCCCTCCACCATGATGGCCATGCGGCTGGCGATGCCTGGCCGGTGGCCGCGGCACCGCTTGAGCTGGTGGAGATGCCGGTGCCACGGCCCGCGGCGGGTGAAGTGCTGCTCAGGGTGCGGGCCTGCGGTGTGTGCCGCACCGACCTGCACATCCTCGAGGGAGAGCTGCCCCCGCAGCGCTCGCCGGTGGTGCCCGGGCACCAGATCGTCGGCGTTGTGGTGGCGCTGGGCGAGGGCGCGGCGGGGGTCTCGCCGGGAGGCGAGACCGGGGCCGCGCCACTCGCTTTGGGCGAGCGCGTCGGGGTGCCCTGGCTGCACCAGACCTGCGGTGTGTGCCGCTTCTGCCGCAGTGGCCGGGAGAACCTTTGCGAGAACGCCACCTTCACCGGCTGGGACGTGGACGGTGGCTTCGCCGAGTACACGGTGGCGCCGGCCCCATCGGTCTACCGCCTGCCTGCCGGCACGGACGACCTGGCCGCCGCCCCGCTGCTCTGCGCCGGTATCATCGGCTACCGTTGCTTGCGGCTGACCGGGATCGTCGGCG
Source organism: uncultured Thermoleophilia bacterium (assembly GCA_963848545.1). Lineage (GTDB taxonomy): Bacteria > Actinomycetota > Thermoleophilia > UBA2241 > UBA2241 > CAIXSE01. Next base: position 16,549 of record CAWKEZ010000095.1, read on the forward strand.
ACGACGCGGGCCTTCCCGGCGGCGATGTGCCGGCCGTCCGGCCGTTCGGCGACGAGGCCGCAGTTGCCGCTGCATCAGCCGGCCCCGCCGCCTGGGCATCTACGGCTTCGGCTCCGCTGCCCACATCTGCACCCAGGTGGCGCGCTGGCGTGGCTGGGAGGTGTACGCCTTCACGCGCGGTGGCGAGCATCGCGATCTGGCGCTGGAGCTGGGCGCGGCCTGGGCCGGCGAGACGTCGGAAGATCCCGGTGTGCTGCTCGACGCCGCGATCATCTTCGCTCCCGCCGGGGAGCTGGCCGTGCAGGCCCTTCGCCGGCTCGACAAGGGCGGCATCGTCGCCCTGGGCGGGATCTACAGCACGCCTATCCCGCCCATCGAGTACCGGTGGATCTACCACGAGCGCGTGGTGCGCAGCGTGGCCAACTCCACGCGCGCGGATGCCCGCGAGCTGCTGCGCGACGCGGCCGCCATTCCCGTGCGCAGTCGCGTGCAGGTGTACGACCTTGAGCAGGCCAACCAGGCGTTGCTCGATCTCAAGGAGGATCGCGTGCGCGGCTCGGCGGTGCTGCGCGTGGCGATGGGCTGAGACGCGGTAACGCGATTTCTGCAGATTCCGGTTGACGTCGGCGCGGCGCGCAGTTCTGGCTGGCGCGCGAGTTCCTGCCGGTGCTGGAGTACGAGACCTGGCGCGCTGCTGGAGCGCGTTCTGCCCGACTGGGAGGCACAAGCACCGATTGGAGCTGGTGCTGGCGTGAAGTTGTCGCGCCGGTCACGCCGGCGCCGTCAGTAGCCTCATATGCAGTCGAAGAGCGCGTAGCTGTCGCTGCCGGCGGCAGCTTGGCCGCCGCAGGCGTTTGCCGGGCCGCAGGCGGCGGGCGCAGCCGCCTGCGCGGCCCCGGAACCGGCGGCCGCTCGGGCCTCTGCCGCCAGCCCCTCGAACATGGGCCGTACCAGCCCGCAGTAGGGGAACGGCGCGGCGTAGCCGCCTCGCCGTTCGTGCGCGCGGGCGGCGTAGTGCGCCTGCACCCAGCACTCGCCGCCGCAGGCGTCGACGACCGGGCAGGCGAGGCACTCGGCCCGGTCACGGGCGCGCGCGGCGCGCAGCAGCCGCAGGCTGCTGGACGTGCGCCAGATCTGTTCGAGCGGCTGTTCGCGCAGCGAGCCGGCCACGAAGGCCGGGTCGCCCGCCGTGATCGCGAGGCGTGCACATTGCCGTACGGATCGATCGCCAGGTGCGGCACCCCGCGGCACAGAGGTCGTTCCGCGT
>CAWKEZ010000096.1:0-4604 GCA_963848545.1 uncultured Thermoleophilia bacterium
GGTGGCCCAGGCGGCGGCGATGAGCTCCGCCGTCGCGCGCGCCCGCGGCAGGTCGCTGTCGACTACCCGGCACGTCGACAGGCGCTGCGAGACCGCCGCAGCGGCGCGCGCCCTGCGCCTGGCAAGCCGGCAGCGGCGATGGTCGCTGTTGCCCATCAAGGTTGCCGTTGAAGCTTGCGTGTTGGACTTGTCCGTGGCGAACCAGGTAGAGCCTGCATGATGGCTCCTCGAAGGTCATGCGCGCACTGTCATGAAGCCAGTCGCACGATCGCGCAGCCGACCAGCAGCGCCGCCGCCTCGGCCAGCTCGATGCCCATTCCGTACACGTCGCCGGTGAGGCCGCCGAGACGCCTCGCCACGGCGGCCTGCAGCACCAGCGCAACGCCCATCGCGACCACCGTAACGAGCAGGCCAGCCCACCAGCCGCCGGCGCCGCCGGCTGCCAGGGTCGTCGCGGCCGTGGCCACCAAGGCGGCTGCCAGCAGACACGTAGCCAACACCATAGGGGTGGCCGAGCGCGTGCGGTTGAAGGCGGCCCCGGTGCCCTCGGCTCTGGCGTAGGCGAGAAGCATAGACGTCCAGCGCCGGCAGGGCCCGCGCGGCCGTCCAACCGGCCAGCAGAGGCGCGATCGCGGCGCTGCGCGTAAGCGCACCCAGGGCCGCGACCTTGAGCAACAGGATCAGCAGCGCCGCGAGCACGCCCATGGCCCCCACGTGGCTGTCTTTCATGATCTCCAGGGCGCGCGCCCGCGGGGCACCGCTGAGGATGCCGTCGCAGGTGTCCATGAGGCCATCCATGTGCAGGCCCCGCGTGGCCGCCTCGAGCAGGAGCACCACGAGCACGGCCGCCACCAGCGAGGGCAGCAGCTCCAGCAGCCCGGCGTACACGGCCCAGGCCGCGGTGCCCAGCCCAAGACCCACGAGCGGGTACCAGCCCATGCTGGCCCGCAGGTCGGCCGCCGCCACCTCTCCGCTCACGGGCAGAGGGAGGCCGGTGAGGAACGTCACGGCCAGCGTGAAGCGCCTCACGACGGAGCCATTGCGCGGCCCCGAGGCCTCGCCCGCCAGCGCCTCTTGGTGCCCATCTCTCACCGGCGCTCCGCTGCCTCAGCGCCGCAGGTCGGAGTCGGCCGCGATGTCGCCGCCGACCACGCCGGCGCTCTCGAATGTGGCCATCTCGCTGAGGATGCGCGCCGCGGCCTCGACGATGCTCATCGACAGGGCCGCGCCGGTGCCCTCTCCGAGACGCATCTGCAGATCGAAGAGCGGCGTAAGACCCAGCTCCTCGAACACCACCTGGTGGCCCGCCTCGATGCTCACGTGGCTGGGCAGGATGTAGTCGACGCACTCGTGGCACAGACGCACGGCGACGAGGGCGGCGGCGGCCGAGATGAAGCCGTCCATGACGACCGGCACGCGGCGCGCGGCGCCGGCCAGGAACACGCCGGTCATGGCGGCGATCTCCAGCCCGCCCACCTTGGCGAGCACGTCGATGGGGTCGCTCGCGTCGGGCGCGTTCACGGCCAGCGCCTTCTCGATCACCGCCACTTTGGCCGGCAGCGCCTCCATGCTGATGCCGGTACCTCGACCGGTCACCCTGGCAACCGGTTCGCCGGTGAGCGCCGCGATGACCGCCGAGGCGGCCGTGGTGTTACCGATGCCCATCTCACCCGTGGCGATGATGTCGAGGCCCTCGGCGAGCTCTTCCTCGACCAGCTCAATGCCCACCGCGATGGCCTGCAGAGCCTCGTCGCGGGTCATCGCCGGACCCTGTGCCATGTTGGCGGTGCCCATGCGCACCTTCTTGTGGCGCACGCCCTGGGCGCCGCTCAAGTCGGCGGCCACACCCACGTCGGTCACGGCGACGCGCGCGCCCAGCTGCCTGGCCAGCACGTTGATGGCCGCCCCGCCGGCGGCGAAGTTGAGCACCATGGCCGGGGTGACCTCCGCCGGATAGGCGCTCACGCCCTCGGCCACCACACCGTGGTCGGCGGCCATCACGGCGATGGCCTTGCGGGCGATCACCGGCAGCGGCCTGCCCTGGATGCCGGCCAGTTGAATGGACAGGGCTTCCAACCGGCCCAGCGACTTGGGCGGCTTGGTGAGCTGTGCCTGGCGAGCGTCGGCGGCGCGCATGGCCTCGGCGTCGAGCGGCTGGATGCGGCCAATGGTGAGGTCTAGCAGATCGGTCACGGGTACTACTCCTTGGCGGGAAAGGGCGGCACGGCGAGAGACTTCACGTCGATGGGGAACCCAGCGACGCAGAGAAACACACGGTCGGCGGCGGCGGCCAGGCGCTGATTCGCCCAGCCCAGCTGATCGCGGTAGATGCGGGCCAGCGGGTATTCGGGCACCACCCCCATGCCCACCTCGTTGGAGACCGCGACCAGGATCGCACCGGTCTCGGCGAGCGCCGCCAGGAGATCGTCAACGGCCGCGCTCACGCGCGCCGAGGCGGCGCGCTCCTGCGCGGCGGTGAGCAACGACTTGTCGTAGTTGAACTCGTCGCCGGGGCGAGTGCCGCCCAGGTCGCCGCCGGCGAACAGGAGATTGCTTACCCAGACGCTCACGCAGTCGAGGAGAAAGACCTGGCCGGCCGGGGCCGCCGTGGCGGCGGCACGCACTGCCGCCGGAACTTCGATGGAGCACTCGACCGTGCCCCACGTGCGTGGCCGGCGCAGGCGATGGGCCGCCACGCGCTGGGCCATCTCGGGGTCGTTGGTCTCCGAGGTGGCGAGATAGGCCACACAGCCGGCGAGCGGCTCGGCCAGCTGCGCCGCGAGCCGCTCGGCAAAGGTGCTCTTGCCGCTGCGCGCGCCGCCGGTGACGAAGAAGAGGTGGTCTTGAGGCTCCACCGCTGCCCTCCCTCGAGGCGTTGTCGCGATGATCTTCGGCCGCGGTGTCTGGCTTCCGCTTCATCCTACTGGTCGCGCCTTCCCGCCCGACCCGGGCAGTGGCTTCGCGGCGACGTTCGTGAGCGGCTACAGTTGCGGGGCAGCGCCGGCCTTGCACCGGCTTCCCAGTAGCAGAGAGACAACGCCTGAAGGCTAGCGCGCCCGCACATGGCCGTCAAACTGCCGTGCGCCATCGCCCCGCGGCCTCTCGCGCCTGATGCCTCTCCTCCAGCGCATAGCGCGGGTGGTGAAACGGCAGCGGGTCGTGACGGCAGCGGGTCGTGATACGTGGGAAGACCCCCGGCGCTCACGGCGCCGACCTCGCATGCCTGAGCTGGCCGCGCACCTGCGCGGTCAAACGGCGCATGGTCTCCATCGCCGCCGCGAGATTCGCCGCGCCCGCCGCGCCCGCCGCCCGCGACCCCGCTCCGTCGGTCGGCGCCGGCGGATCCCAGGCGTCGGCGACCTCGCCGGCCTCGAGGCCGGCGAGGTCGCGCCGCTGCGTGGGACTCAGCGGCACCGGCACCCAACCTTGCAGCCGGGCCGGCCGGCCGGCGAGCACGGCCACACGATCGCCGAGCAGCACCGCCTCACGCACGTCGTGAGTGACCAGGATCCAGGTCGCCGGGTGCGCCTCCATCACGCCGAGCAACCAGCGCTGCAACTCCACCCGCGTGAGCGCGTCCAGGCTGCCGAACGGCTCGTCGAGGAGCACCAGGCCGCGCTCCAAGACCAGCGTGCGGGCCAGGGCGACGCGCTGTTTCATACCGCCCGAGAGCTGCCGGGGCAGCACCTCGAGCGCGTCTCCCAGGCCGAACTCCTCCAGGATGACGCGCGCTCGGGCGCGCAGGTCGGCAGTGGTGCGTGCCCTGGGCCTCTGGCCCGGCCGGCCGCCCGGCTCGGCGGCCACCTGGGCCGCGAACACGGCGTTGGCCAGCACGTTCTTCCAGGGCAGCAGGAGGTCGCGCTGGAACATGTAGGCGGCGTGCCCGGAGCGGCAGCCGGGAGTGCCGGCGGCGAGATCGGCGGCCGCCACCACGCTGCCGTCCACCACCGCCTGTCCGGCGGCAGGAGCCAGGAGCCCCGCCAGCACGTGCAGGAGCGTGCTCTTGCCGCAGCCGCTCTCGCCGACCACCGCGAGCCGCTCACCGGGGGCGAGGGCGAAGTCCAGTGGTCCGAGCACCGGCACAGGATGGTGTCGCACGCCGTAGCCCGCGCACAAGCCCCTCACCGTGACCGCCGCGGCGCTCACTTGGCGGCCAAGTAGGCGTTGGTTACCGCGGCGCTCACGTTCACCGGCTTGGCCAGGAGCCCACTCTGCACCAGCCAGGTGTTCAGCTTGCTCCACGCCTGGGGGTCCTGCCAGCCGGCCGGGTGCGCGCCGGCGGTCGCAAGCGAGGGAATGGCCGCCTGCCACTGCGCCAGCAGAAGGCCCTTCTTGAGCTCGGGGTGCCGGGCCACGTAGATGTCTACGGCCTCCTGGGGATGCTGCACCGCGTACGTAAGACCTCTCAGGGTCGCGGCGACGAAGGCGCGCGTGGTCTGCGGATGAGCCTTGGCGAAGCTGCTGCTGGTGATCATGTTGAGAAAAGCGTAGTCGGGCGTGCCCCAGTTGCGAAAGTCCATGAAGGCGAGCTTCCGGCCCTCGGTTTGCGCCTCCACGAGCTCACCGAACTCGGTGAACGCCATAGCCTGGAACGTGCCGTGGAG